>JBAVQC010000065.1:0-41023 GCA_049693715.1 Acidobacteriaceae bacterium | reverse complement strand
CCACAGAAGCGCACAACGGTTTTGCCAACCGCTGTCTCTGGACCCTCGTACAGCGGAGCCAATGCCTTCCCGAAGGCGGCAGCCTCGGGGCCCATGAACTATCGGCCGTCGCCCGCGAACTGCGCCGGAGCGCCCGGGTCTCGAGGAAGCGTCCGCTGGTTAAGCTAACCATTCTGGCCAGCGGGTCGGAATCGCGGCCTGCAATCGACGAGTATTCTAGGGGACATGAATATGAAGCGCAGAACGTTCCTGGGATACTCCGCTGCTTTGGCTGCAACCGCCTATACGTCTCCTTTATCTATATCCGCGCAGGCGGAATCCAGTCCAGACGCGCCGCCTGCGTCAGACGCTTTGAACCCCAGCGGAATCCGGGTGGCGGGGATTCGCATGATTCCTGTCGCCGGAGGCAAGTACAAAGTGTGGACCAAACGAATCGGCTCGGGGCCGGTCAAGGTCCTGCTGCTGCACGGCGGACCCGGCTTTCCGCACGACTACCTGGAAGCCATGGAGTCCTTCCTGCCCCAGGCCGGGATCGAGATGTACTACTATGACCAGCTTGGTGTGGGTAACTCCGATGTACCGGACGACCCGGCACTCTGGACGCTCCCCCGCTATCTCACCGAAGTGGAGGAGGTTCGTCGCGGACTGGGTCTGGATCATTTTGTCTTGTATGGCCACTCGTGGGGCGGCATCCTCGCAATGGAATATGCGCTGCACTATCAACAGCATCTGCGCGGCCTGGTGATCTCCAACATGACCGCAGGCACGCAAGCCTACCTGAAGCGAACGGCTGCGCTGAAGACGCAACTGCTTTCTCCCGAGGCTCTGGTGCGGTTCAATGCGCTGGAGGCGGCAAAGCACTACGACGACCCCGCTTATACACGCATCGTGATGGAGAATTTGTATCCGAAGATGATCTGCCGCCTGACGCCCTGGCCCGAACCCGTGACCCGTGCGTTTCGCCTCGTGAATGACAATATCTACAACCAGATGCAGGGCAAGAGCGAGTTTGAGGTGACGGGTAACCTTAAAGACTGGGAGCGTTGGGACCGGCTGCACGAGATCAAGGTGAAAACGCTCACCATGGGTTCGACGTATGACGAGATGGACCCGGCGGATATGCGGAAGATGGCGACACTCATGTCAAACGCGAGGTGTGTTATTTGTCCCAATGGAAGTCATCTGGACTTATGGGATGATCAGGCGTTTTATTTCCAGCACCTTCTCGGATTTTTGGGGAGTGTTTAGGGTTTGGGCAACCGCGGACTGAGGCACTGGAAATAGCACCGAATGATGCTAAAATAAGCACACCAGAGGGTTCGATGAGAACAACTATTTTGTTGGATGATGACTTGGTCAAGAAGGCAGAGCACTACACCGGGATCAAGGAGAAGGCCGCCCTGGTCCGGCTGGCTTTAAGCCGGCTGGTGCAGCAAGAAGCCGCAAGACGCCTGGCAGCGTTGGGAGGCAGTGATCCGAAGGCAAAAGCCGCACCACGGCGTCGGGAAATCAGGTGATTCTGGTTGACACCTCGGTCTGGATCGACCATCTTCGTAAGCCCGATCAAAGATTGCAGGAGCTACTTCAGAACGATGAAGTCGCCATCCATCCGCTCATCCTGATGGAACTGGCTCTTGGCTCCATTGCCAACAGGGAAGAAGTGGTTTCTCATCTGTCCCTGCTTGCCAAAGCGCAGGAAGCCGAATTGGATGAACTGTTCACGTTGATTGAAACGCGGGCGTTGTACCGAAAGGGAATCGGCGTCACCGATCTTCATCTGATCGCTTCTGCCCTCCTGGAAAAGGCTCTTTTGATCTGGACACGAGACCGGAGACTCGGCGAAATTGCTTCGTCTCTCGGTATTCGATCCGATCTAGCCTGATAAGGATATAGTTTTCACCGACGGCCAACAAACCCCAACGCGCCTTCGGCGCGAATGATACTGCTCTATCTCTCTCCTCTGACCACTAAATCCTGAGCGCAAATCTCCACCAGCGCAGGCTAGTGTCCGTTCGGAAACGGGCGTGGCATGCCTGGCTTCCAATCGGGTATGGCGTATCCGTTTCGATTCGGCATTTTCACTTGCGGCAGAGTCGTTTGGGCGAGGACTTCATCCTCCTGAATGACACCGTTCTTGTAGAGCAGGAACGCGGTAAGCGAGTACACTTCGCCCGGCTTGAGCGAGCCTTCCAGCATGAAGGGCATGCCGCGATTGATGTAGTCCCATAGGACCGTCGCGTAAGGCGCATGCAACGCCATGACATCTCCTGGTCCAATGCATGGCTCAAGGCATGGCGTCGAGCTCTTCACAGGCGTTGCGGGCTTGATCAACATCGGAGCCCGACCGCCCGAACCGTTCTCTCCGTGGCACACCGCGCATTTCTGAGCGAAAATCGCCGCGCCCTCTTTTGCCGTTCCCTTTCCCGGTGGAAGATTCTTCCCGTCCGGGCTGATGGTAATATCTTCGGCGCGAATCTCCTCGGGCGTCGGCGTCCTTCCGACGCCATAGGCCGGCGATTGGGCCCACGTAGCGCCGCACGCGCACAAAACCAGCGCCGGAAGCAGAACACTACAGCAGTTTCGCAATTGGTGCAGACCGAAGCGACAGGCCCTTTCGTGGTTTTCTCCCAAGGAAAACCACACCTCGCGATCTTGACCAGGCCACAGCAGTTGCGAAACTGCCTTAAATCGCATTGTGCACGCTCCCATCGCCCGCCACCCGCCACGGCTGAATCGTGTTGTCGGAGCCTTGAACGCCGTGAGTCTTGTAGTGGTCCGGCGGCACTTTGAAAAACGCGGCCAATTCTGCGCGCGAAGGCTGCACCTGCCCAAGTTCATCGGTGCAACGCGACTGCAGCATGCATTCCCTCCCGTCCCACTTCCATTCCATACCAAATCGCGTATGCGCTTTCGGATGGACGGCCCCACGGATCTCCGCGTCTTTCCACGTTTGCCCGCCGTCCGCGGAAACTTCTACGCGCCGCACCGCGCCTCCGCCCGACCACGCCAACCCTGTTAGTTGGTAGACTCCAGGACCGGGGACGTTCTGCCCTCCTGAGGGAAACGTGATCACCGATTTCGGCCCCCACTGGAACGTCAACGCGGCTACTTCTTCATCCTCCGAAATATGTCCATAATCGTTGTACGTCATGTAGTAGCGGTCTACGACCTTGATCCGGCGGAGCCATTTGGTGTTGTATATCCCTTCGAATCCCGGAGCCACCAGGCGCAAGGGAAAACCTTGCTGCGGGCGTATCGGCTCACCGTTTTGCCCGTAGGCGACGATGCAATCGTCCATCGCCTTCGACAGCCGGATGCTGCCGGCGCCCTTTACCTCTTCGGCGCCTTCCGAGACTACCCACGAGGCGTCCTTCTGTACGCCGCACTCTTTGAGCAAAACCGAGAGCAACACGCCTGTCCATTCGCTGCAACTCGTCAGCCCATGAGTCTCCTGAACCGTTTTGTCTTCCGGTTTGGAATGGTTGCCCAGGCACTCGATGAAATGAACGCGCGATACTGAGGGAAAGCGCTTCAGATCGTCCATGCTGAACTCGAGCGGCCGGTCGACCATGCCGTGGATCGTCAGCCGATGCTGCTGGGGATCGATATCGGGCACGATCGACCCACGATGCGTGCCGATGAAGTGAAGCGACGATGGTGTGATAATGCCCACGGTATCCTGCAGCGGCGCTAACACGTGAAACGTCAGCCCAAATTCGTCCGGCGAAGGTCTGCCGTCGACCGCCACGCGACGCGAAGTTACGTAGTGCGACCGATCGCCATACGCGACCAGGTCCTTCAGCGACTTTGTTTCGGCAGCCGATGTTTGGCCGGTTGCGCCTTGCATGGCGCCCAACGCGGCTGCCGCGGCGCCGGTCGTTAAGAATCTCCTTCGGCTGGCCTTCGTCACATCAGCCGGTTTTTTCGATGCCGCGTTTCCTTTCGAATCCATGGGTCTCTCCTTCCAGATGTGTCTTCACTCGGGCCCGCCTGAAGGGTTTGAGGGAACTTCGTTCTCGCCTATCCCTTCTCGCGAAATGTACGCCTGCTTGGCGGATCAAATCAAGGTTTACTGGCAGGGGTCCAGGGGTCGATCCGCCGAAAGCAAGTTCGGCATGCCACCACCCTTCTAGAGCGCGACCTGCACGCTGCGCGCTGCCGCAGGCGCGCGCAACTTTGGCGGAATCGCCAATAGGAACAAGCCGGCCGAACCCAACATTGCCGGAGCGGCGACGCAAGCCAGAGCGACAGAGAGATGCTGGCTGTGGGCAAGATGCTCTAAAAACACGAACCGTCCTCTCAGGCCAAGGAAATCCGAACCGAATTCAAGGCGTGACGAGATTTCTCCTATCAAAGGCTGAGAGAATCCGTCTCCGCATAAGTGAATCACGGTCAGCATGATTGCAGTGGCTGTCCCGCGCAGCCCTGGAATCACAATCGTCACGAGAATTGCGAATACCAGTCCGGTACTCATGTTTCCAAGTAGAACTTCAACGAATACAGCGGAAAAGAGCGGGATGCCTCGTTCAAGAAGCGCAAACCCGATGATAGGAAAAACAGCGCCGAGAGCGCTGGCCATGCAGATCCAATAGTAAGCCGTGCGCTTTCGTTTGATGATGTAGTCGCCAAGAAATCCACCGAATATCGGACCTACAAAACCGGCAATAAAAACCAGAACGCCGTAGATGGTATTGGCTTCAACGATCGGAATTCCCTTGTCCCGCTGCAGCAGGGTGGGCAACCAGAACTCGACGGGGTTATAAGCAAAGACTTGAACCGTGTAGGCGAGAACCAACAGCAAAAATGGGCGATTGCTGAGGAGATTGCGAGCTGCTACACGAAGCGGTGGTCGATCCGCCTCTTCGCCCGGATCGAGACTTCCCCGCTTTGGCTCCGGGAAAACTCCCATGAGAACGGCCATGACGATTCCGGGAAGAGCGACGATCAGGCAGGCTGCCCGCCAGCTATAAGCCGCGGCGATCACTCCGGCAAGCACCACTCCCAAGGCAGAACCTACCGGAGAAGCAATATAGAAAAGGGACATTGCCGATCCGCGCTTGCTGGTCTTGTGCGAGTCGGCGATCATGCTGGGCGAGACCGTCATGTAAGTGGCTTCGCCCACCCCGACGACCGCACGGGTTGCCGCGAGTTGGGCGAAGTTTCCAGCCAGCCCGGCGAGAGCGGTGGCCCCACTCCATACGGCAATTGCGAACATAATCAGTCGCGATCGATTGGCGCGGTCGCCGATCCAACCGACGAAAAGCGGTAGAACGGCATAAGGAATCAGAAAGGCAAGAGCAATCCTGCCCAGCTGCGCATCCGTAAGATGAAGATCCTTACGGATCGGTTCAAGCAGCCCGCTAATCGCGAGCCGGTCGATATAGTTCAGCAGGTTAATGATAAAAAGCAGCGCCAGGAGCAGCTTTCCATAGGACGGCCGGAGTGTCATGTCGTCCAACATTTTCATAGCTGCTCACCCGCAATGCCTGGTTCAGTGGGGTAGAACTTGCAGCCAGCCACGATCATTGGCCGACAACGTTTTTGAGCACGCGCAGGAAGTTCTCTCCCATGATCAGATCGAGATCCTTTTGTTGATAGCCTCTCTCGATGAGAGCTTCGTTGAGGGACGGCAGCTCGGCGCAGCTCTCAAGACCCTTGACGACAACGGACGCTCCGTCCCAGTCCGAACCAAGGCCGACATGCTCAGGGCCCACCAAAGAGACCACATGGTCGATGTGATCGCAGAGTTTACCGAGAGAAACCTCGGGCACATCTTCCATGCACCGCGCGTACAGGTTCATCATGTAATTCGGATCTTCTTCCGGAGTTGTCTTCGGGGAATGAACGCCGCGAAGCTCGTCCCATTTCACCTGAAACGCGGCTGAAGCCGTACTATCCAGGAAGGGCGGATAATATGCGATATCGATCAGTCCACCGCGTCTGGCAATCTCTTTGATCAGATGATCCGTAAGGTTGCGGGGATGATCGCATATAGCTTTGCAGCAGGAGTGCGAGGCAATGACAGGAGCGTCTGAAATCTCAAGTACAGCATCTACGGTCTCGTCGGAGGTGTGAGAAACGTCGACCAACATCCGAAGGCGGTTCATCTCACGAATCACCTCGCGGCCAAGGTCGTTGAGACCACCCCAGCGGCGCTCATCCTGAGACGAGTCGGCCCACTCGTTGGAGTTGGCATGGGTGAGCGTCATGCTGATGACCCCCATATTGCGAAGCGATCGAAGTATGTTCAGATCGCCCTCGATGATGTGCCCTCCTTCGACTGCGAGCATTCCGCATTTGCGGCCTGAAGCCACGGCCTCTCTCAGGTCCTTGACGGTCTCCACCAAAACAAACTTACCGTTTGAAGTTGCTGCCGCAGCGAAGAATGTGCCGGCCATCGACATGGCCCGCTTGATGGTTTTCCCGGGGGGCAGGCCTGGAGCGATATAGAGGGCAAATACCTGGGCATCCAAGCCGCCATTCACCATATGAGGAAGACTGATGGCCAGCTTGCTGCTCTGACTCAGGAAGTCTTCTCCTTCGTCAAGGACGCGTGCGAATGTGTCAGCGTGCGTATCGATCACGATGGAGCGGTCGTACATTTCGCGGGAAGTAATCATCGTAACCCTCCTCAGTTGGGCTTAGCCTTTAGGCACAGCGCGCACCTCAAGAAGAAGCCGCGCTGCGGCGAGGTCTTCCAAAGCGCACCCAACGCTCTTGAAAAGCGTAATGTCGGAGGCTTCTCTGCGCACGATTTTCTTTCCGCAGAGACTGTCATGAAGGTCGGCGATGATGTGATCCGGGCCGATGATCTGATTTTGTTGGGGAATCAGGATGTCGCCCGCTTCCATCGGCGCTCCTTCGTAGGAATCAACAGCAAGGCGCGATCGAAGTATGGTTTCATCATCGACTTCGCGGGTATTGGGGCGGAAAGCTCCTACGGCATTTACATGAGTGCCGGCCCGCAGCAGTTTGCCGTCGAATAGCGGCGTAGCAGAGGTAGTGCATGTACATAAGACATCGGACTCGGAAGCGCACGTGGAAGCATCCACGGCTCGTACCGGCACATTGAACTTTTCAGACCACGCGGCGGCGAAGCGCTTGCTCCGCGCCGGAGAAGACCCGCAGACCAGCACCTCGAGGAAATTGCATACAGAAAGCAGAACCGAAACGTGAGCCGACGCCTGGCGGCCGGTGCCAAAAACACCGAGGACTTTGGCATCAGCGCGCGCCATCAATCTGGTGGCAACGGCGGAGGTAGCCGCCGTTCGCAGATCGGTTAGAACGTCCGCCTCCATGGTTAGAAGTGCTCCGCCGGTCTTCGCATCATAAACGCTGTAGTTTGCCTTCAGAACCTTGGGGCCATAGCCAGGTTCCTGCGTCATAGTCACGATCTTTATGCCGAAGATATCCTTGGCAAAACAAGGCATGACGAGAACAGTGTGAAGCCCCTGAGAGAGAATCATCCTTTGCGGCATTATGTAAGATTCCCGATCAAGCCGAAATGCATTCTCAATCGCCGTAACCAGATCAACGGGATCAAGACGTGCTGCAGCATCCCCATCGCTTAAGAACAGCAGCGAATCCTTCAACATCGTGGTCATCACTAAAGAGATCCTGTCTCGGTGCTCGGTACTGCGAATCGTGAAGAGATGACGCCTCTGTCAGTCCGCCTAATACGCCGATTCTATGAGGAGCGGGGGCAGGCTGCGACATGGCAGGTTTGAGAAATAAGCCGGCGCGGCAGAAATCCGCCGCGCCGCGCCGTTAGAAAGAATATCGAACGCTTAGCTGAGCCAGACGAGCATCTCCTTGCACTGGGTCGCCGGCAAACGCAGTCGGCTGCCCGAAATCGCCACCTAACTGGTTTCCCTGGTAGCCAGATGGGTTGATGTTATTGAAGACGTTGTAGAGCTCGAAGATCGCTTCCACTTTACCGAATTCGCGGGGCAATCCGAAGAACTTGGAAGCACGGAAGTCCAGCTGAAAGAAGTTAGCTCCGAAGCCGGAGTTGATAGAGGGTACTCCCACGGGAAGATCGTTGTTGACGCCGTCGCCATTCAGATCCGCTCCGGCAGTGATGTTGTAACGGGAACTGGAACTGAAGCGCGCGATAGAAGAAACCTGGAATTGCTTAGGCAGGGTCCACACCGGGCTGACGAGGAACTTATGTGTAGGTGACAGCTGGCACGGTCCAAAATTAGCGGGATTGCCACCCTCGTTTTCCGTGATTGGAAGGTTGCTGAATCCTTCATCCGAAGCCGTAACGTTGGTGCTTCGGCATGTCGAAAGTGTATACCAGGTGTTGAGCGAGAAGCTTTTGGAATACTGGCGTACGAGGGAGATGTTCAGAGAACGATAGGAATTCTTGCCTTCGGTTTGCTCGATGCGGATGGGGAAGTTAAAGCCGGCCGCGGCATAGGGACGCACCTGGTTGTCCAGGCTAGGAAAGCGATTGATCTCATCGGCAGATGGCGTGTGGTCTCCACGGGACCACAAGTAGTCGGCGCCGATGACTGTGTTCGCTGCGATGCGGTGCTCAAATCCAATGGTTGCATGCTGATAACGTGGATCCACCTGGCCTGGATCGGCTACCGAGTTCTCCAAGGGGAAGGGGCTTGGGGTCAACTCGTTGGGCGGAAGCGGTTGTCCGTATTGGAACAGCGATCCATCCGGATTCAGGATGCCGGTTGGATTTGCCGCGAGATATCCAAGCACCTGTGGATTGGGATTTCGTTCGATGACGGTGAAGAATGTGGTCTCGATGGGGAAGTTATAGTAGAGTCCGTATCCGCCGCGAATGACGGTTCGACCGTTTCCAGTGGGATCGTAGGCAAATCCAAAACGGGGGCCGAAGTTGGTCTTCGGAGCGTGAAAACTTTGGGTGGCGAAGGCGGGCAACACGGATTGCAGGAACTGATAGGTCAGGCTGTAGTTCTGGTTGAATGCGACGCCACCGTAATAGTCCCAGCGCAAGCCCAAATTCAGCGTAAGTTTTGGGGTGATCCGCCAGTCGTCCTGGGCAAAGAGGCCAAACCGGGTGAACGAATTGAAGGCGAAAGCGGCGTCGCCAACGTTGTAGAAGATTTGCGAAACCGGTGACGTGAGGCTATTGCCCAGGAACGTGTATTGTGGGAAGGTTTGGGTACCGTAGGTTCCCTGAGGATGTGGCTCCAGAATCTCTTCCGCTCCGAATTTCAGGTTGTGCGTGCCTTTGCCCGTTATAGAGGTCGAAAAGGTGTCGCGCAGCTGATATTTCCGGAACGACGTGGTCTGAGGAAAAGACGAATTCTGCCCCAGCACGACTCCGTTGGAAAAGAATAATCCCGGGCCCGAGCTGTTAGCCAGCAGTCCATTTTGCCAATCGGCGGCTTCAAAGGTGACTTGGTTGACCTTGTTGCCTCCAAGAGTATTCGTGAGGTTCACCGCGCCGAGATTGTAGACATTCTGATTCGTACCGGAGCTCTCTTTCGGCGTCAGGGTAGTTACATCGCTTACATCGCTATTCGTTTCGCGGGAATACCGGAACGACAGCAGACTGCTCTTCGTCAGTTGCAGATCGGCTTTGCCGGTAAGGGTAAAGAGGGTCTGAGGCAGCGTCTCAGGGCCATCGAGCTGTGGAGCTACGCCCTGGGTGTTGACGATGTTCACCGTGCTCTGGGACAGCCTCTCGGGCGCTACGAAGAAAAACAGACGGTCCTTGATGATGGGGCCGCCGAAGGAACCACCATACTGGTTCCGGTTGTAGGCGCTTTTCGGGGAGTCCGATAATTGTTCGGTATGAGTCTTCCAGTTGAGTGCGTCGTTACGGTAGAACTCAAATGCGCTTCCGTGAAAATTGTTGGTGCCGGATTTGGTAATCACGTTGATGATGCCGTACGCAGCGCGGCCTTGTTCGGCAGTGAAGCGGTGGGTGATTACCTGGAATTCCTGGACCGCCTCAAGACTGACGGTCTCGAGCAAGCCACCGTCCAGATCCTCATTGTCGTCCGCGTTATCCACATAGAAGCTTGTATAGCGGCCGCGGCCTCCGGCGATCGAGGGTATCAGCCGGTTTTTTTCGGTAGGGTCGGCGTTAAAGACGAGCGTAACGCCTGGAGTCAATACGGCGAGGTTCGCAAATTGCCGCGACTGCAGGGGCAGATCTCTCACCTCTTGGGTGCCAATGGTTGTTCCTATATACGATTGCGTTGTATCGACAATGGGCGGATCACTGGATACGTTTACCGTCTCTGCAGCGCTGCCAACCGCAACGGCGACATTCAGATTCGCCGTCTGCCCCACCGTAAGTACGATACCCTCAACCTGCTTCCCCGCAAAGCCCGCCTTCTCTACCAGCAGAGCGTAGTTGCCGGCGGGAACGCCCACGAAGGAATATTCGCCGGTTCCAAGCGTCTGCGACGAGCGGCTCAGAGCTGTCTGGGTGTTGGTGAGTGTGACATGCGCATCGGCAATGGCTGCCCCGGACTGGTCTGTGACAATGCCGCGCATATCGGCTGTCGCCTGCTGCGCAAAGGAAGGTGCCGCAAAGAAGAGAAGTGAGACGGCTAGAACACAAAGACTGGCACGGGCCTTGATCATGAAAGTCTCCTCCCAAGTAAGCTGTTATGCTGCTGTATTACACCATACATAAACCTGGTGTCAATGAATTACTTCCCGGGTTCTCGCGCCGGCTCCGGGATGCGGTCCTGCCAGACAAGCCCTGGCGTCCCTGGACGGGCTGTCGCCCAGGCTGTATCGGTGTTAGGATGCACCTGCGCACTCGCGAAAGGAATGCTTTACGGTGAGTCAACTGGAACCATTTACTCTCAATGCCGAGAGCGGCCTTCCGTTATATCTGCAGATCGCGCATGAGCTCATTTTTCGAATTGAGACTGGAGCGCTGAAAGTCGGTGACAAGCTTCCGGGCATTCGTACGCTTGCCAAGGAATTGGGCGTCTCGTTTCTTACGGTCAATAAGGCCTATGCCTGGCTGCGCGACAGAAGGGTAGTAGCCAGCACGCATGGCGTGGGGGTTAGCGTCGTGTTGACGCTGGATTCCTCGGCGGAAGAAGTGCGCCAACGAGCCAGACTGGTTGCGTTTGCGGAGAAAGTAGTGGCACAGGCGGTCGAAAAGAACATGGATCCCATGCTGGTGGCGCAATCCATTACCCATCGCGCGCTTGCATATCAGCGGCAGGCGACAGCGACGAAAGTTGTGTTTGTGGAGTGCTTGCCGGAGTACGTCGACGACTACACGGCGGAGCTTCGCACGGCGCTTGCCGACCTGCATCTGGAGATCGAGGGCGTGCTGACCACATCGTTGGAACGCGAGGTTTCCACGCGCCTGTATCCCGGCAAAGACGAGAGCAATGTCGATCTTTTGACCACAACCCTTTATCACTTCGATTTTGTTCAACGGTTGGTGGCGCCGCGCGGCGAAAAAGTATTTGCCTTGTCTCATACCCTTGACACGAATGCCATTCAGCACATTGTCTCTATTCCGCCAGACAAGAAGATTGGTGTGCTGTTTGGCTCTGTCGATCCAGCACCCGGAATCATAAAGATGATCCGGTTTTATCGTGACTTGCCGAATGAATCGATCCCTTTCGCGATTGTTAACGATTCGACCGCCGTGCGGAAGATTGTCGAAAAATCGGATGTCCTGCTCTATACCGCAAGCTGCCGGGACTGCATGACGAAACTTGAAAAGAAGAAAAAGCAATCCATCCTGATCCGGTTCGTCCCGGACCAGGAAGCAATCAACAAGATACGCATGCTGGTGAAGCGCGATAAAGGTTTTTGGGGGAAAACAGTTTCCCCCTGATGCTGGCGGCATCACCTTTTTCCGTTGCCATCGTTATTGCTCCGGCACAAAAGGAACGGTGACGTAGGAGGGGTGTTCCGCGTCGTGATAGATCGTCTGATCGGCGATCTTGATATTGGCTGTTCTTCCCAGTGGTTCCCCGGTATTCTGGTTCCGGTCGTATTTCGGGAACGCGCTTGAAGCGACCTCGACTCTCATGCGATCTCCGGCGGGGAATTCCTGACAGGTATTCCAGACGTCTACGTCGTAAGCGTAGATCTTTCCAGGTTCAATCAACGACATTTTATCGCCGCCGTCGCGGAACCTGGCGCGTACCATGCCATCGCTCATTCGCTGAGCAAAACCATTCGGCCGGACATCCAGAAACTTAACCGTAAAATCAGTGTCCGTGGCAGATGATGCCGCGAAGAAGTGTGCTCGAATGGGCCCGCAGACGAGTTGCGCCTTCTCGAATGGTTCTGACGTGTAGACCAGCACATCGTTTCGAAGTTCCACCGGGCGATAGTCGTCGGGGCCGCCGAGTTGTGCAAATGTCGCGCCCGTGATGAAGGGAACAGGATCGGCTGGATCGTAACTGTATCGGTCGGGTGATGGCTTTGTGGCGGGCTCCACGGTCAGTGTTCCATCGCCGTAAAGGCTGTTCGCGCGGCCCTTGCTGCCCAAGTAATACTTCACCATCCGGATTCCCGGTATAGGCCAGTTTGCTTCATCGTGCCATTCATTCTTGCCCATCAGGAAGATGCGCACCGGAGGCTCGTCCATGATTCCGGTGTTCACGTTCTTTAGCCAGTAGTCGAACCAACGGAGTTCGTAGCCGAACAGATCAATCTGCCCGGTTGGGCCGAACTCGACGTCTCCGAGCTTGTGGGTCGAGTTGATGGCATGCGGCCACGGTCCCATCAACAGCTTCTGGTTTTTGCGTTGATCGATAGGCCCCTTTTCCGTCATGCCGATGTAGTTCATGGGCGCGCCGGCTTGTTCGTCGTCATACCAGCCGGACACATTCAGGATGGGCACGTGCACGCGATCATATTTGTTCTGATAGATGAGCGGTTCCCACCACGAATTGATGCCTGGGTGATTGATGGCTTCCTGCCAGTAGACGGAGTGATATCCATAGGTCGAATCCATTGTGTCCAGCGGGAGATGCTGGTAGACGGCATTCCAGTCGAGTGCAGCGTCGTTATGCAGCGTATGGCCGAGAAGCAGGTTATACCAGCTCATATAGGTCGGAGACGGCAAACCAGTGGGAGATTCGACGATAGGATCAGGCGGTGTAGTCATGACGATCATGGCCGCGAGATGCGGGGGCTGTTGCAGTGCGGCGAGCCATTGATCGTAGCCTAGATACGATTGGCCGATCGTGCCTACTTTTCCACTAGACCAAGGCTGTTTCGCGCACCATTCGATCGAATCGTAACCGTCTATTCCGTCGTTTAGATAAGGAATGAATACTCCATCCGAGTCGCCTCGTCCGCGAACATCCTGCGCTACATAGACGTAGCCGCGCTCTGCAAAGTAGCGCCCCATTTGAAGATGATTTCCGGTTACGGTGCTCTTATTGTAGGGCGTTCGTGCGATGATCACAGGAAATTGTCCGGGAGCATCGGGACGATAGACGTCGGCGTCCAACTCGACCCCATCTCTCATCTTCACTCGCTGATTGAAGTCGATCTTCAACTTGTACGCCGGGGCTGAGACCGCACTTTGCTGTGCGCCGCTGTTGGGCGCGAATACCAGAAGTAGCAGAAAGAGAGAAAATGCCGAACATCGCGACATAGCTGAGTTTCTCCAGGTAAAGAGGTGATAGTGTGATAGCACAAACGTATGGTGTTGTCTAGCAGCATAACAGTTGAGCGCTCCGGTCCCACGGCACGCCGGGGCAGGCGAGATGACAATTCCGCTGGAGGATAGTATTCCGTTTCCAGGAGAGGTCCGCGGAACTGCAGATCCCTCGGCTTCGCTCGGGATGACAGAAAGGGGAGGGTGGTTGTGAGGGAGAGGGTCGTTGCCAAAGGACAGGGTGGTTATCAGTTGTCAAAGGACGGGGTGACTGTTAACGGAGAGCTCGGTTGTCAAAGTGCGAAAACAAAAAGTCACAGCCTCTCGGGATGACAAAAAGGAAGGGGCAACGGTTCCATAAAGAGTGGTTGCTGGACCGATAAAGAGTGGACGCTGGACCGAGAGCGTTTTGCAACTTTAATTTGGACAAGTCTGCGTGAATTTTGCCGCGGCAAAGGGAGGAATACTCAAGTGACCGCAAACCAAAACCGCAATCAGTTGGCTCTGTACCTGCTCCTGACACTGGTCTTCAGTTCGGTCTTCTACTGTTTGATCCTCAAGTCGGGACACATTGCCTCGGCAGATGGCCTATATGTGGTTGGCCTCATGTGGTCACCAGCGATGGCGGCGATGGTCGCATGCAAGAGCTTCGGCCAAACGCTGGACAGATTGGGTTGGAAGTGGGGTGAGACGCGCTATCAAATTGTGAGCTATTTCACGCCGCTGGCGTATGCCACTATTACCTATCTTGCGGTTTGGCTTTTTCACCGGGGCGGATATTACGACCATGATTTCATTGCTCGAACAGCGCAGCGATTCGGGCTCGGCGCAATGCCGCAATGGGCAACGATCGCGATCTATTTCGTGTTGTCAGCTACGGCAGGGATGGTGCTTGGTTGCGCACGCGCCCTTGGAGAAGAAATCGGCTGGCGTGGATTTCTCGTTCCTCAACTCGCCAAACGGTTCTCCTTCACGACGACGGCGTTAGTCAGCGGATTGATCTGGTCGCTTTGGCATTACCCGGTTTTGATCTTTGCGGATTACAGTTCTAATACTCCAGTCTGGTACGAGCTGACTTGCTTTACCGCCATGGTGGTTTCCAGCAGTTTCATATACACATGGATGCGGTTGAAATCAGGCAACCTATGGACATGCACCGTGCTGCACGCGAGCCACAATCTCTTTATTCAACGGTTTTTCGATCCCATGACACTGGATACCGGCCGTACTCGATATTTCATAGGAGAGTTTGGGGCGGTGCTGCCCCTGGTCACGATCGGATTCGCGTTCTACTTCTGGACTCGTCGCCACGAACTGCCGGAGCGGACCGGCCCGAGCCTTGCTAGCTTTGATCGAACAGCTCTTTGATCTTATCCATGTCGAACGCAATGCCGCGTGATGGCTCAGAGAAACTCTCCCTGCGGGTGAGTTGGCCGTCCTCGTAGCGAGAGTAGCTTCCATCCTCAGGATCGATCACCCAAATTTGCGGTATTCCCATCGCGCTATAGTCCTCAAGCTTTCGCTTCAGCCGGCGGAAAGTATCTTCGGGCGACAGCACTTCAAAAACGGCAATTGGAGGGTGGGTGACGATCTGTTCGATGGGCCGGCCGCGATCAAGGACTGTGACATCGGGCACGCGAAACCGCATCTGCGCCACACGGACACGCTGCTCCGGCACGACGCGTGTGTTCCAATCTTTCGCATGCTGCCAGAACCACAACTGGATGGCTTGCTGCCACGCGTTGTGATCGAACTCGCCCATCGCACGCTCCTCTATCTCACCGTCAACATACTCCGCATCCGGTTCATATTCCGACGAACGCAGGTAGACCTCAAGGGGAACAGGCATGCTGACCGGGTCTTTGAGGGTCTGATGCATATGTCCATTGTACCCGCCCGATCGCCTACTGCACGAACGCTGGATCAATGGCGGAGCGTAGGGTTCGTTCAAAATCCTTCCAGTCGCAGGGAAAGCCGGGTCCTGGACGGCTGCAGCCTGGCACAAAGACATTAGCCCTCGCGGGCGGCCGCCGGGGGCCCACGCATTGACTGCACCTTACTCTCCATGCAATGGTTAAAGGATTAATTCGAGACATCTTCGGTGCGGATCGCTGACCTTATCCTACCTGTATTTGCGGTGATCCTGACCGGTATGATCGTTGGCTATACCGGCTATCTGTCGCGGGCGTTGTCTGACGCGCTGATTCACTTTGCCTATAACATCGCCATGCCGGCGTTGCTGATCGTCACCATTGCACAAGAACCAGCTCGTTTGCTGATCAATTGGCGCTTTCTTGTGGCCTTTGGCGGCGGCTCCCTGCTCTGCTTCATCGTCGTGTTTGGGATCATGAGCCTCCGTGTTTCCCGAAGCCTCTCAAGCCGAACGATGCATGGCATGGCGGCATCCATGACCAATACCGGTTTTGTCGCCTTACCAGTCCTGCAGGCGATCTATGGTCCGCGCGCCGTGTTGCCGGCGGCAATCGCCACGGTATTCGTGGCGGTTGTGATGTTTCCAGTGGCCGTGATCCTGCTCGAACTTGGCCAGCGGGATGCACACGACTCACGCCCGGCGCCAATGATCACGGTTAAGCATATCGTGCTTAACCCAATGGTTATATCCACTCTGATCGGTATGCTTTGGTCAATCCTCGGTCTCCGCATGCCAGGACCAGTCAGGGCGTATTTGGCTATCCTGGCCGACGCGCTCACGCCATGCGCTCTGTTCGCGATCGGACTGGGGCTGTCAATCGATGGATTACGCGCCAATATTGGGCGAGCTTCGCTACTTTCGGCCGTCAAACTCGTCATCATGCCTATGATGGTGTACGGATTGAGTGTGTCCTTGGGTCTCGATCCCCTCTACACGATTGCGGCCGTAATCTGCGGCGCAGTGCCCACGGCCAAGACGGTCTACATTCTTGCGGGAGAGTACCACTGCGAGGAAATGATGGTAGCGTCTACGGTATCAATGACAACGCTAGCTTCCGTCATCTCGCTCGTGGTCTGGCTTTTTGCTCTATCCGGGCTGGCAGCACGCATATCTGCCCGATAAGGGACGTAGCGGCACATAGGACAGTTCGTTCCTGCACGTCTCCAAAAGGCCCAGCAGCAACGACGATTCTTTTTGAGCGGGGACTAGTTCGCCAGCGCGTCGCGGTTAGCCTTAGCCCAGGCGCTATTTCGCGGCACCGCCTTCATAGGCGGCCCGCCTTTGGTTCCGCAGGAGCATGGGCCCCCGGTCTTAGCCTCGGTCATGCAGGAACAGGACTTATTTTTCAGGCATGCGCACACGTAGACGACCTTGCCCTTCACCATCGCGTCATTGGCGGGCTGATTCACGGCTGCGAAGCCCGTCAACAGTACGGCCAGCAGCGGCAGCAAGACAAGCATGGCTATGGTTGCTTTGGTTTTGCCTTTGATTGTGTCTCTCATGGGTTGTCCTTAGCGCGGCAAGATTGGATTCGGCTTCGCGAGAATCGGACAACCAAATCCGACTCCCACTTCTATCGCCCAACCCAAGACTGCGGCCAAAAGTGGTCGCGCGCAATACCCAATCCACAGTGATTTCATATAGCCACTATGACAGGGGTGAAGATTCGGCTGCCGAGGGAAACCGAAGGGGAGCGCATTTTCTGTATACATTAGGGTGGGATCTTATCTCTTTCCTGCACATGCCTGAGATGAAATCGTTCGGTCGCTTCCATCGGCTTCTGCTCCCAGTTGTCCTAGGTTGCTGCTGTCTCTCTGCGGCCGCACAGAATGGCTCTCTGCTGGGCCGAAGCATTACCTGGAAGCGTGTTCAATCGCCTTTTACTCCAGCCCCCTCGAATGGAGCAATCGCAGGCGGCCCGGGCTCCGACCCCAATCCGGGAACGCCGATGTTCATCTGCCGCGCGCAGATCGAGGGGAGTCTCGTTCCCGGCAAGTGGGTCCAGGGCAATTGCAATGTGCCGTATGGCGGGGCAGAGCAGATCATGCGCTCCTATGAAGTCGCTTACGGGAGCGCCCGCGGGGGCAATATCAGGGTGGCGTCTATGGTCTTGCGCAGACAGGAAGCAACGCGGACGGAAACCCGCTCTATTCATGCCGCGTTCACTACTCTCCCACACCGGGAACCGATTACGGTTACCAGCCCGGCAAGCTGGTCTCCGACGGGACGTGCCATATCCCGATGGGCGGAGGCGAGGTCGTGGAGAGTCCGCCTTTTGAAGTGCTCTATGCTACCGGTGGCGGACGGCCGCCGTACCCTTATCCGCCGTACCCTTATCCGCCGCCGTATCCATACCCGGTGCAGCCGGCGCAACCGTATCCACCGTGCCGGGCCAGCGATCCAACGGTGAAGCGCGAGGTGCAGGGTGGCAGTAGCTGGCTGGTTGGGCCGCGCTGCTCTTCGAGCGATAATTTTGGCAATGTTCAGCCCAAGTATCCTCAACCTGGTGATGACGCGCCGCCTCCCGCGTATCAACCAGGACCAAGCTCAGTGACCTGGCAACCGGCACAAACGCCCTTTGTTCCAGGAGACGACGCAGTTAAGGGAGGTCCAGGTAATGGTGGCAAGCCCGATTCGCCGCTTTACGTCTGCCGTGTCTACGACAACAACGCTCTTGTGCCCGGAAAGTGGGTCCAGGGGGAGTGCCACTATGTCAATGACGCTGGAAAGGAAGACGCCTCGAAGACTTACGAGGTGGCTACCGGCCCGGCGGAGTGGCGCAATTTCGATGGCAACATAGGAGCGCTGGTGCCTGGCGGTTACCTTTCCGACGGCACCCAGCTTTATATCTGCCGCAAGCAGATCAGCTACTTCGGCAGCAAGAAGGGATATCAGCCAGGATTTCTCGCCAACGGCCTGTGCCACATTCCTTATGGCGCGGATAACGTCGAGGGCGCACCTTTCGATGCTTTGTACAACATCGTTTCCGCGCCGCCTCAGGTGGGCCAGCAAGGGCAGGGAGCGTCCGCGGCTGTTGCTGCAGGACCGCCTCAGCAGCATGGGATTTTGGTTTCGTTTGCGGACGGCACCGCCGCCACCGTAGGAACGGTCAGCGTGACCAACGGATCGACGAACAGCACGGTCACCAAGCCGTTGCCGGCTAACTCTACTGGACAGCAATGCATGGAGGTCCTTGAGCAAGCTGCTTTTCAGGCGGGGCTTCAAATTCAGGCGCAACCCGACGGCGGACTGCGGATTTTTGGGACTAACAACGCGGTGAATGTTACGCAGGCTTCGATTGCTGTGAGTCAGTTTTGAGCCGATGGTGGGAGGGAGATAAGAGGTTACGTTTCGCCTTTTTGGAATTTCCCTGACGGGGGGAGCGATTCGCGGAAATGTGTTGCGCATGGTGCTGAGGGGAGCCTTTTCCCAGGTGGCGATCGGCATTCCGGCCGCGATTCGGCGCCGGCAAGCTAATGACGCAGCAGCTGTTTAGTGTAAGACCCTGGGATCCAGTGATGCTGGCGTCGGCCACGTTGGTGCTGGGCCTTGCGGCGTTGCTCGCATCGGCGCTGCCCGCCTGGCGCGCTGCGGGTGTGGAACCCATGGTGGCGCTGCGGAATGAATGAGGGAGGGATAGCTTATTTTTGGATGAACTTTCACCGCGGGACGTATAAACGAACGTTAATCCTTTTCGCGTGATCACCCGAGCGTTCGACCTGCAGTGTGGGTCGTTTCTCTACCGCTTCCAGCGAAGTTCGAGTCCCACCTGACCACAAATCTTGACGAATCAACCATGGCCTCGCATGATGGGGGAGGTGGGCATGAGTAGTTCACCCCAGCGGAGGCACTTTATGCATTTGGCTTACCTGGATGATTCGGACACCAAAAATAAACGGAGTAGATGGCAGGTGATGTCCGCCGTCCTCATCGAGGATCGACACTTCAAATTGGCTGAAGTGGGTTGTACGGTCGCCCAGAACTCCCTTGGCCTATCTCCGGAACAATTGGAAAAATTTGAGGAATTTCATGCGTGCGAGCTCTATGGGGGATACAAGGCGTTTGAGGGAATTGACCAGGAGCGCCGGTTTGATGCGATGCGGAGGCTATTATTCGTTCTTGACCTATTGAAGCTTGATGTTGTGTACGGGGCAGTTGATCTAGATCGGCTAGGAACTGAGCTCTATGCTTCAGCGGACCCAAAGGACATTTGTTTCAGAATTTGCATCAATGGAGTCGCATCATCGACAACGTCCAAGAGTTATCGAGAGGTCGTGACTAAACTCGGAGCAAATATCGATGATTACACCACCGAGAAAATCGCGCCCCCACTATTCGACAGCATAATGAAAGACTTGACACTTCTTATCGTGGACGAGTGTGACTCAAAAATAAGAAACAGCCTACAAAGGACCTATCGCGATATGCGCACTAAAATGCACGGCTCTGGTTTTAGTTCGCTTCATGATGATATGTATTTCGGAGATTCCCGCTATGCGTTCGGGTTACAAATTGCAGATGCCTGCAGTTACTTTATTTCATGTCATCTAGATGGCGACAAAGAGAAAGAGCCATTCTATCAATTGATTGAGCCACGTGTCACCCATTGCGAGATATATCCGGCACACAGTGACTTGCCACAAGCCCATTTACTTCCAGCAAATCAGGGATAAAGCTGATCAGCAAATGCGCGAGGTGGTTCGATGTCTCTGGAGGGGTGGAAGGCATTCTTTGAAGTAGGCGGCGTGATCCTGCTATTTCTGACCTTCGTTTTTGGCGCTGGAGCTCTCATTACGAGCAATCGAATCAACGCAGTCCAAGACGAGCGATTGCGAGAATTCGATAAGGAGCTAACAGACGCTCAAAGCGCCTTGACTGCTCAGAAGGAACGCGCTGCTAATGCGGACGCACGCGTGGCGGGACTTGAAGCAGAAGCTGCAAACGCCAAGGCTACACAACAGAGAGTCCAGCTTGAGCTTGCGAAACAGCAAGAGAAAACTGCCACTGCCGAACGAGCCTTGCTGGATTTGCAGGAGCGAGTCCAGCCTCGGCATCTTACGGCGAAGCAGAAGACGGCTATCAAAACCGCGCTCGCGAGTTCTCCACCACAAAATGTCGGGGTACAGGTCTTCATCGGCACCCCCGACGGAATCCCCTTTAGCCTTGAAATCATAGAAGCAATAAATAGCGCTGGATGGACGGCCACACACAAGGGGCAGAATGCTTCGGGCGGGCAAATTCGTGGCCTAGCGCTGCTAATGGCTGACATCAACCATCCACCGCCGGGGGCCAAGGCGCTTCAAGACGCGTTGAAGTCTGCGGGAATTGATGCTCCCGGTTACAACGACCAGCCTTTAAAGGCAACTGATTTAGTAGTGTTTATTGCTCCTAAGGAATGAGCAAGCAAACAACTATGGAGGAAATTCTGATCTACAGGCCTAACCCGGGGGGCCTAACCCGGGGACCGGTCATCTCGTTCCTCCGATGCGCCGTTGGATGTCCTCCGGATACATCCGCGAACGGCGCAATCATCCCGGGGAGAATCGGGGACGGCAGAAAGGAGGAACGGCCTGGACTGCACCCCTGAGTTGAGACAGGTCTGCGCGAGCTATCTCTCTTGAAGGTCGAGGAAAATCACGCAGGTCCAGGCTGTCCCCCAATTTCCCCCCCAAGGCTTCAATTGACCACGACTACGGGGCGCGTGGTGGCGGTGTCATCCTCCGTAATGGGAGGCCCATTGCGGTGAGTCAGTTTTGAGCCGATGGTGCAGGGGGGCTTCCGAATAGAGTTTCTGCCTTCCCGATTTCGTAATCGTGGCAGGTGCTATTTTGCTCGGT
The DNA here is from genome assembly GCA_049693715.1 of Acidobacteriaceae bacterium. Lineage (GTDB taxonomy): Bacteria > Acidobacteriota > Terriglobia > Terriglobales > Acidobacteriaceae > PALSA-350. The sequence goes on along the minus strand of JBAVQC010000065.1, from coordinate 19,665 downwards.
GAATCGAAGAAATGCATATGCGCGTCGACAACTTTTCGTCTGCTGCTCATGAAAGTACCTTCGTGTCGCTGCTCTGAAACCGCAGTCGATACAAAACGTGCCGCCTGAGAGGGTGGCCCTCCGGTAAATTGGGATGGTCAAAGTCTTCCTTCGGACTCCAAGTCATGCCGAGCTTCTCCATCACGCGACGGGATCGCAGATTGTCCGGAACTGTAAAAGACACCAGGTCCTCGATCCCCCGGACTTCGAACGCATAGCGAACGATCGATTGTGCGCCCTCGATTGCTAGTCCATGGCCCCAATGATCCGCCGACAGTCGCCAGCCAATTTCGATACAGGGTGTAAACGCAGCGTTAAACGAAGGTGTAGAGAGACCAACAAACCCAATGAAGGAATGGTCCCGACGCAGTTCGACCGCACATAAACCGAAACCGTGCTGATCAAAGTGCTGCTCGATCCGATCTATGAGCCGATCACTTTCCGCCGCGGACAAGATCGCGGGCATGAACTCCATAACACGCGGATCAGCGTTCAGACGAGCGAATGACGAACGGTCGGCCTCTCGCCAGCGCCTCAGGGTCAACCGATCTGTTTCCAGAATCACCAAGAACGAATCACCGAACTCAACATCTGAGGAGTATGGACCATTTTCTTTGCCTGAGGATATGCAAGCAAGCCACGGGGTTTACCAAAAGTGCCACTAACGTCACGCATTCGCACTCATTTCCAAAACGTCAGTCGCGTCTGGGTAGCCTTCCGTATGCAAAGATGGCCGCGGTCGCAAAGGCGACGGTCTGCGCGACATGCACCCAGAACCAAAGATCCGGACCATGCTGTGCGATGGAACTGCGGGTCTCATCACGCGGCCAGACGAACAGGAAGAAAATCATGTCGCCCGCTATATGTACAGGAATGACAGGCAAAATCGAGTCGTTCCGCAACGCGAGTGAGCCGAACGTGATGCCTACGAGGAAATAGAACAACAGCTTCGGCCAGGCGAGTCCCTGCGAGACATGGGCCATAGCGAATACAGCGGAGGAGAGGACAACTGCCGCAAGTGGTGAGAAATCGCGTTCGAGGACAGATTGCAAATAGCCGCGAACGGAGATCTCCTCGATGACGGGAGCGAGCAGTGAGGCTCCGAGGATGATTGCAATCGTAAGCTTGGGCGACGACGTGAAGCGGGCGGGAAGGATCAAATTCGGATGCATCGGAACCAGCCGGAACAGGAGAATCCAAAACCCTGACAAGCTGCCGATCGCCAGTAGTCCAGCGACTTGAGACCAGGCAAAGGCGCTCCACGAGACTGAGTTCGCCCGCATGAGGATTCGACGCCTCTCGGATGTGCTTCGCGGCCAGCCTGAGCCTCCCAAATAGCGCCAAGCCAATACAAGAAACACGCACAACCCGGGCAGACACCATGGCACCCTGGGTTCGAAACTCAGATTCACGTGAATCAGCGATCCCCAGATAAGACCTGCCAGTCCAATGATGGTCAGCGCCAGAAGGCTGAATCCCAGGAATGATCCAAGTTTCCGAATGTTCGATCGCACTTGCCACCTCCTGGAGGCAAGGTACGAGAATGGCCGACTCATGTCGTTGAGCTTATGGTGGGATCGCAGTGGGGAGAAAGTGGGGGCGCCCTAACGAGTCCGCACCAGGGCGAGCGCGGCGCGGTAACGAGGATCAGGCCGAAGTTTATCGAAAAGAGGTGAGGCGGGCAGCCACAGGAGTGAGGGATGGCAACGGTTCAGAATGCCATCAATCATTTCAAAAGCAGCATCGGCTTCACCTAACAGCGCAAAGAGGACCAAGAGGTCAACGACGATCTGGCCGAGAACCGCTTGCTGCTTCAGCCAACTTGCCCAGATGCGAAGGACCTCGTCGATCCCGCTGCTCTGAAAAGCACGCACAACCTGATCGAGAGCCGGGCGAGTCATGCCTAAGCCCCTGAATCCGGCGTAAACAGCGTCGAACGCCCGCTGATGGTCTCCCAGGACGTAATGGATCCAGGAGAGGCCAAGGTGGACCTCGGGAGCGTAGCCGGATATGCGAAGCAAAGCTTCGCCTTCGCGCAAGGTCTCGTCGTAGCGCCGGGCCATGAACAGTGCTTCGACAAATCCGCGGCGAAGCAGCAGCGAGTGCCCGTCAATTTCAACAGCTGCCTTTGCCTGGCACACGGCCTCGTCATGGCGCTCAGCGAAAGAAAGAAGCTTCGCGTACCAATTGCGTGCTTTGGCGTCAGCGGGATCAAGTTCGATGGCTGATAGAAAGTGCTCTTGCGCGGCCGAGATATCGCGGTCGTGCAGCAGGCCGGCAATTGCCAGCATCGCGTGGGCTGAACTCGATTCAGGAGCACACTCGATGGCGCGACCAGCCAACAATTGAGCCTTGGGCAGTAGCTCGACGCCGCTGGCGAGCCCTTCTTGAACGTATCGAATATATACCTGAGCCAGGCCGATGGAAGCATCCGAATGGGGGTCGGCCCTGACAGCTCGTTCGAAGTAGAGCCTTGCCTGCTTGAGATCGGAGAAACCGGTCTCTATGCCGGAGTACGCCGTGCCTTTGCGATAGAAATCATCAGCCTCGGTGCTGGATCGGCTCCGTTCGATGCGAATGGGAACTGGATCGATCATGAGACGGTACCCGCGTTTGGGAATTGTCTCGATGTAGCGCGGATTTTGTGGGGAATCACCGAGCGCCTCTCGAAGCTGATAGAGTCGCTGCCTTCAGAGTCTCGCCGCTGACAAAGCGACCCTGCCACACGGTGTCTAAAATCTCGTCGCGCGTGACCACCTGCGCCGCCCGAGAACAGAAAAACATAAGCAATCCCATGATCTGCGGTTCTAACCGCGCGCTTCTTAAGGGCGAGGAAAGCGAGCCGTCTGAAGGATTGACAAGCCAGTCGCCGATACGAAACCCCTCATTCAGTTTTTGCATCTCCGGCATGTATCAACGATATCTCAGGCGGCGAAAACCAGTACCTTCTGTTACGGGCACACGCTGCTGCACATGATTTAGAATACGCCGGGCTTTAATTCCGGAGGAGCGGGTGCTCGTCTGCTCATCTCCGCTCTCTTAATGAATGGTCTTGGGAGCACAGGTCATTCAATGCGCAAGGCCCGTACGGGGTCGATGGAGGCTGCGCGCCGTGCTGGAATGATGCCTGCAATGGCAGCCGTAAGCACAAGCACTCCAATAGCGATCACCATGACGGACGCGTTCACGCTGGTGATCTCATAAAGCTGTGACTTGACGTAGCGGACGCAGAAGATAGCTACCGGGATGCCAATCGCGAGTCCGGCAACGGCTTGCAGCACGGCGCCCCGTATCACCATGCCAATCACGCGGCTCCGCGCCGCTCCCAGCGCCATGCGGATGCCGATCTCCGGCGTGCGGCGAACGACCCCGTAAGCAGTAACACCGTAGAGGCCGACGGCGGCGAGCAACAAGGCAAGTAGCCCGAAGAGCGAAGTGAGACGCGCGATGAGGCGCTCCTCGGTGAAGCGGTCGTCAATCTGCTGCTGGAAGGTCTGGAACTTTACGACCGTGAGGTTAGGATTGATGCCGGCCAGCGTGTCTTCGACGATCTTTTCAAACCCGCCGATGGGTTGGGCGGTCTGGATGATCAGAGCGCCGGCGTACAGAGATTGGTCTTTGTCGAATGGGTCGTTGGGGTCGTTCGCCATGCCGGCGCGCTGCGTGAGCGGCAGAAAGTACATGGCGTGGTTCTTCCAATAGACGCTGGTGTAGGTGGTGTCTTCCACCACGCCGACGATCTCATGCGCTCCATCCATACCGGCCTTGCCGGGGCCGGAACCACCAAAGCGATGGCCGATGGGGTCGCGCTTGCCGAAGAACTGCTTGACGAATTCCTGATTGACGACGGCGACGGGCGGCGCATTCAACGTGTCCTGCGAGGTGAAGCCGCGGCCCATGACGACATGAGTGCCGACGGAGTCGAAGTACTCCGAGGTGCCTTTCACCCAGGATGCGCTTTTGTTGAGGTCAGGATCGCCGTGCACCTTTACACCCGACCCCCAATTGTTCGACTCCATTGGGGTGTAGGTGGAGAGGCCGACTTTGAGAACGCCGGGAATTTCGTGGAAGCGATCGACGATGACCCGGTAAAGAGGTTCGACTTCTGTGTTCTTGTAACCGGCCGCCTGCGGATTGATATGCGCGATGTACCGGTTCCTCGTATCCAGTTTCATATCTACGGTCTCCGCCTTGTTGAGACTCTGCGCAAAGAGGCCCGCGGCGACGAGCAGCACGAGGGAGAGCGCGGCCTGGAGGACAACGAGTGCGCGCTGCAGCCAGGAGGCGCCCTGCGCGGTGGTACGCGCATTGGAGCGCAGAGCTTCCGACGGGTTTGCGCGCGCGGCCATCAGAGCCGGCGCAAGGCCGAAGAGAATGCCGGTGGCGAGCGAAAGCGCAACGGCAAATCCAATGACCAGCGGCGAAGGCGAAGCACTGACCGGCATGTTGTGCTGATCAGGAAAGGCGAGCGCCAGCAAGGCGTGCGCCCCGAGATAGGAGACGGCGAGACCGAGCAGGCCGCCGACACCCGAGAGAAGAACGCTTTCCGTAAGCAGTTGGCGCACGATGCGACTGCGCTGCGCGCCAAGTGCCGCGCGGACGGAAAGCTCCGCTCGACGGCCCATGCCCCGCACCAGCAGGAGGTTCGCGATATTGGCGCAGGCAATGAGGAGGACCAGCGCGGCAATCCATTGCAGTAGCTTAAGGTGGTCCTTGTATCCGTCCTGCATGTTCTGGATACCGCCGCCGCCGGGAGAGAGCACCACATGGGTGCGGGGGAGAAAGTTCTTGGCGCGCGGATCCGTGAACGTCTTGAGCGGGGCAAACTGCTGCTTGAGCAGCGCGCTGGCCTTGGCCTGGAGGGCCGGCAGGGAGGTTCCCGGCTTAACCCGGCCGATGATGTAGGCCCACTGGGCGTCAGGATCGGTGAAGTAAGGTGCGCCGATGACGGAATCCATCGAGTTCATGGGAAGGAAATATTTCGGGGGATTGGTGTCGATGCGATCGCCGTAGAATCCCTTGGGCGCAATACCGATGACCGTGGCGGGCTTGGTATTGATGTAAAACTGGCTTCCTACAATACTCGGATCGCCGGCGTAATCCTGCTGCCATGCGTCGTAGCTCATCACGGCTGCAATGGGTGCGCCCTTCAGGTCGTCGGCATCCACAAAAAGCCGGCCCGCCGCCGGCGAAAGGCCGAAGACGCGGAAGTAGTTTCCAGAGACGAAGGTTGCCACGACGGACTTCGCTACAGTCTGGGGTCCGGCGCGGCGGACGGTAATGGGCCGCCAGGCGTAGCCGGACTCCATCGCGGCCAACTCTTCGAATTCCGGCAGGTTCTTCCTGAACATGGAATAGGTATCTGTGGCAAAGAGCGAGTAATCGCCTTCGTCGCTCCAGCCGCTGTTCACGCAGCAGTCGTCTTTGTCGCCGATGCGAATGAGAGTCTTCGGATCTATTACCGGAAGGTTATGGAGCAGGATGGCATTGACCAGGGTGAAGATGGCCGAGTTGGCGCCGATGCCGAGCGCGAGCGTGAGGAGCACGGTCATGGTGAACCCCGGCGCCTTGCGCAATTGGCGGAATGCATAATCTAAATCCTGTAGCAGAACTCTCATGCCTGACCTCCGCACACACGCCGGCTTGCACTCACAGAAAGCACGTCGCGCACTCCAGGATTCCATGTGTGGCTCATGCATCCCCTACAATGTGCCTGTTGATCCCGGCGCTCTCTGATCATAAATTCCTTTCATTTGAGCCATGCAAATGCTAGAGAGTCCGTACCCATAGCCGGGGGCCTTGCGTAATTGCCGCAGCGCGTCGCGCATTTCTGCCAGCATGCGTTCCTCCGAGGGAAGGATGGTGTTGTGTCTCCGGAGAGGGGTACGCAAACTCTGTGGCGGCGGTTCCGTTGCTTCTCAGGGTCACAGCCCGCTGCTGCCAAAACCGCGATCAGATCGCCCACTGGTACCCAGCTCATCTATTTCGTGAAAGGCCGCACCTATACGTTCGACAATTCGCAACTGGGCGACTCTGTCTCCGGGTTTGAGGACGAGGGGACTGACTCCAAAATAGGCTGCCACAATCTTTAGCTCGCCTCTGTATCCTGGGTCGATCACACCAGCAAATGTTGTCAGACCCTTGAGCGCGAGCCCGGATCTATCGGCGACCACAGCACCATATCCCGGAGGGAATTGCAATGCTATACCGGTCGCAATGGTTTTCACTTCGCCCCTAAGAAAGGTCACTTCTTCGACCGCGTAGAGATCAGCAGCCAAATCTCCAAATTCGCCGTCATGTGTATATTTCGGAATGATTGCGTCGAGGCGCAGCCTTTTCACACCTATGGTTACCATGTAGAGGTCCTTTCAGGATCAGAGTCGCCCCAGCGTCTGGACGGAATTGCAGGCAGGCTTCGAGGCAAATGTTAGTCAAGCGATTGACATCCAATCAATTGATTGATTAACTATTCATGTATGGCAGATTATCACAACGACGACTGGTGGCGGCCGCTTCTCCATCCCCAGGATGAGCATGGCAAGCGGCGCGCGGCCCTGTTGCACGCTGCGTTTGACGTAGTCGCAGAGGCCGGATTTGAAGGTCTGCGGACCCGGGCGGTGGCGACACGCGCCGGCGTGAACATTGCCACCCTTCACTATTACTTTCCCTCCAAGCAGGATCTCATCGAGGGGTTGGCCCAGTTGCTGAGCGCGAAATTTGTTACTCTGCACGGCTCGGCTCCGCGCCCGTCAGGGCTTCCCGCCCTCGACCGCCTCCGACAGGAGTTTTCTGACGGGCGATTCTATCTCAAACATCATCCGGAGATGATCCTGGTCATGCAGGAATTTGGCCTCCGCGGTAAACGCGACGCGGAAGTGCAAAAAATCTTCGACCAGATGAACGGCCACTGGCGTCATGGAATTGCACAGGCGATTCAGGAGGGCGCCGCAGACGGCACTTTCCGTCATGACATCCCTGCGCACGATCTGATCCCCCTGTTGATGTCGATCTTTACCGGGATTGCCGCGTCCGGTACCAGCCAGATCGACGCCATTGAACGAAACACGGAGACATGGATCCTCTCCGCCAAAGCGAAGAAGAAGCTAGAAAAGCCAAAAGGAGGTAAGCAATGAAAGAGCATGGCGTAACCATCATCGACGGCGGCCTGGGCGGCGTGTGCCTACGCCGCGCCCTCGCTTGGGACGGTGCCCGTCTCCGGATACTTCCCCCCAAGAGCGGCGCCGCTGGTGATCTCCTATCATGGAGTTCACCGACCCAACCAGAGGACACTGCGTGAAGAAGAACCTGCTGCCTATAGAAGCGATCGCCGCCAAGCTGGATCTAACCGAAGACCTGTACGAGAAACGCAGCCCCATCAGCGCAAAGCTGTCTCTGGACGTGCTGGAGGACGAGCGCCTCCACCGCGGTGGAAAGCTGGTGCTGGTGACGGCAACCACGCCGACAGTCTCCGGCGAGGGCAAGACCGTCACCTCGATCGGTCTGGTGCAAGGGCTGGCGAAGATCGGTAAGCGCGTGATCCTGACTTCGCGCGAGCCCTCGTTGGGGCCGGTGTTTGGCATGAAGGGCGGCGCGGCCGGTGGCGGGTGCTCGCAAGTGGAGCCAGCGGAGAAAATCAATCTGCATTTCCATGGCGACTTTCATGCCATCACTTCGGCGCACAATTTGTTGGCGGCGCTGATCGATTCGCACATGTTTCATGGCAACCCGCTGGAGCTCGACCCGCACGGCATCACTTGGCCGCGGACGCTGGACATGAACGATCGCGCACTGCGCCACATCACCGTCAGCGTGACGGCGACGGACAAGAAGCATCGCGACGGCAACAATCGTGCCAGCGGCTTTCTGATCACAGCGGCTTCGGAGATCATGGCCATCCTGGCGCTCGCTTCGGGTCGCGAAGACTTGCGCGCCCGGTTGGCGCGGATCGTGATCGGTCGGGACCGCAAAGGCAATCCTGTGCGAGCAGCAGATTTACAAGCGACCGGGCCGATGATGGCGCTGTTGAGCGAAGCCTTGCTGCCGAACCTGGTGCAGACTACCGAAGGCGCGCCTGCGATGGTGCATTGCGGGCCCTTCGGAAACATTGCGCACGGGACCAGCTCGCTGATCTCACAGAAGATGGGAATGCGGATGGCAGACTACGTGGTGAACGAGACCGGGTTCGCAGCAGACCTGGGTTTTGAAAAGTATATGGATCTGGTAAGCCCTTTGTCGGGCATCAAGCCCTCGGTAGCGGTGCTGGTGACGACGGTGCAGAGCGTGCAGCAACAAGGCGAGGGCGATCTGCAGCGCGGGTTCATGAATCTGCAAAAGCACATAGCGATTGTGTGCGGGTTTGGAGTGCCTGTGGTCGTGGCGATCAATCGCTTTCCTCACGATACGGAGGCGGAACTGGAGACGCTGCGCACGTTCTGCGAAGAACGCGGCGCGGCGTTTGCACTCTCGGAAGCGTATGCAAGGGGCGGAGAGGGAGCAGAGGCGTTGGCGGGCAAGGTGATGGAAGTGATGGAGGCAAACCCGGAGGTAAAGGTGACGACCGCCTACGAGTCTGGCGATTCCGCGATCGAGAAGATCACCAAGGTGGCGCAGAAGATCTACGGCGCGGACGCGATTGAGCTGAGCGAGCGTGCGCAAAAGAACTTGGCCCGCTTCACGCGCTGGGGCTTTGGTGAGCTACCCATCTGCATGGCAAAGACGCAGTACTCACTCAGCGACGATCCAAAGCGCCTGGGCGCGCCGACGGGATGGACACTCCACGTAACGGATATCGCGCTCTCGGCGGGAGCAGGCTTCCTGGTTGTCATCTCGGGGTCAATGATGCTGATGCCTGGACTGCCAAAAGAGTCCCGCGCGCTGGGAATCGACGTGGATGATCAGGGCGAAATCATAGGGATGTAGTAACGACACGGAGGATGGAGCTGCCGAAGGATTGACCGTGCGGTTAGCGATCGCGTTCCGGCAGTCACCAGACTCTGCACCGTGTCGCATTGGGCCATAGCTGTATCGAAAAGAATCCCTATGGTTGGCCAACTTGGCAGCCAAAATGTGGCTCCTATGGAGTGATTTGATAAGGAGACTCAAACATTGTGGCATTAAAAGATGTTTTGCTCGATGAACTTCGCGACATGTATAGCGCTGAAAACCAACTGATAAAAGCACTCCCGAAGCTTGCGAACGGAGCACTCGATCCGAAGCTGAAGCAACTGTTCGCCGCACATTTAGAGGAAACCAAGGGACAGGTAAGCCGCTTAAAGGATGTATTTTCGCAACTTGACGAAAAGCCTACAGGGGAGCACTGCAACGGAATGGAGGGCGTCATCGAGGAGGGTGCAGACGCGCTTGAAAAGGACGAAGAGGGAGCCTCCTTCGATTCCGGCCTGATCGGTGCAGCCTTGCGGACGGAACATTACGAAATAGCGGGTTACCAGGCGACAATTGCGATGGCGAAGACTCTCGGCCTGTCAAAAGTTGTCTCACTCTTGACCGAGAACCTAAATGAGGAGCTAGCAGCGGCGGAAAAGATAACTACTGTGGGCGGGCCGATTCTTAAGCAGAGTGCGGAAGAGCCCGAGAAGCCGAAAAAGCCGATGTCAGGCAAAGAGAAATATTCTGCTGAAAAGAGTCGGGAGGATGAAAAGAAAGCCTCTGCGGGCTTAAAGAAGCGCGCGGGCTAAACTGCAACTTTTGATGTATCGAGAAGTACTTTTCTTTTCTGTCAACGTACCTACCGCAGTTACAACTTCGCGAGTCAGTTTGCCGTTCTCAGTACGCAGCTGTGAACGCTCTTTTCACCACTTGGCCGAGAAGTCGGCCGGTTGGCTACGGGGATCGCAACTGGCGGCTACTGGGTCAGGGGTGTCGGTAAAACCTAGTCACCGGTGCCTGTCCTAGCAGACTCCTTCTGCTTCCATACGTAAAGAAACTCCTCATCGCTCGATGTCGCCACATTCATCCCCATTTTTCGCGTGGCGCGGCTTAAAGCGGACCGAATGTTCTCTTTTGTATCTGGCAACGCAGAGAGCGGAACCTTCAAAGCTTTTCCCTCTTCTAAGCGACTCAAGTCGCTTAGAAGTTGTTCCATGATCACCTTATGCTTTCCGTTGCGGCCCGTGGGGACATCGGTTTGGAGCATTGACTCAAACCGCATAGGAGTTGCCTTTTGCCCAGACGCCTTTTTCATCGCCGGAAATCTCCTCCCCTGCTGAAGAAAACGTAACGTAAACGTGACGCTAAACTGACGCAGCGTCACGATGACGAGAATGTAACACGGGTCATCGTATTCGTCATCTGAAAATGACAACCAGTTGAAGCTGCGCCATAAATAAAACATTCATAAAGAGTTAACCCGTATCTGAAGGGCCCTGCTACGCTTCACTAGAGGTTGTAACCAGATGGCAACGCGCTTCGAGACGATAGATTTGGAGGGGTTGGCTATGAAGCTCAACCATACCCGCTTGGTATTGATTGCCGATGACGAAGTGACGATCGCTGACACGCTCGCAGTGATCCTGGGACGCGCCGGCTTCAGAACGATGGTTGCCTATGACGGAACGAGTGCTTTGAGAGTTTGCCAGGCCACGCCTCCTGACCTGCTAATTTCTGACGTCATGATGCCCGGATTGACCGGCGTTGAGCTGGCTTTAGCGGTCCAGCAAAAAATCCCGAAGTGCAAGATTTTGTTGTTTTCCGGCCAAGCTTCAATGGTGGACTTGCTCGGTGCAGCGTGCGCAGCAGGGCAGAGCTTCACCATCCTGGCAAAGCCGCTGCATCCGACGAAATTACTGGCGTGGGCTTCGAAAGCCCTCGAAGAGGAAGATTGCAGCGGAGACGAGGGTACCAGCAAACCCGAGGGTTCCCTAGCTCTCGGAATGTCTGCAAGCGTGAAGGAAAGGGACGATGTGCCGGTGGCGTGTGAGCGCACGGCGTGGAGATAGTTTTCTTAACCACCCGTTTTGAAAACTAAGACTACGCAAAGCCCAGCCTATTTGAGCCCATTACTATGTTCGCCGTAGGTACGCGCCTGCATTGGTTATTTCTTTTCTGTGAGTCGACAGCCGAGCCAACACTTTTCACTTCACGGGCACCTAACACATTGCGCTGTGTCGAGACAGAATAGCGCTCTATGCAGTTCTCAGCTTACTTAAATGAGAGGGAAACGTATGTTTCTAGGTCTTGGAATTCTCCTTCTTCTGCTGTGGCTAGGCGGATTTTTCGTCTTTCATGTCACAGCTTTCTTCATCCACATTCTTCTGATTCTTGCCGTAGTCTCCATAATCTTCCATTTCATGCGAGGTGCAACTTCTGCTGTCTAACAGACGATCAGCGAGACGTTTTGCGGGAACGTACGAGGTGGTGATGTCAATTACATCGATCTCCAGGTGAATGGCTATCATAACTATTCACCTGGAGGTTTGATAAGACTGGGAAGTAGGTATCATGTGCCCGGTGCCAGCATCTCCATACCGCGTTCGCATGCCCAGGGGCTACGGGGTTATCTCCGGACGTTTTGGAACGTGGCAGAGGCGTAGGCAGAGAAGATCGGGAGGAGATCATCGACTGCATTGCAGATGTAGTCGGGGCGAGCCGATTCGAGCTCCTCGGGCGTGCCGTAGCCGTAGGTGACGGCAATCGAAGTTAGGCTGTTCGCGCGGGCAGCTTCGATATCGAAGTTGCGATCGCCGACCATGTACGTGGTGGCGGGATCGAGGGCTTGCTCTTCGAGTAGATGACGGAGCAAGGCCGTCTTGGTGTGATGGAGCGATCCGACGGTGTCCGCGTATACCGCAAGAAAATAGGGGTTCAGGGCAAATTTTTCGAGGATCCGCAAGGTGAAATCTTCGCGCTTGGAGGTGCAGACGAAGAGTTGCCAGCCCGAGGCCTGGAGGCTCTGCAACACCGCATGGATTCCTGGATAGACGGAGTTCTGCTCCCAGCCGGTCGCGGCAACACAGGCGGTAGTCGTGCAGGAGAGCGGCACGACGAGGCTCGTCGGCGTCCGGCATGAGGCGGCGCATGGACTGGTCGGCGGGAGGGCCGATAAACCAGTCAAGTGGGCCGGTCCAGGGGATGCGATGGGCCTCGAGGGCGCTGGTAAGGCACCCGAGAATGCCCGGTTTCGAGTCAGTGAGTGTGCCGTCAAGATCGAATATTGCAGACCCGCGCATCATCATGTAATCAGTATCGCTCGTGGCCAAGGCCCGGCGTCCGAAACTCCGAAATACTGTCCGTTGAAAATTTTCATCGCCAATATAGCCGCATCCCTCCGATCCGGCTACGACGTGTTGATTTGCTCTTGACAGGGCGAGGACGGGAATGTATTTTCCCTATTAGCTAATTAGCCATTTGGTGAATTACGTGGCGTACGAACTCAGTGCAACATTTGCCGCCCTTTCCGACCCCACGCGGCGCGCCATCCTGGCACGCCTGTCGCAAGGGGAACTATCGGTCAAGGAACTCTCCGAGCCGTTTTCGATTGCCCCGCCTTCGATGACGAAACACCTTAAGGTTCTGGAACGCGCGGGTCTGATCACTCGCAGCCGCGATGCGCAGAAGAGGCCGTGCCGTCTGGAAAGTGCTCCTTTGCGGGAAGTTGACAAATGGCTTGATCAATATCGTCGCTCCTGGGAACACAGCATGAACCGGCTCGACGAGTATCTGGGACAGTTAGAAGCAAAAGGAGGAAGGAAACATGCTCGTAGGAAAAAGCGTTGAGGTCGCCGTCAGTCTTCCCTCAGACCGGGAGATTGCATTCACCTGCCATTTCCAACGCCGCGCGCGGCTGTTGTTCGAGGCGTGGACAACGCCGGAGCACCTGAGACATTGGTGGGGATGTGAAGGGTCCAGCATCACCCATTGTGCGATCGATTTGCGTGCCGGTGGCTCCTGGAGCCTCGTCATGCGGATGGCGGATGGATCCGAACATCCCTTTCATGGGACCTACCGCGAGATTCTGCGGCCGCACCGGCTGGTGTACACGGAGTGTTATGAGATGCCACGACTTGGCAGCCCCGAGTGGCTGACCACCGTTACTTTCGAGGAGGCTCAGGGAGAGACGCTGGTGACGCATATCATTCAGCACAAGTCACGCGAGGTTCGTGACGCCCACCTCCAGTCTGGGATGGAACAGGGCATAGTACACACTTGGACGCGATTGAATGAGCACACGGCCGCGATGGAGCAAGTGCAATCACCAAACCATGGTGACAACACCAGGAACGGCAACGAAATTACACGGAGCTGATATGAAACTCTTGACACACCTGAATTTTCCCGGCAACTGTGCTCAGGCATTCCACTATTACGAGCACAATCTTGGGGGAAAAATACTCACCCTGATGAAGCAGAGCCAGGTGCCAGGCGCCAGCCCGAGACCGGGACAAGAAGATGCGGTTGTGCACGCGCGCATGGAGATTGGCGAAACGATTCTCATCGGAAACGATGTGCCTCCGGATCGTTCCCAGCCTATGCGCAGTGCATATCTCTACCTGAGCGTGAATTCCGCGGAAGAAGCTGAGCGGGTTTACGGCGTGCTCATGGAGGGTGGCGAAGCTTATATGCCTTTGCAGGAAACATTTTTCGCATCGCGCTTCAGTCAACTGCGCGATCAGTTCGGCACACTTTGGACTTTGATCAACGAACGACCGCAGTCGTAGACCGCCTTCAATCGAGGGGTCAAGTAGGTCAAGCAGCCCTCACGCGGGCTCTTCAGGTTGACCTTTCCCAGGAGGATCCCGGGTCTCAAAAGCGAGACCTGGGGCACCCTTCGCGTTTCCAGGATGAATCGGTTTGGGGCGCACTGGGCGACGCAGGCACAAATCTACCTGGTATTCGGCTCTTGAGGGATGGCGGCTCCGTCGGATCGGGGATCGCCTGCGGCAAAGTTCACCTGGCGGCTGGCGTCACGAACAACGGCCGCGCCCTGACCAACAAAGAACGAGAAAGGCTCAAGCAGCTTGATCTGGTGGCCGCGCTGGGAGAGACCGGCGCGCACGTCGGCAGGCATCGTCTCTTCCATCTCAACGTCGCAGCCCTCGAACGTATCTTTGCTGAAACGCGGCTGTTCCAGCGCAGCCTGGACGTTCATGCCGTAATCGACTACGTTGGCGACGAACTGCGCGTGTGCCTGAGCCTGGTTCCACCCACCCATGATGCCGAAGCCGATGTGGATGTCACCCTTCTCCATAAAGGCGGGGATGATGGTGTGAAGAGGGCGCTTGTGGCCGGCAAGTGAGTTGGGCAGGCCGGGAGTGAGCTGAAAGCCAGCGCCCCGATTGTGGAAGGAAAAGCCAAGCCCCGGGGCGACCATGCCGGTACCGTAGCCGGAGTAGTTGCTCTGAATGAGCGAGACGATGTTCCCTTCCTTGTCGATGGTGGACAGATAGATGGTGGAGTTGCCGTGCTTGTTCAGCTCCGCTGAGATATCGGAGGGAACGACCTGGCAGGAAGCGTGGTTCATGTCGATGAGCTTCGCACGCTGCCCGGCGAGGTCTTTGGAGATGAGTTGCTTGACCGGGACCGCAGTGAACCGCGGATCACCGACGTACTTATACATGTCGGCATAGGCGAGCTTCTTGGCCTCGATCATCACGTGCAACGCATCCACGGAATTGTGGCCGTACTGGGCCATGGGAAAGTTCTCCATGATGTTGAGCATGGAGAGAGCGGCGATGCCCTGGCCATTGGGGGGAAGCTCGTAGACGGTCCAGCCACGGTAGGTGGTGGAAACGGGCTCGACCCACTCGGGCTGGAAGTCGCGGAAGTCTTCCAGGGTGTGGGCGCCACCGTGGGCGTTGAGGAATTTGACCATGGTGTCAGTCATGGGACCGTTATAGTAGGCGTCCCGACCATGAGCGGCGATCTGGCGGAGAGAGCTCGCGAGTGCAGGATTTGTGAAGAGATCACCCGGTTTCGGAACAACTGGCCAGATGTCGTAGGTTTCCTTATAGCCGGGTTGGTCGAGGAGCCTCTTGGCGATCCAGTAGCGCGCATTGCGTTCTGCAAGCGGAAATCCATTCTGCGCATAGTAAATGGCCGGGGCGAGCAGCTGGGTGAAGGGCAACGAGCCGAAGCGCGTACGCATGGCATCCCATCCGGCGACGGCGCCGGGCACGTCGATGGTCTCGACGCCGATGGGGTTGATTTCGGTGACACCTTTGGATTTGAGGTAATCGATGGTAAGTGCCTTGGGAGTCCAGCCACTTGAGTTCAGGCCATAGACTTTCCCTGTTTTGGCCTCGTAGTAGACCATGAAGAGATCGCCACCGATACCGTTGACGTAGGGCTGGACGACGCCCATGACGGCATTGGCTGCGATGGCAGCGTCGACGGCGTTGCCGCCCTCTTCGAGAATGTGGGCGCCGGCCTGGGATGCCAGAAACTGAGGGGTGGAGACAATGCCAAACTTCGAAACCACCATCGAGCGGCCTTGTCCGGGAACGGACGAAAACTGTTGCGCCAGCACGATCATGGAATAAAGAAACAATATGGCCAGACCCGCGAAACGCCTCATATCACCTCTCGATCAGAATCGAATGCAGACGACTGTGAGCCCCGGGGGAATCTCCGGTCGTTTGCCACGTATGTTTACGGGACATTATTCCACAGCGACCCGGCGTGCCCGACTTTCGAGAAGCGCATCCGGCCGGCAACAGACGAGTATTCTATGGAACATGAATATGAGGCGCAGAACGTTTCTGGGATATTCCGGTGCTTTGGCTGCGACCGCATATGCGTCTCCTTTCGGCGCGGCCCTGGCAATTCCTGCTGTCAGTTACGCCCAACCTTCCCTGCAGACCGGTGACAACCTACCGGCGCCCCTTCCCTCCCCTATCCAGGCGCTAAAGAGCCGTAAGAGTGAGGCCAAGCCCATCACGCTTGCCGAGCGCGAGATGCGTTTCGAGCGCGCACGGCAGCTCATGACGGAGCAGAAGGTGAGCGCCATCCTGATGACGGGCGGAACATCGCTAACCTACTTCACCGGCCTGCGGTGGGGAAACTCAGAGCGCATGGTGTGCTTCGTACTGCCCGCGAAAGGCACCGGATTTTTCGTTTGTCCCGCCTTCGAGGAAGACCGCTTGCACGAGCGCCTGGTGTCAGTTCCGGGCGGTGAGAGCTCCCGAATCTACACCTGGCAAGAGGATCAAAGCCCATATGCCCTGGTGCAAAAGGGCCTTGCAAACCTGGGAGTGATGAGCGGCACGTTGGGCATCGAGGAACGTACGCCATTCGTCTTTGCCAATGAAGTTGCTCGTGCATGTCCCAATTTGAAATTGATTGATGCGACGCCGGTGATTGCCGGATGCCGCATGATCAAGAGTCCGGCCGAGCTCGCTCTCATGCGGCTCGCATGCGCCATCACACTCCAGGTCTATGAAGCGGTTTGGAAATCGGCGCATCCGGGTATGACGACGCTCGACTTTTCTGATCTGTGTGTCCAGGCATACGCGCGAGTGGGGTTCGCCGGCGAGGCTAGCTGCCAGGCAGGGGTCTATAGCGCATTGCCACATGGCTCGCTGACGCCGCAGATCATCCAAGAGAACCAGATTGTGCTTATTGATGACGGTTGCATCGTGGAAGGTTACCAGTCAGACCTGTCGCGCACGTTTGTCTATGGCAAGCCAACCGAACCGATGTTGAGACGTTTTGATATCGTGCATAAGGCGCAAGCTGCAGCGCTGGCGGCAGCCCGGCCCGGCGTTGCTTGTGAAGCCGTGGATGCGGCGGCGAGGAAGGTAGTGAGCGACGCCGGCTTCGGCCCGGATTATCGATACTTTACCCACCGCGTAGGCCACGGCATCGGCATGGACATGCACGAATGGACTTATCTGGTGCGGGGCAACACCACCAAGCTGCAAGCCAACATGACCTTCTCGGATGAACCTGGCATCTACGTGCCCGGCGAGTTCGGCGTGCGCTTGGAGGATGACATGGTGATTACCTCCGATGGAGCGGAGCTGCTTACACCGCAAAGTTCTTCGCTCGAGCGACCGTTTTGATTGAGTGAAGCAGGCCGCCATTTCTTCGCAGCTCCAGGCGCTCTCGCCCTATCTAATGGTGGTTGCGTAAAATAAGAATGGAACCGAATATCGAGTTCGGAGCTCTGTTGCAGAATCCATCCGAGACAGCCGCTCCCCTGCTTTCGTTTGACCACGCGGGTAAGGACTACACCAACGCAGGCGAGCGAGTGCGAGCGCTCGATGATGTTTCGCTCGAAATCGGATCCGGCCGGTTTGTTGCCGTGATGGGCCGCAGCGGATGCGGCAAGTCAACGCTCCTTCATCTGGCAGGCGCTCTTGATTTTCCAACCACCGGCCATGTGCGGCTGGATGGCGTTGCGACCGATCAGTTGACCGAAGCCGGGCTCACCCGGTTGCGCCGCGAGAAGATCGGTTTCGTTTTCCAGTCTTTTCAACTGCTCAATACCCTAAGCGTGGTTGAGAATGTTGAGGTTCCCCTGCTGCTGGCAGGCGAGGGGAAAGCTCGTTCCAGAGCCTTGGAGCGCATTGCGGATGTCGGATTGGCAGGGCTGGAGCACCGCATGGTGCACCAGCTTTCCGGGGGACAAATGCAGCGCGTGGCCATAGCGCGCGCGCTGGTGCACAGCCCACGCCTTATTCTCGCCGACGAACCGACCGGCAATCTTGATACCGCAACCGGCAACGCGATTCTCGAGCTATTGCAGCGCGTATGCGCAGAACAGCAAGTGACGATCCTGATGGCAACGCACAGCGAAGAGGCATCGGCCATGGCCGACACCATCGTACGCATGCGCGACGGACGGATTGTCGAAGAGCGGGTCTGACATGGGCGGCATGGCTCTTCTCTCTCGGCTGATCCTACGGCCTCTGTTTCGCCAGCCAGGACGTGCTCTGGTGATTCTGTTTGCCGTGGCTCTGGGCGATGCCGCCGTGGTGGCCATCGATCTGGCGGGCGATGCCGCGGCAGGCTCCTTCCATTCGTCCATGGAAACGCTGGCTGGGAAGGACGACTTTGAAGTCACCGCGGCCGGCGGAGTTCCCGAGGCGATCGTCGCACGCATTGCCAGATTGCCCTACGCACTGCGCCTAAGCCCGCGCATTGAAGATCACGCGACCATTGCCGCCACCGGCGCGAGCGTGCCCCAAACGGTACCTTTGATCGGAGTCGATTTAGTTGCTGAGGCAAACTACGCCGGCACGATGATTTCGGCTGCAACGTCAAGCGATGGTCTTCCGCATATCAATGATCCTGATGCGATATGGGTGACAGGTGGACTGGGAAAGGCCGTGGGAGATAGTGTCCAACTGCTGGTCAACGACCATACCCGCGCGTACGTGGTGCGCGGCTTGATTCCAGACTCGGCGAAGATGGGGACCGATGCCATCCTGATGGACATCGGCGCTGCGCAACTGGCGACCGGGAAATCCGGGCGTGTCGATCGCATCCTCATCAAGACTCCGGACTCGAACAATTTTGAAATGTGGCAGAGCAAACTGCGGCAGGGGTTGCCTGCAGGCGTGCTCCTGAATGCCCAGGGTACAGAAACTGCTGCCAATCGGCGCATGCTTGCGGCTTTCCGCTGGAATCTTCGCATGCTCAGCGGGATCGCGCTGCTGGTGGGAGCCTTTCTGATCTACAACGCCGTCTCCGTTTCCGTGGTGCGCAGGCGGTCCGATATCGGCATCCTGCGCGCCCTGGGCGCGAGCCGCGGTGCGGTCATGGCTGCATTTCTGCTGGAGGCTGGGTTGTTCGGCACCGCAGGTTCTGTGGCTGCATTGCCCCTGGGCCGCGTGCTCGCTGCGGGAGCCGTGGGCATGCTTTCGACCACAGTGAATGCGCTTTATGTCTCCAGCCGCCCCGGCGCCATGACCCTATCCGCGGGATCTGTGATTGTTGCCTTTGTGGCAGGCATTGGGGTCGCTCTGGCTTCTGCGTTGACCCCCGCACGCGAAGCCAGCATGGTGCCGCCCACGGAAGCAATGGCGCGCGGCCGGCGCGAATTCGACGTGCGCGTCGAGCGAAAGCGCGATGCAGTCATCGCGCTGGTACTGGCGATATTGGCCACGCTCGCGGCGCTGGCCCCGCCCATCGATGGAAAGCCTTTGCTGGGTTACCTGTCGGCCCTGCTGTTTGTCGTGTCCGCCGCGTTGTTCGCTCCGTTGGGGGTGTATCGCGCCACAGCGGCTGTTTCGAGCAAAGTTGGCCGCGCACTCGGTGTCGAGGCATTGCTTGCGTCGCGCAGCCTGGGCGGATCGTTGCGCAGAACTTCCGTGCTCGTGGGGGCGCTGGCCACGGCCATCGCGATGATGACGTCCGTGGGCATCATGGTGGGCAGCTTCCGGCAGACGGTGTTGACGTGGTTGGACAGCGAGCTGCCTGCGGACCTTTACCTGGCCCCTGCCGGAGCCATGGGCGGCGATCTGCATCCCACCATTGCGCCGGAGGTGGCGGACCGGATCGCGTCCACACCCGGCGTTGAGAGCGTGAGCCGCCTGCGCGCTTACGAAATTCAGTACCAGGGGCTGCCCGCCTCGCTGGCCGGGGCAAGCCGGGATCGAAGTGCGCTTCGCCAGAACCTGCCCTTCCTTTCGAGAAGGCCAAGCAGGGATGTACTGCGAGAGTTGGCCG
>JBAVQC010000064.1:0-18967 GCA_049693715.1 Acidobacteriaceae bacterium | reverse complement strand
GCTGGCAATGTACCGTTTAGTGTGACTTCTGACAATTTTCCTGGCAATTGCGCTGGCGTGATAATCGCTGCGCAGAATCCCGGTGCCGTCAATAACTTAACCCTGAGCCACAACGTCTTCTACCATCTGGAAGAAGGCTTCCACATGCTGAACGTGGGCTTCAGCGGAGGTGCCCCGGACAGTTACTGTAACAGCTGTAACGTCGAATACAACTGGTTCAGTGGAATACGACGTATTCAGTTGGAGTATCAAGCGCAGCTTTGGACTAACCCTCTCCATATTCGCTACAACGTGATGGGGGCGCCTGATTACAGCTCAGCAAACGCGGGACAGTATGCTTTCTCTGTTTCTTGTTGCCTATCTGGGCAAACGTTCGGCGGCTCGATGAACGGGGCCCATATCGATGTGTCTAGCAACATTATCTACGATCCCAACCCCACAAGCAGTAACACTAACGGCATCTCATGGGGCGCGGAAGCCTGGGGGTATGGCTCGAATTACTCGAACAACCTGATCCAGGGCTACGTATGCGTCGGTCTGAACTGGGGCATCGTCGACACGGCATCGCAATTTTCTTTCAACACGATGCAGGGCTCAGTCATGGCGGGCGGGGCTTGTACTTTTGCGGGCGGCGGTAATGGTGGATTTATCGGGCAGGAGTTTTCAGCAAACGGCACGCCTCCCACGATGAGCGGGAACGTGACAGGAGCTACCCCTACCGCCGTCACCAGCGTAGCTCCAACGATCTCTCCGGCTTCCGGCCCGCAAACCTTCCCGCTCACCGTGACGCTGACGGATCCCGGCTACACCTCAGGCCCGCAACCGCTCGCCAATACCGGCATCTGGTACACCACTGATGGAAGCAGACCGGTACCTGGACGAGGGACAGCTCAGAGGCTCGACGACGGCGGCAGTTTCATACTTCCCTCCGCGGCGACCGTCAAGGCCGTCGGCATGTGGGGCGCGGCGAACCAGCCGACCAGCTATCCGCGAGGCTATGGTTTCGTGCCCAGCGAGGTAAAGAGTGCAACCTACAACAGCGGGGTGACGAGTCAACCACGACGACCTAGGTAATGCCCTGAGGGCGTCGCAATCCCAGCTGCTGCAGCCCAGGCACTGTCCGCGCCCCGCTCGGGCTGCCGCAACAGTTTATAGCGTCCTCACGCCTGCTAGCCTAAGGGCCCTATCTGATGAGAAGACCGAGAAGCATGCGCCGGATCGTCGATTTGCCCCATACCGCCGCGATACCTTCCTTGCCCGCGATTTGTTGCAGTCGATGTGCCTGAGATTGCGAAGCTGGGGCACCTACCGGTTCTCCCAGCCTTGATCTCGTCATGATGGACAACTCTCCGGGGTTCCTTGTCGCACAAAGCTCGATGGTCAATGTCAAGCCTTCGCTCATTCGCTGACCCTTTTTGATCAAGGCCTTGACGCTCTTCGGTCCATTGTGCTGAAACGCTTTCGAGGGTAGACTCTTTTTGCCGTCGTCCGCCTATTTCGGGCCATCGAGCAGTCAGGCTTGGCCAACGCTGGGATATTCCGGCTTGCAGTGGTCAACGCCTCACCTCGAACCCGAGCAAGATGGCACGGGAACCCTGGGTATTGGAGTTACTGCGAATGAGTACCGATCTTCGGCGCAAACAACAGTTGGTCTTCGGTCGCATCGTCAACAGTGTGAAAACTCGAACACCGAAGCCCCTATATCGATGTGTCAGGTTCGGGTGGCAGACACTGACATCAACGCTCGATCACGTCGGATTTCGCAGGTTGGCTTGGCGGTGGCGCCTGCCTACGGAGGTGGGTCATTGGGACACCTGGCTGAGTACCCGTGGCATGGAGGATAAAGAAGATTTTGCTCGCCGTCTGGCCCCCGATTTACCTCTCCAGGAACACCTCGACAAACTGCTCCCGAAATCCGACGGACGGACCTATCGAGTCCTGGATGTCGGTGCCGGACCTCTAACGACAGTCGGAAAGACCTCTAACGGCTCCAGGATAGATTTGCATTGCATCGACCCGTTGGCGTCCGTATACGATTCACTGCTTGATAAGAACGGGATTAAGCCGCCTGTGAGGACCAAATTCGGAGAAGCCGAGCAAGTCGGCGAGATGTATGAGGCGAATTCATTCGACTTGGTCCATGCCGCCAACTCTCTCGATCATGCGCATGATCCGGTTGCGGCGATAAAAGCAGCCGCGCGCCTCGTTCGGCCCGGCGGCCACGTATTTCTTGAGCACATTATTAACGAGGGCGATCGAGAGCACTACGGCGGCCTTCACCAGTGGAACTTTGGGGTCGAGGGTGGTTCATTTACGATCAGGTCGAGATCCGGGCAGGTGACCGATATGGCGAAAGAACTCTCCGACATAGCTACCGTCACCCACTCGATATACGATATTGACGACCCCAGGACGGGGGGCACTTTGACCGTTCTCAACGTACAGATTCGACGGAACTGATTAAGAAGCGCGTGACCGCACGTTCGCGCATATACTGGCTGCTCTGGTCGCGGCAGCCTTGCTTTGAACCATGCATCGTGCCGGGCCTGCTCAGACGATCCGAGATGCCCCCTTCTCACTTGCGCTTCGGGCCCACGCAACGCAGCTTCGAATTTCTTTGATCTCGTGATGTACCCCGGTTGGTGAATAGGGCGTGGGCGCGTATTTTGCGGGCAGCACCCACAGCGAAAAGGAAACAACAACGGTGACAATAGTATATGCTGCACCCTTCGTGCAGAGCACCGCGGCAACGAAGCAGACCGTAGGTATGTGGGGGAAGGGGCTAACCCCACGAGTATCCGCGTTATGAAGATCCTCATCGTTGGCCACGCGTGTGCCCCAGGTTTAGGGTCCGAGCCCGGTTTTACCTGGAATTGGGCTTGGCAAATGTCTCGCATGCATCAA
Organism: Acidobacteriaceae bacterium; assembly: GCA_049693715.1. Classification (GTDB taxonomy): domain Bacteria; phylum Acidobacteriota; class Terriglobia; order Terriglobales; family Acidobacteriaceae; genus PALSA-350. The sequence goes on along the minus strand of JBAVQC010000064.1, from coordinate 16,063 downwards.
GTTTGGGTGATCGCTCACCCCGAATACAAAGATCTTGTCGACAGTTTTCTCGCTTCAAACCCGAATGACCGTATCCAGTTCATTTGGGTGGTGCCTAAAACTCGCTTCGACTATTGGAAGCCTGGGTCCAATCAGGAACGAGGGATTCGCCTCCACTATTGGCATTGGATCAAGGTAGCGTATGACCAGGCTGCCACACTCCACACTCAGGTGCACCTTGACATCGTGCATCATGTGAGCTGGTCCACGATTGCCGTCCCGCCACCCTTTTGGAAACTCCCCGTACCGGCTGTTTGGGGACCGCTTGGCGGGGGGCAATCTTTTCCCCCGTCCTTCATCTCCTACCTGCGCTACAACCGCATCAAGGAGCTTTTGCGCAGTCTGAACCTGCTTCTCCTCCCATACTCGCCCACTTTGCGGCGAACCCTGGCTCACACCAGCGTCGTACTGGCCACAAATATTGAATCGAAGGATTTACTCGAGCGGGCTGGTGCCAGTCGCGTCGGTCTGTTCCTGGACTGCGGGGTGGACGCGCACTCGGCCCTTCCAGGCCCCAGAATTGTTGGAGACCGGCTCACCCTCCTTTGGGCAGGGCGGTTGGAGCCTCAAAAGGGCTTGGCTATTGCTTTGCGCGCAATGGCGTTATCCAAATACCGCGATAGTTGTTTGCTGGTGGCAGGTTCGGGAACAGGACAGACTGAGATGGAAGACCTTGCACGGTCACTTGAGTTAGGGAATCGCGTGGAGTTCCTCGGCCGTGTTCCCCATGAAACCATGGAGGCGCTTTTTCACAGTTGCGATGCCCTTGTATTCACTTCCTTACGCGACAGTTTCGGGTCTGTCATCCTGGAAGCCATGTCCAACGGACTTCCGGTCATCGCTCTCAACCATCAGGGAGTGCGAGCGTTTGTTCCTGACGACGCCGCTATCAAAGTGCCCGTAAATTCCCCTCAGCAAGTCATCACCGACTTAGCACAGGCATTTGATACTCTAGCCAAAAACCCGCAATTGAAGCGGACGATGTCCAGCGCAGCACTTGCATTTGCGGAAAGCCAGACCTGGAACCGTCGCGCTGAGAAGATGAACGAAATCTATGCCGAGACCATGAACGGTGCGGGAGGCTGATGTCGTTCCTGCTCGCCCGTCGAGGGCTCGACACCGTTGCTGACGATGCGGCCGGAAAGACGCCCTTCCCCTGCACTTCCCACCGCAAGTAGCCAATCTGAACGTCGCGCCAGATCGCGGCTTCTCTTGGGCCGAAAAAAGCGCTCGCGACCTGGGATCCGGGTGCCTCGGCTGATATCGATCACTCCTCAACACAATCGACATCGGCCCGCACGTTCGACGCCCACCAGGAAGTGACTGTAGCTATTGCAAACCTTGGACGGGCGCCACAGCCGGTATTGCAAGTCCGGTTAGCTAAGAACCGGCACGGTAATTTGCTGACCGACCTGGATCTTGTTCGGATCAGCGATATTGCTCGCAGCGGCAATATTGGAATAGTGGTTGGGGGAACCATAGAAGCGGGCGCTGATCCTAGAAAGGTTGTCTCCGCTCTTGACGCTGTAGCTTTGATTGGCTCCGCCAGTGGTGGCGATTTCATGGTGCAGGTCGGAGAACTGCGGGTCAACTTGCTTGATGACGTCCCACACGCGATTCGCGATCACTTGTGAGGGCACAGAACCCTTCAAATACAGCTTTTCACCATCCAGGCTCACAGCGTCGAGCTTTGCGCCCAAATCGCTGAAGCCTTCAATCGTCTGGATCACGGGGGAATATTTCTGCTTCAACTGATCGAGATCTGCCATAGCGTCTTCTCCTTGCGTTTTAGAACGTTGATTGATGGCCACCACCAACAGTCGATGGCAAAGTTTACCCGGAATGCGAATCCGCGATCTTCTTCATCGCAATCGTCAAGGCAGCTGCGCCCAGACTTTTTATAAGCACTGGATGCTGCGCATAGACTGCGCTTACGCGATCGATGATCGAAGGATCTTGCGTTTGAGCGTGCGAAGTAAGAGCTTCCACATCCGCTGGGCTGACGCTCGCTGCCTGCGCCGGCGTTACCGAACCGGATTGCAGTAGCGAAGCCAGCGGCGAGTTGGGAGCGCTGCCGGCAAATTTAGCAATCACCGCAGGTCCGAGTGCCGCTACCAGGCTGTTTAACACGCCCGCCTGTTGCTGGCTATTTCCATTGGCGAACAGCTGAGCGGCCATTTGCGGAAATGGCGCGGTTTGTCCGGAACGAAAAGCTTCGGCCAACCCTCCGGCGAGCGTAGAGGACGGCACAGCCTGTGCTACCTGGTCGAAATGTTGTTCTACAGCTGGACCGTTTGCTGGAGCGGCACTCCCAGCCGAATATTGTTTCAGCAGATCGCCGATTCCTGCGAGAAAACTCATAGGGTCTCCTGGATTCGACGTGAATTGGTGTTGATGGAAAGAACAGGGCCCGGAGCTCCTGGCTGTCCGCTGCAGGTAAAAGGTACGGGGCCCGACGGGCAAGCACGCCCGGACATCGAAAGCGGACAGTTCGATGAATCTCTCACGATGGCGTCGCCTGTGTCTATCCCGGACAGAATAATAGCTTTACAGCGGAAACTGCTGTGTTGGGGATACGCACAATCTGAGCCCCGCGGACCCCACTCGTATCGCCGCCGGCTCGCCGCACCGAAGGTACCCAGGCCGGGTAACCAGCAATGGAGCCCATTGGCCTGCTCCAGCTTACCCAAATGGTTGACACTAGGCGGCATACCCGCTAGATTACGGAAAGTAGGCAGTGAGCAAGTATGTGACGGATGAGGCGTTGACCGCCCAAGCCGTCGAAACGCCCTGCACCCCCCTGGCAGCGGCTTTCCTACACTCGATTTGGCTTCGGATTGCAGTCAGATGTGACTGAGATGGCGAAGCTGGGTCCAGAGCGATCCACTTCTTCATTCAAATACAAATCGCTGATCGCACGCCTAGAGGCCTTTGAATGCACTTGGATTGGTGCAATTCGATCTGGATGCTATCGCCACCGGGTCTTTTGAGCTCAGCTGCACATTAGTAACACCCAATGGCGTTGTCCCAGGCGCAAGAAGTCTTGACACCGGGGCGGCGTGCCCCTAGATTACGGGTTGTAGACCCTGCAAGGCCACAACGAATGGGTTATATCCGATTTCGTTGAACTGCCGTTATCCCCCCTGGTGGCAGTCTTAAGTTTCGCAGAAAAGGATCTTTGCCTGAAACGGTCAATGTGACTGAGATGGCGAAGCTCCGAAACAAGGGAAATTCTTCAGAGTGTTACCTCAGGTAACCGAAGTAATCCCGAATTGGGTACTGATCGGCACGGGTCGTAACTTGGCGCTGTTCGCGCTGTAGATTGTATTGACACGTGGTCTGGTCTATAGGACCATTTGAGAACAGAGAAGCTTTAGTACAGGGTAGGAAATTTCTACTCTGGACGAAAACGTAACGGTGGCACCACCAATTGCACTACTAGGCGAAAGCCTGATTCAGGTTCTGTAACCCAGATGGCGGAAGCTCGTCCATCGGGAAAGAGAGCCGGTCTCGATTTAGAAATCGAAGATTCGCATCGTCCCCCCCTCGAAGCGAAGTGAGAGTCCCATCAGGGAGCGGTAGCAACTCACTCTTGTCACGGAGATACTCATGTATCGCGATCCAGGGTCAAACGAATCGAACGAATGGTTCGCCTTCCGCGTACGGCCACGGCACGAAAAGCAGGTTTCGCTTGCTCTGCGCGAAAAAGGGTTCACTGAGTTTCTACCCCTTTACAAATCCAAGAGGCAATGGGCAGACAGAACCAAAGTTGTAGAAATGCCGCTCTTCCCCGGTTACATTTTTTGCTCCACGATTCGATCTTCGATTGTCCCGGTCCTCATGACGAGCGGCGTGATTGACGTGGTGCGCGCGGGCACCAATCCTTTGCCCGCCAACAAAGCGGAAATCGAGGCGCTGCAACAGACCGTCAGCGTCGACGTGCCGCTGGAAGCCTGGCCCTACACCGAAGTCGGTGAGTCGGGTTCGTTTTCCATCTTGCGTGGTCCCCTCGCAGGCCTGACCGGGATCTTGGTTGAGGTCCGGCGCTCACAGCGTCTGATTCTCTCAGTAAACCTTTTGCGCCGGTCGGTTTTGGTCGAAGTACATCCTGATTGGGTCTCACCGTACGCGCCAGCAGCTGCCGAGCGGTTGATGGCCTAAATGTAATACTGCAAAAACTTTGAATCATTTCTGTCTATCCCGTTTTCTGGTTCTCCCGAAGTAACGTACGCGAGTGCCTTCGTGCGTCCCCCTTGCCGGCTCTAGTTGGCACCCTTTGCTTCTCGACTCGATATCTGTCTCTAAAGCGCTCTTTTGGAGCAAGTCCCCGCCGGAGGTATTTCTTGGCGGATCCCAGCTACAACCACGGTGAGTGAATTTATGCACAAGTCTCCAGCCAAACTGATTCTGTTGTCTCTCTGCTTTCAGGGCCTCACGTTGGTTCCCGCGTTAGCCCAAGCCGTACTCGCGGATGGTCGCGTGGGTACTCCGCTGAATGCTCCCATCGCAGGAACAACGGCCGATGCGCCAGCTGCCACTGCGCCCACCGCGCCATCAGCCGCCCCGACGAATGCCACCAACTACATCCTGGGACCGGAAGATCAGATCACGGTACGCATCTTTGCCGCCGATGACATTCCCGACAAGCCGGTGCAGATCGACAACGATGGCACCGTGACCCTGCCTATGATCGGGAGCGTGCATGCCGCCGGCTTGACCGTCGAGCAGTTCCAGGTCAACCTGGTCACCGCTTACAAAAAGTATTTCAAGGATCCGCAAGTCACCGTGCAGGTGAACGACTTCCGCAGCCAACCGGTGTCTGTTGCCGGCAATGTGACCACGCCGGGCGTGGTGCAGTTGCGTGGTAATCGCAATTTGATGGAAGTGATCGGCCAGGCCGGCGGTCTCCGGGCCGATGCCGGTGACAGCGTCCTCATCACCCGTAATCTGAGCGAAGGCCCGATCCCTGTGTCCGGCGCCTTCACCGATCCGAGCGGCAAGTACTCCGTCGCCCACATCAACATACGTTCCATCATGAGCGGCAAGGATCCCGAAGAAAATATCCAGATCAAGCCGCACGATGTCATTAACGTTCCCCGCGCGCGTCTGGTCTATGTGTTGGGTAATGTCGGCAGGCCGGGTGGCTACGTCATGTCAGAAAATGAAACCATGTCGCTTACCCAAGCCCTTGCCTTGGCCGGGGGATGGGACAAAACGGCTGCCTTGAGTGGGGCCAGGATTCTCCGCGCCGATGGCGGCCCAACCCGGGAACAGATTCCCTTGAACATAAAGAAGATCATGGAAAACAAAGCGCCGGACTTGGAACTCCGCCCGGATGACATCCTCTTTGTTCCTAACAGCTTGACCAAGGTGGTCAGTTCGCGCGGCGTCGAAACAGCCATTAGCCTCGGAACAGGCCTTCTCGTCTTTCGCTAAAAACAAGATTGCCTCTTTACTTGCGCACATTCTGAGAATGGCCCCATGTGAGACCCCCGAACTTGACGGGGGGCCGTACTTTGTCCTAAGCGAACTGCACCGTGAAAGTGATCGATTTCCTGAAGCGGTTTCACTTCAACGGCCACACCATTTGTGAAACCTCTCCAGAGAACTGGATCAAATCCGAAAGGACTTCAAAAGATGACTCCAACCCAGCAGATCATTCCTGGACCTCGCATGCCCGAAGGCCGGAACTCCGGACGCTCCACTGCTATCGAGCTTTCGCGGCCCGGGCTAAGCAATCGGCCCCAGCCTGAAGCAAGTGTGAACTACGCCGCTCTGCTTCGCCGCCATCGCACCGCCATCACTGTCATCATGGGCGGTTCGCTTCTGCTTAGCGTGCTGTATACCTTGGTCGCACCCAAGGTCTACAAGTCGGAAGTGATTCTGGAAGTCACCGGGATCAACAACGACTTCATGAACAGCAAAGAAGTCGATCCAACCAGCAACCAGATCACCGGCGACGAATATATCGAGACCCAGACCAAGCTCTTGAAGAGCCCGCCCGTAATCCAACGGACAGCGGTGGCGATGGGTCCCAAGGTGCCCAGCGCCATTGCGGCCAACGAGGGAATCTTCGGCGTCATTCGCGGATGGTTCGGCGACGCGCCGGCAGCCACTGCTGCCGAGGGCGAAGCCGTGGTGTCCAACATGGTGACCGACGCCACCGTCAAGGTAGACGGAACTTCCGATCTCATCAAAGTAACGGTTTTCGGTCCCGAGTCAAAGCTGACCGCGGATACCGCGAATACGTTGGTTGATCAGTTTACTGAACAGGCTCAGGATGCCCGTGGCTACGCCTCCGGGAACACCAACAAGTTCCTGGCCGATCAGCTCAACGACGCCCGCAAAAAACTCCAGGATTCTGAAAACATCCTGCAGGAATATGCCCGCCAGACCGGTATCGTCATCCCTAGCGAGAACCAGGAGAGCGTTGCGGCCGACAAGTTGCGGCAAATTCAATCCGACCTGACCAAGGCGGAAACGGACGAGGCGGATACCAAGGCGCAGGTAGAGACGTCGAAAGACGCTCCCGCCGCGGCTTTGCCCCAGGTTCTGGACGACCCGACCCTGCGCGACAACCGGGCCCGGCTGTCTGACCTTCGCCGCCAGCTTTCCGACTTGAGCGTCACCCTGACGCCCCAAAATTACAAAATTCAGCAGTTGAACGCGCAGATCGCTGATCTCGAACAGCAGTCTGCCCAACATCGCAGCAATGTCATCCGCCGTCTCGGGGTGCAGAATTCCGAAACGTCGCGCCGCAAGCAGTTGTTGACTGAGGCTTATCATCAGCAGCTCGGCGTGGTCTCCGATCAGTCAGTGAAAGAGGTTCGTTACAACATCCTGAAGAGGGAAGTGGATGCGAACCGCGATCTTTACCAGTCAATGTTGCAGCGGGTGAAGCAGGCGAGCATCGTAGCTGCACTGAAGGCCAGTGACGTGCGCGTAGTGAGTCCTGCAACCCCGGCTGGATACACCTACCGGCCCAGTTTGCCCCTCAATCTCGGATTGGGAGCCCTTCTCGGTCTGGTCTTCGCTGCCTGCTACACCCTGCTGAGCGAGCGCAATGATGCCAGCCTGCGGACACCCGGCCAAAGCGTCAAGCACCTCAACGTGCCTGAGTTGGCTGTGATTCCTTCGGCGCGCATCGGCAACAGCGAGCGCATTCCGCTCACGCTGCGTAATCTGAATGGGGCCAACGGCGCCGCACTCGAGGCCAAGAACGGCTTGTTAGCCGCCAGCTCGGCCGCTGTCGACAAGGAGATGGTGCAGTGGTGCCAGGATGAAACCATGATGGCGGATGCCTATCGGTCCGCGATCACTTCGATTCTCCTAAGCCGCGTTAACGGAGTCAGTCCCCGCGTAATCCTGGTGACCAGCCCTCGCCCCAAGGCAGGCAAGACCACCACGGTAGCTAACCTCGGTATCAGCCTGGCGGAGATTGGACGCCGTGTGTTGCTGATCGATGGTGACCTTCGCCGCCCTCGGCTCGGTAAGCTCTTCGGCCTCCAGTTTGCTACTGGCTTGAGCGATGCACTGCTGGCTGAGGATAACGGAACCATCACCCTCGACTCAGTGGTCCGCCCCAGTACCGTACCCGGGCTGTCCGTTTTGCCTGGCGGCTCTGAGCCGGCCAACATCTCCAGACTGCTTCATTCCACTCATCTCGATAATTTGATCGAGCTCGCCCGGTCACAGTATGACTTCGTGCTTATCGACTCTCCTCCCATGATGGGCATGGCCGATGCGCGCCTTCTGAGCCGCAACGCCGATGGCGTCATTCTGATCAGTCGGGCCGGCGAGACCAGCCCGGAGCAATTGGGAGAAGCCAGAGAGCGCTTGGCCGATGATGGCACCCCGGTCATTGGCACCATCCTGAATGGCTGCGATCTTCGCATCGAAGATCCGTCGTACGTCAGCCACTACAACAGCTACGCCGGTGCCACACGCGGCTAGTCGTCGAACAGCTAACACACAACCATGAACAAGTAACGAAAGTCGGCTTACGATCACCATCGTTTAGCAGCCCAGGCGCGGAGATCCCCCCACCGCACACTGGCTGCCTAGACCGACTGTCCGCAACCAGGAACAAGGACGCTGACGAAAGTACTTACCAAAATCCAGCTTTCGCGACTTAAAAGAGCGTCTTCACAAGGTTCCTCTTGTATTTGCATTTCTCCTGTGACGGTGGCCCGAGGCCCCTGTCGACTTTCTTACACAGCCAGGAGAAAAGCTATGACTGCCTTCGTATAGAACGTTGCCCTGGCGCCCAGGGAGACGTATGGGGAGAACCGCTCTCATGCATGTCCGTAATTTACGCTTCTACCAGACGATGCAATTCGTTCTGGATCTTCTCGCAGTCACGGTAGCCTGGAGTTGCACCATTCAGATGCGCGTGCTGCTCAACCCTCTGGCTACCCAACGAGTCAGTTGGACCTATGCTTCCCTTTGGGCGCCGTCCCTGATGACGGTCCTGGTGTTGTGGATCGTCATGGCCTGGCGCCTCGGGTTCTATCGTGTCGAGGGTCGGATCCGGGTGTGGAACAGCATCATCAACGCAGCCGAAGGTGCATTGCTGGCCAGCTGCATCATTGTCATCGTAACTTTCTTCTCCCGCCAACTGGGCACCGGTGTTTCCCGCTCGTTCTTCATGATCTTTGCGCCTCTTAGCTTCTTCAGCTTAGGCCTGGCGCGGTGCGTAAGCGTACTCGCAGCCATGGCGGCGGAGCGCCACTGGCCTTCACCCATTCGGGCAGCACTCCTGGGAGATGGTTCCCACGCCGGCCGCCTCGTCGCTCTGATGAACACAGCCAATGTGGCGAATGTCATCAAGGGCTTGATTGTCCCCGAAGGCCACACCGCGGAAGGCCTGTCACTGCCGATGCCGATTCTGGGATCGACTGCACAGCTCGCCGAAGTGATCAATCGCGAACACCTCAACCGCATCATTCTGCTGAACGGCTCCATTTCTCGGAGCGAATTGGACGAATGCACCAAGGTGTTCAAGCGCATGGGGGTCATCGTCAATTGCACCGTGGACTTTGCCCCGGAGCCTGGACGCATCAATGTGGTGAACCAATACGGTTTGCCCCTGGTCGAGCTTCGACCGCTGTCCTTTACCAGGGGTCAGGAGTTCGTCAAGCGGGCCTTTGACATCGTTGCCTCCGGGTTTGCTCTACTCCTTCTCGCCCCCGCCATGCTGGCCATCGCCGCCTTGGTGAAGTTCACCTCCGAGGGGCCTGTCCTTTATAAGGCGCCGCGAGTCGGCCGCGGTGGTCGTCACTTCATGTTCCTGAAGTTTCGCTCCATGTACACCAACATGGATCGCACCCACGTAGCCCACGCGAACGAAAAGAAGGGTCACATCTTCAAGATGAAACTAGATCCGCGCGTCACCCCGATCGGACGATTCATTCGCCGCTATAGCCTGGATGAGTTGCCACAACTCGTCAACGTACTGCGCGGAGAGATGAGCCTGGTCGGTCCCAGGCCTTTGCCGGCAGGTGACATGGGGCCGGACGGAATGAGCCGCGAATTCGCGGATTGGTCCGAGGGCCGGGCTGCCGTCTATCCCGGTATCACCGGACTATGGCAAGTGAATGGACGCAGTGAGCTCCCGTTTGAAGAGATGGTGCGGCTCGACCTGCAGTACATTCGTGAGTGGTCGCTGCTGCTCGATATCAAAATCATTCTGGCGACACCCGGCTTGGTCGTGAAGGGTGTAGGCGCTTACTAGGAACCGGGGTAACCACCTCGGTTCAACTTGAAACTCATGTTTCGCCTTCCATAGTCGAACAGTCCCGCAGGGGGCTGATTGCACGATTGCACCTGGCACCTTTTAACTACGAGGCCCCTTCTACCCGAGTTTTCCTATGGCCACTGTTCAACCGGAAACTGCAACTGAATTGAATCCCATCGAGCTGCGCCCTTTGCCGGCACAGCCGTTAGTCTCGATCCTGGTATCCAATTACAATTACGGCCGCTTCATCGCGGACTCGATCAAGAGTGCTCTGGACCAGACATATTCCAACATTGAACTCATCATCTGCGACGACGGTTCGACCGATGATTCGGTCCAGGTCATTGAGGGCTATGCGCGCCGGGATTCTCGCCTGCATCTGATTCGCAAGGCGAATGGCGGCCAGGCATCGGGCTTCAATGCGGCTTTCGCCGCCAGCCGGGGCGAGATCATTGCCCTGCTTGACTCAGACGACCTCTTTCTGCCCCACAAAGTGGAGCGGATTGTGGCCGATTTTCAGGCCCACCCCGAATCTGGTTTCGGCGTCCACCGGGTGATCCGTATGAGTGCCGACCTTCGTCGCCAGGGGGTATGGCCGATGTCTGTCCCGTTACCGGTCGGATGGTATGGCTCCCGCCTGTTGCGCGATGGGGGCATTTTGCCCTATACCCCTCCCACGTCGGGATTGAGCCTCCATCGCGATGTGGCCGAGCGCCTCTTTCCCTTGCCGCTCGAACATCCGCTGGTCAGATGTCCCGATCAATTGATCTGCCGCCTGGCTCCGTTTCTTACCAACGTGACCCGGGATGATGAAGCCCTCTCGTCCTACCGTCTGCATAGCAGTAACAACTATGGCCCGGACCGCGTGACCGCCGCCTCGTTCAAACGCGAGCAAGAGTATTCAGAGGCGCTGTGGGTCGCGCAGAAACGCTTTCTCGCCCATATCGATCCGCGGCTGGCGGAAGACTTTGGGCCCCTCAGCAACAATGGGTACACCGCTTTCATTACTTACCTTCACGCCCGGCTGGCCAAAGATCCCGCCGTGCGTAGCCACTACGATAGCTTCATGACTTCGCTCGCCGCGCCGGGCGCCAGATATCAGTGGTTTTGGAAGATCTCGATCTATCTGCCTCTACCGGTTTTCGATTTTTGCATCAACCTGCTGATCCGGCAAAGCTGGCTCAAACAGCTGATCTCTCGTTTGAAAAAAATGTCGTAACTGTCATCCTTGCCACCTCACCCCATCTGTCATTCTCGTGGCGTTCCCCCGCGCCGCACAGCACCAGAACGGAGCAAACATACATGAGTACTAACCCACTTGTCAGCATCGGGCTCTTTCTTTACAACGGGGATCGTTTCCTGGCCACCACCATCGAGTCCATCCTGAACCAGACACTCCAGGATTTCGAGCTCATCATCTCCGACAATTGCTCCACCGATCGTAGCGAGGAGATCTGCCGGAAATATGCCGCGCAGGATGATCGCATTCGCTACTACCGTGCCGACCGCAATATGGGCGCAGGGTGGAACCTGAGAAATGTCTACTTCAAAGCCACCGGCAAGTACTTCAAATGGGCCGCCCACGATGACATGATTCAGCCCGACTTCCTGCGTTTGTGTGTGGATGCCTTGGAAGCCGACGACTCGCTGGTGGTTGCCCACACGCTGACCCGGATCATCGACGAGCATGGACAGTTTGTCGAGAACTACGAATGGCCGCTCAGGACCGAATCTCCGAACCCCGTCGTCCGTTTTAAGGATCTGCTGCTCAACGATCACATGTGCTACCAGATATTTGGTGTGATGCGCCTCAGCGCTCTCCAGTCGCTGCCCCCACAAGGCAGCTACGTCAATAGCGACGGAGTTCTGCTTGCACAGATGAGCTTGATCGGGCGCTTTCACGAAACCCCGGAGTTCCTGTTCATCAGCACCCGCCACAGCAAACAATCCTCGGTGGCGAAACCGGTTCGTCTCAAAGCCCCACGCTTTCGCCTTACCAACCGTCATGGCACCTTGCCCGGCCCGGAGTGGTGGGACCCGAACAAGACCGCCAGCATCACGTTCCCGGAATGGCGCATGCTCCGCGAATACTTCCAAAGCATCGGCCGCGCCCCGGTGACCACCGGACAGCGCCTCCACTGCTACCTGCTGTTGCTGCCCTGGCTCTTCAAGCATGTCCGCCGTATGGGCAAAGACCTTTTGATCGCAGCGGATCAGGTCCTATTCAGGCTGCAGGTGCCGCGCACCAAAGTTTCTATAGAGAGCGCAACATCTCTCGATGCTGCCTCGTAACGAAATATCCCCCCACGTCACAAAATCACGGAGGTGAAGTTCTATGAAGGTTGCAATTCTTGCAGGGGGGTTGGGGTCGCGTCTCGCGGAAGAGACGGAGCTCAAGCCGAAACCGATGGTCGAGATTGGCGGCAAGCCGATTCTCTGGCACATCATGATGCACTACGCCCACTATGGGCTCGACCAATTCGCCATCGCCCTGGGATACAAAGGCGAAGTCATCAAGAAGTACATGCTTGACTATTGCTCCCTGAACCGCGACTTGAGCGTCTCGCTCAAGACCGGCAAGGTCAAAATGAACGGCGGCGTCGTTCCCGACTGGAATATCGATCTTATCGACACCGGCATGAAAACTCAGACCGGCGGCCGGATCAAGCGGCTGGCCCCTTACCTGGGCAATGAAACCTTCATGCTCACCTGGGGTGACGGCGTATCCGACATCAACCTGAACGACCTGCTGGCGTTCCATCGCGCGCACGGCAAGCTGGCTACCCTCACCGCGGTCCGTCCCACGGCGCGCTTCGGCCACCTGGAAATGGACGGCAATCAGATCACCGAGTTCTCTGAGAAGCCGCAAACCAAGGAAGGCTGGATCAACGGAGCGTTCTTTGTGCTCGAGCCCGAGATCTTTGACTTCATCGACGGTGATAGTACTCACTTCGAGAAGGAGCCCCTCGAGCGCCTCGCCGCCGAAGGCCAACTCATGGCGTATCGACACACCGGCTTCTGGCAATGTATGGATACGATTCGCGAGAAGAAGATCCTGGAAACGTATTGGGAAAGCGGTAACGCACCTTGGAAAACCTGGGAGGAATCGAATGCGAGTATTAGTAACGGGGCACGCGGGGTACATCGGAACGGTTTTAGTGCCAATGCTCTTGCAGGCCGGGCATGAAGTAGTTGGGCTCGATACTGACCTTTTCGAGCGCAGCACCTTCAGCGATGGGATCGCACAGATCCCTGAGATCCGCAAAGACGTTCGCGATGCGACCCTGCAGGATGTGAAGGGCTTCGATGCCATTCTTCATCTTGCCGGGCTTTCGAACGATCCCCTGGGCGACCTGAATCCGGGTCTGACCTTCGAGATCAACCATGAGGCATCGGTCAAGTTGGCCAAGTTGGCCAAGCAGGCCGGGGTGCAGAGATTTATCTTCTCGTCTTCCTGCAGCAACTACGGCGCCGGTGGCGACGACCTGCTGGATGAGCACTCTGCCTTCAACCCCGTGACCCCTTACGGCACTTCCAAGGTCATGGTCGAGCAGGACGTTGCCAGGCTGGCGGATAACCACTTCAGCCCAACCTTCCTCCGCAATGCTACTGCCTTCGGTGTTTCGCCCCGGTTGCGCTTCGACCTGGTACTGAACAACCTCGTGGCCTGGGCTTATGCCACCGGCCGGGTGTACATCAAGAGCGATGGAACTCCCTGGAGACCCATCGTCCACATCGCCGACATCTCGCGGGCGTTCATTGCCGCGATGCATGCCCCGATCGACCTGGTGCACAACGAAGCATTCAACGTTGGACGTAACGAAGACAATTACCGTATTTATGAGTTGGCCGACATCGTCAAGGAGACGGTGCCCAACACAGTGATTGAGTACGCCGCCGACGCCGGACCGGACAAGCGTTGCTACCGTGTGGATTGCAGCAAAATCCGCAAGGTGCTGCCCGAGTTCCAGCCCGTATGGGATGCCCGCAAGGGAGCCGTCGAGCTGCACGAAACCTATAAGAAGATCGGTCTCGTTCTCGAAGACTTCGAGGGACCGCGCTTCAAACGCATTGCCCACATTCGGAAGTTGATCGAGGAAGGTACCCTCGACTCCAATCTCCGTTGGACCAACCAGCAAGCGACGGCCCCCGTTGTCGCAGGAGCCGCCACTGTATGACAGAATCCACCTTTCATTGCCGCGCCTGCAATTCCACGAAGTGCATTCCAATTCTCTCCTTCGGAACCACTCCGCTTGCGGATGCATTGCTCTCAGCCGATCAGCTAGGGTCGCCGGAAGTCACGGCGCCCCTGGACCTGGTCTTCTGCCCCGACTGTTCCCTGGTGCAGATCACCGAAACTGTTCCGCCGGAAATTCTCTTCTGCCGCAATTATCCTTACTTTTCTTCCGTGTCCAAGAGCCTGCTGGAACATTTCGCCAAGAGTGCTGAAGCGGTTATCGCCGCCCGCAACCTTGATTCCCATAGCCTGGTGATCGAAGCTGCGTCCAACGACGGTTACATGTTGCGCAACTTCGTCAACCACGGGATCCCGGTCCTGGGCATCGATCCTGCCGAAGACCAGGTGCGCACTGCCAATGAGCGGGGGGTCAACAGCATCAACACTTTCTTTACCAAGGAGCTGGCACTCAAGCTGGCCGCCGAAGGCAAGAAAGCCGATGTCTTCCTGGCCAACAATGTGCTCGCCCACGTGGCCGACCTGAACGGTTTCGTCGACGGCATTGCCGCCCTGCTGAAACCCAATGGGGTCGCCGTCATTGAAGCGCCCTACATTGTCGACCTGATCCAAAAGTGTGAGTTCGATACCATCTATCACCAGCACCTCTGCTACTTTTCGGTGACAGCCCTGGCGCGCCTTTTCCGCGATCATGGTCTGTACCTTAACGACGTGGAGCGCACCAGGATCCACGGCGGATCCCTCCGGCTGTTTGTCGAGCCGGTGGAGACTCCGACCGCTCGCCTGAAGGCGCTGCTCGCCGACGAGAAGAACGCGGGCGTCTCGACCATCGAGTACTACCGCGGTTTTGCCGACCGGGTGCACGCAGTGCGCGACGATCTTACAGCGTTGTTGAAGGACCTGAAGGGCAAAGGGAAGTCAATCGCCGGCTATGCCGCGGCGGCGAAGGCCACGACCCTGCTGGCCTTCTGCAACATCGATCGGGAACTGCTCGACTATGTCGTCGATCTGAACGAATTCAAGCAGGGCCGGTTCATGCCCGGAAATCACCTGCCGATTCTCTCCCCGAACAAGTTGCTGGAGAGCAAACCGGATTATGTGCTGGTGCTGGCGTGGAACTTTGCCGGCGAAATCATGGAGCAACAACACGCCTACAAGGCTCGCGGCGGAAAGTTCATCATTCCGATCCCGACCCCTGCGGTCGTCTAAAGGAGATTGACTGAATGAACAGTATCTACGTAGATTCCAAGTTCAATGACGAGAGGCGCCGCCAGTATTTGTACAATGGCCAGCTTTTCGTCTACTCCCCCCGGCCCAGCTCGCTCGCCTTCACCAATTGGGCCGCACAAATGATCAAGGACGCCTTTGGCAAAGAGGATCCAACCACGGCACAGTTCGACATGCCGGTGGAAGAGTTTGTCCGCATCTTCGCCCCGCTCAAGCCGGCCTTCATTCACCACCCTGAGACCAAGCGCCTGATCCAGGCCATGCTGTCGGACTTCGGCTGCGATATGGAGACCACCTATCTCGATGTGCCGCGCCTGCGCGCCGTCACCTCGGATGCCTACCTCACGTCGGGTGTCGGCTATGCCCATCACCTTCACCGTGACACTTGGTACTCGGCGCCGATGTGTCAGCTGAACTGGTGGCTGCCCATTTTCGAGATGTCTTCCGAGAGCTCCATGGCCTTTCATCCCAAGTACTGGAATGAGGCGGTGAAGAACGGATCCAGCAAGTTCAACTACTATGCCTGGAACAGCACCGGACGCGCCGATGCGGCCAAGCACATCAAGTCAGACACCCGCGAACAACCCAAGCCCGAGCAGCCTATGGAACTGGATCCCCAGGTTCGGTTGATCACGGAACCAGGTGGAGCTCAAGTCTTTTCCGCGGCCAACATGCACTCCACCGTGCCCAACACCTCCGGCAGGACACGGTTCAGCATCGATTTCCGGACCGTCAGCCTGGTGGACGTGAAGGCAAAGAATGGCGCTCCCAACCTGGATTCGCACCCCATTGGTACCTCGTTGCGCGACTTCATGAAGGGTACCGATCTGAGCCCCATGCCCGAGGACATTGCCGCCGCCTATGAC
>JBAVQC010000063.1:0-1904 GCA_049693715.1 Acidobacteriaceae bacterium | reverse complement strand
TAACTCTCCTGTTAGGAGGAGTGCGCAGCGGCAAGAGCCACTACGCACAGCAACTCGGCGAGCGTGCCGAACGGGTCGTTTTCGTGGCCACGGCGCAGGCTGCCGACGACGAGATGCGGTGCAAAGTCGAACGCCATCGCAACAGCCGTCCACCGCATTGGCAAACCGTGGAAGAACCTCTGGCGCTGGCCGAGGCGATCGCAGAACACGGTCCCAGGTGCGACCTCATGATTATCGATTGCCTGACGTTCTTCGCCGCCAATCTGCTCGACGCCAAGGCGGATGAGCAAACCTCCATCGATGGCCTCTGTTCGGCACTCCAGGCGCCCGCTTGTTCTGTAGTGCTGGTTTCGAATGAGGTGGGCAGCGGAGTGGTGCCGGAATATCCTTCTGGCCGGCGCTTCCGCGATCTGTTGGGCGAGATGAACCAGAGCGTTGGCCGGGTCGCGGCGAACGTGCTTCTGCTGGTCGCCGGCCTTCCCTTGGTTCTCAAAGGCGAAGCCCACCCCCAGGTGATCGCATGACCGGCATGCTCATTGGCGGCACTGCCAGCGGAGTGGGCAAAACCACCGTGGCCCTGGCCATCATGGCCTGCCTGCGCCGGCGCGGCTTCGTGGTCCAGCCCTACAAAGGGGGGCCCGACTTTCTCGATACCACTCATCACAGCCGGATCGCGGGACGAACAGCACGCAATCTCGACACCTGGATGCTCAGCCGGGAATCCAACCGCGAAGTACTTTCCCGCGCAGCCGTGGGTGCGGACGCAGTGGTCGTGGAAGGGATGATGGGCCTTTTCGACGGAAAAGATGGGGTCACGGAAGCCGGCAGCAGCGCCGAAATTGCCAAAATGCTCAAGCTGCCGGTCTTGCTGGTGCTAGACTGCGCCAAAAGCGCACGCAGTGTGGCGGCGACGGTGCTTGGCTTCGAGTGTTTTGATCCGGATCTACCACTGGCCGGGCTCATCCTCAACCGGGTTGCCGGCCTGCATCACTACCGGCTGCTCGAGTCTGCGATTCAGGCCCGCTGCAGTACACCCATTTTGGGATGGCTTCCGCGGGAGTCGAACATAGCGATTCCCGAGCGCCACCTCGGATTGCACGCAGCAGGCGAAAGTGAGATCTCGCTTGATACCCTCGCCAACCTGGCTGAGACCCACTTTAAGGTCGACCCCATCCTTCGGCTCGACTTCCCGCTGGAGACGGCTGGGCGCTCCCCAATGTCGAATGTCCCGCGCGCCCGCGTAGGGGTGGCCCGAGACCACGCCTTCTCTTTCTACTACGAAGACAACCTGGATCTGCTGCGCGAGCAGGGAGCGGAGATTATTCCCTTCAGCCCCATCGCGGACAAGGTCCTGCCGGCGGACCTGGATGCTTTGTACTTTGGCGGGGGATATCCCGAACTTTATGCACGAGAGCTCAGCGCAAATACGCCGATGCTCGACCAGATCCGGGCTTTTGCTCGATCCGGAGGACACATCTATGCCGAGTGCGGTGGCCTGCTCTATCTCTCGCAGCAGTTGAGCACGCTCGATGGAAGCGTCTACCCCATGCTGGGCATCTTGCCCCTGAAAATGGAGATGACCAATAAGCTGGTCGATTTTGGTTACGTCACCGTCACTTTTACACAAGATTGTCTTCTCGGCCCCAGGGGGACCACGATCCGGGGCCATAGCTTCCACTACTCCCGTATTTGCTCTAACAGCGAACTAACGACGAGCTACCAGGTGGACTTTTCCCTTTCAGGAAAACAGCAGTGGGAAGGCTTCACCCGCGGCAAGGTGCTGGCCAGCTATGTACACCTGCATTTTGGGGCTAACCCCACGGTCGCTCAACACTTCGTGGGGGCGCTTCGAGGAGCGCGCCACAAAGAGGCAGCGACCGCATGAGAAAGGCCCTGCTGTTTTT
>JBAVQC010000062.1:0-8564 GCA_049693715.1 Acidobacteriaceae bacterium | reverse complement strand
GGTCAACGGCCGTGTAGGCGCCGGCATTGATGATGACCGCGGGTCTCACGCGCCGGACGGTGTCCCGGATCGATTGCTCGTTGGAGAGATCGCATTCATCCCGGCCCGTCAAAACCACGTCGCCGCGGGAGTGGTACAAACGCAGGAGTTCCGTCCCTACTTGTCCGTCTTTTCCGGTGATCAGTATGCGCATTTGAATCGTCTAAGTGTAGTGGAATTGACTGGCAGTTTAAGCACAAATAGTCAGACAGGCGGCATTCAACCGGTTTCGGAACATACTCACCTGGCTACCGTCAAGGGAAATGGGCCTCTTTAGTAACTTATGTCGCCAGCCTCGATGGTCTAGAATTTGTGGACGGTGAACCAAGTGACCGAGTCTGCTGAAATATCGGAAGATTTAGGCCCCGGGCCGCACCTGGCGCAGGTCGATCCGCCGCACCCGTTCCGGAGCGCGCTCAAGAATATTGCTATCGCCGCCGTCGCCGTTAGCATCGCTATCGGTCTATATGTTTGGATTGGACAACGGCCACCGGTCGCCAGTGGAGACATCTTAACGATGAACCTCTACCCAGTGCATACCCTCATCAACAGCGGGGGCGGCGGCGATACCGGGATGGCGGGCACAGCCGAGTATTACGATCAGTTGCTGATACTCGCTAAGGTCAAGATCAGGAATCAAACGGATATACCGCTGTTCATGCTGGATATTTCAGCCGCTATCAAGCTGCCGGACGGCTCGGAACAGGTGAATGTGACCGCGAGCAATAAGGATATGGATCGTGTGTTTCAGGCTTACCCGTCGCTGAGTTACCTGCGGGCGGATTCGATTCCTCGCGATACCACGTTGATGCCCGGGCAGTCGGTGCAGGGCTTGGCTATTTTTAATTTCCCGATTAATAAGGAACAGTGGGATTCGCTGCAGACGGCTAAGGTTGTAGTGTCGTTTATGCACCAGAAGAATTTGGAGATTGTGCTTCCTCGGAAGTAGTTCCTTTCGCTGTGCTCCCAGTCCAAAAACAAAGGAAGGCGGTCACACAGAGATCTCCGTGTGACCACCTTCCTTTGCAAGCGACCTCGCGCCCTTCCCTGGCCTAGGGAGTCAAGGGGGTTGGGGCGTTTTTGGGCGTTGCCAGATAGCCGATTACCTGGTTCTTGTTGATGGTGTTGATGACCAGCTCATACAAGAGCTTGTCTTTTCCGGTGTAGAACTGAACCGGCTCGTCCAGGTTCTTGTCCTTCTTCTCGATCTTCTTGTCGTCCGATTCCACCAGCAGGGTGTACTTGGAATGCTTGGTGTCGACCTTCTTCAGGGACACGCTGATTCCAGAGATCGGCGTGGGCTTGGCTCCCTTGGTCAGGTTCAAATCGTAATAGTTTCGATCACCCTTGTGCTTGAGGACCTCGAGCTCCTTACCATTGGTCGCGACAAGTCCGCTGGTGACTCCCAGATCGCCAGTCACCCGTTTCAGTTGGGATTCGGCGTTCGCTAACTCAGTCTTGGTCGCGGCGACGTCTGTCTTTACCCCGCCTACATCTGTCTTGACGGAGGAGACGTCACTGGAAACCGCTCCGATCTGCTTCTGGGCTTCCGCTTGTGCGGTCTGTTGTTCCTTCTCCAGGCGGCTGGTCTCGGCCTGCTGGCGCTTGAGGAATTCACTGGCACGGGCTTCGAGTTGCCGCTGGGTGAGCCCCACGCTCTGCCCCAGAGTCTCTGAGGTAACGCGCAGCTTGGCGTTGGTCTCGTTGAGGCTCTCAGCAAGTTTGTCATTCTGTTGTTGCGCGTTCACTAGCGCGGTCTGCGATTTCTCCAGGCGGTTTTCCAGGGTGTAAGCCCAGATCAACGCACCGGCGGACGCCATCACGGCGAAGCCAAGGAGGGCTATAAAGACACCGGAGTGAGTACGTTCAACCATGTCTACGCTTTCGTCGCTCATGCGATCTGCCTCTTTTCAACTGGAATGCTGAATATTTCCATCATCCTACAATGGACGAGTGGAGCCTGCGGAAGTCATCGTCGCCGGAGGGGAGTATTGTGGGCCCCCCACCCTCAGAACTGGCCAAACTCGCGAGCTGAGCATCCGTCTCTATCCGGAATACCTTAGCACCGTGGAAGGGCTTTCGGGGCGTTCTGTTCGCCTGCGCATCCAGGCCGCCATTAGTACTGACGAAGAAGATGGGACCAGTGTTGCCATGAGCGCGCAAGAGGCCCAGAGGCGGGCACCTGGGCTGGCTGCCAGGGGCCTGGAGCGCCGGACGTCCGCGTTGTTGGGTGGCGACGGGACACTTTCGTAACCGGATCCTATTGGCGGCGGCCACTGGGCTCATCGTGCGGCAACTGCTGCAGGGCAGCCAGCCCGAGGTTGTGATAGAGGCTTTCTCTCCCGGACGCCCGTCTAAGTGACAAGATTCAGAGCGCTGCGCTATAAAACTAGACAACGGTGGAGACAGAACCGGCCGGACTGCAAAACGACTGTATTTCTGAACAATTGTCACCACCAGCCGATGTCCCTTGCGGTGAGTAGCCGGCAGGGAGCGGGCGACGCGGGCATCTTAAGAAAGAGAAGAGGAGCGTTCAGTTATGTCTACTGCTGTGGTGGGCAAGGGACTTGCCGGAGTCGTTGCGGCCAATTCGGGGATCTGCTGGATCGATGGCGATGCCGGGGTGCTGGCCTACCGTGGGATTGATATCCACGAACTGGCGGAGAAATCGACGTTCGAGGAATGCAGTTATTTGTTGTGGTTTGGGCGGCTTCCCCGCCCGGCAGAGTTGGAAGACTTCAGCAAACAGCTGGCGGAGGCCCGCCGGCTGGACCCCAAGGTCATCGATTTGCTGCGCTCGTTTCCCCCCAGTGCGACCCCCATGGAAGTACTTCGTACCGCGGTTTCGGCGCTGAGTTTTTATGATCCGGACGAACGCGACAATGAGCACGATGCCAACGTTCGCAAGAGTTTCCGGCTGACCTCGCAGATCGCTATGCTGGTGGCTGCCTACGACCGGCTGCGCAAGGGCAAGGCGGTGGTGGCGCCGGATCCTTCTCTGAGCCACGCGGCGAATTTCTTGTGGATGCTGAACGGGGAAAAACCTTCCGCCACGGCAACGAAGACGTTCGATGTGGCGCTGATTCTGCACGCCGATCATGAGCTGAATGCGTCCACATTTGCTGCGCGCGTGATCGCGGCTACTTTGTCGGATATTCATTCTGCGATTACCGGGGCTATCGGGGCGCTGAAGGGTCCGCTGCATGGGGGCGCCAACGAGGCGGTGATGCGGATGCTGTTCGCGATTGATAAGGAAGGCCTGGATCCGGTGGATTATGTAGCTGGATTGCTGGCCCAGAAGAAGAAGATTTCGGGGTTCGGGCATCGGGTCTACCATACCGAGGATCCACGGGCTACCCACCTGCGCAAGATGTCTGAGGAGTTGGGTGAGTCTTCCGGGAACGCCAAGTGGTTTAAGATGTCGCGGGCGATTGAGAAGTACATCCTCGCGGAAAAGAAGTTGAACGCGAACGTGGATTTTTATTCGGCTTCGACTTATACCATGCTGGGGATTGACCTGGATTTGTTTACGCCGATTTTTGCGGTGAGCAGGACCTCGGGTTGGGCGGCGCATGTGATTGAACAGCTGGATGACAATCGGTTGATTCGACCTCGGGCTGAGTATATTGGTCCGGAATATCCGGTGGGGTATACGGTGCTGGAGAAGCGGTAGTCTCCGATTGTCAAGCACCGGCGGGTGTCCCTCTCAAGCCTGAAGCCGAGACAGATTCTATTTGCGGCTGGCGGGCGGGATAATTCCGTTCAAACGCAGATAAACCACCATTTGCCCGTAGTGGTCGTTGGTGTGGGCCAGGGAAAAGGCGGTAATGCTGGCGCGCGTCTTGGTTCCGTCCTTTGCGGGAATCTCCTCAAACGCATTGGAGGCGGTCATGGTTTCGGCAGCCTGTTGGGCAAAGACAAAAGAGTCCTTAAGAGCTTTCACGATCTCGTCTTTGCTGGTTAGCTTGTTAAGCGATTTGACATCGATAGTTGGCTTGGCTCCGAAATTTTCGAAAAAGAAATATTGTGCTTCCGCGATGTGAGTGAGCTGCTGGCCGAAGGTGCGAACTCCTTTGAATTCGCCAGTGGTGGGGACGAAGTCGTATTTGTCCGCAGGCATGGCTTCGGCGGCGGAGACGACCTCTTTTCCCTGGCCGCTGATGAGCTCTCCGAAGACCTGCCCAGGGGATGCTGGGGCGGCATAGGCTGATGCGGCGAGCATGGTGGTTACAGTAATTGTGGCGAGTGCAGTGAGACAGGACTTGAGTTTCACGATTGACCTTCCTTGAATGCGTTCGCAGAAGAAAGCGTAGCAGGTTTTTGTCCCCCGAATTTCCTGTAGAGCTTGATTGCGTTGGTGGGGCTCCATGCGGCTTTCCTTAATGAAAGCCGCACACGCTGACGTTGGTGGCGCCCGGTGGCAGGAAATCCGGTTCGCCCCTTCGTTCTTCGGCCCATGTACGCCCCACGGCACGCCGGGGCAGGTTTGGCGAACATTGGGGCACCCGTCCTTTCCCGGCTTTTTCGATGAGACATTGGAGAGTCCTCGTTCCCGTAGAATAGGGGTGTGCGGCGAATTTACCTGGATGCGAATGCTACGACTCCTCTGCTGGCGGAGGTGCTGGAGGCTATGCATCCGTTTTTGGGGGGGCAGTTTGGCAATGCTTCCTCTATTCACCAGGAGGGACAACAGGCGCGTTCGGCTGTCGAACAGGCTCGGGGTCGCGTGGCGGGTCTCCTGGGCTGCCGGCCTTCCGAGGTTGTGTTCACCAGCGGGGGCACGGAAAGCGACAACCTGGCGGTTTTTGGGTCGGCCAAGAGCGGCGACCATGTCATCAGCAGCTCGGTCGAGCATCACGCGGTGCTGCATGCGGTCGAACGCCTGGTTGACCGGCGGGTTGAGGTTACCTTCGTGCCGGTTGATGGCGAAGGGGTCGTCTCGGTCGAGGATGTCCTCCGGGCCCTGCGGCCTAACACTCGATTGGTCAGCGTGATGATGGCCAACAATGAGACCGGAGTTTTGCAGCCGGTGGAGGCGATCGGGCGTATCACGCGCGAGGCCGGAGTCCGATTTCATGTGGACGCGGTGCAGGCAGCCGGCAAGGTGGCTATCGATGTAGAAGCGATCGGGTGCGATCTGCTGAGTATTTCCGGGCATAAAATGCATGGTCCACAGGGGACGGGAGCGCTGTTCGTACGCCGCGGCACTCGCCTGGAGCCGCTCTTTGCCGGGGGTGCGCATGAACGGCAGCGGCGCGCAGGGACGGAGAATGTTGCCGGGATCGTGGGTTTGGGTAAGGCGGCGGAGTGCGCAATGGAAGGACTGCGTGGCAGCGCCGTGGAGCAAATACGCGAGTTACGAGACCGGTTGGAGACGGGCTTACGGGAGTTTGCCAGCGGCGTGAATGGTGGCCGGGCGGCGCGGGTGCCGAACACTTCGAATGTGTGGTTTGATTCGCTCGACGGCGAAGCGCTGGTCATCGGCCTTGACCTGAAGGGGCTGGCTGTTTCGAGCGGGGCAGCGTGTTCCTCTGGGGCAAGCGAGCCATCGCATGTGCTGCAGGCGATGGGTCTCCCGATCGAGCGGGCACGGGCCAGCTTGCGCTTCAGCTTGCACCGGCAGACGACGGCCGATGAGATCGATCGGGCGATTGAGCTGGTTGCCACGCAGGTGGCGAGATTGCGGGAGCTCTCGGCGGTGCCCCAGTGACCATCGCGGTAGCTATGTCGGGTGGGGTCGATTCGTCGACGGTTGCGGCCATGCTCAAGGCGGAAGGGCAGGAACTGGTCGGGCTTACGATGCAGCTTTGGAACCAGCGCCGCCTGGCGGATAAGGATGGGATGCCGGAGCAGGTGCAGGGACGATGCTGCTCAATCGATGATGTGTACGACGCGCGGCGGGTGGCGGAGACACTAGGGATTCCGTACTACGTGGTGAATCACCAGGAGCGGTTCGAGCGGGATGTCATCCGGCCTTTCGTGGACGAGTATCTCGCTGGGCGCACGCCGATTCCGTGCAGCTTGTGCAACAACCATCTGAAGTTTGATCAGTTGCTTTTGACCGCGCGGCAAATCGGGGCGGAGCAAATTGCTACGGGCCACTATGCGCGCAATGAGTACGATCCCGCGCGAAGGCGGTGGATTTTGAAGCGGCCCGCGGATGCGAGCAAGGATCAAACGTATTTTCTGTTTGGGCTAACCCAGGAACAGCTTTCGCGTACCCTCTTCCCTCTGGGTGGTTTCACCAAGCCGGAAGTGCGGGAGTTAGCACACCAGTATGGCTTGGCGTTGGCCAACAAGGCGGACTCGCAGGAGATTTGCTTTATTCCTGGCGGCGACTATAAGCGGTTTATTGATGCTTACCTCGAGGAGCAGGGTGAGAGTGTGCCCGACACCGCGGGGGAGTTGGTTTCGGCCGGCGGACAGCTGCGGGGGAAGCATGAGGGAGTGCACAACTTTACGGTTGGGCAGCGGAAGGGGTTGGGTTTGGCATCGCCTACCCCGCTGTATGTGATCTCGATCGATCATGACCGCAAGCAGGTAACGGTGGGAGCAGAGCAGGAGCTGATGCGCGATTCGCTTCGGGCACAGATGTTGAATTGGATTTCGATCGCGGGATTGCACGGCGAGATGCGGGCCCAGGTAAAGATTCGTCATCGTCACGAACCGGCTTGGGCAACGCTGCGGATGAGTGGTGACGATGAAGTCGAGGTCCGGTTTGATGAGCCGGTGCGTGCTGTGACGCCGGGACAGGCGGCGGTTTTTTATGGTGGGGATGAGGTTATCGGCGGCGGGTGGATTGTCTAGCTGCTTCTTTTCCATGGGGACATTACAAGGGATTTAATTGGCCTCCACTAGGAGGATCCCAGGTCTCAAAAGCGAGACCTGGGGCACCCTTCGCGTTTCCAGGACTTAATCGGTTTGGACTCCAGGCTTCGTTCCTAGACGAAGAGATCGTCTTCGGGATCCAGGTGGTTGGTGGGGGTCTTTTTCCTCATGACGTCCATGCCCGCGCGCAGACCGTTGAGGATGCCGCTTACCTGGCGAACGGGCACCGCAACCCCTTGTTCGATCGCGTGGACTGCGTTGGTCAGCTGGTCGAGAGTTCCCTTCACCATGCCGTCCACACGGGAAGCCTGGACCTGCGCCCGCTCGGTTACGTTGCCTACCAATCCGCCCACCTGGTCCGTCTTGGCGCGGAGGGTGGCGGTGGTAGCAGTCAGGTTTTCCGTGATGAGTTTCAGTTTCGGGGTAACGTCCTGAATCAATTCCCGGGAGGACATGATGGCCGGCAGGGCGTGCAGACGGACATCATCTGCCAGATTCATGATTTTCTTCTGCGCTTTGCGGGCAGCAAAAAACGTGGCCGCCGTAAAGCCGGCCTGCATCAGGATGCTGATGGCAGCCACAGCAATAAAGACGACCAGCAGAGTCTGTGAAGATTTGTCCATCTGGTGCTAAATTCGCTCGTCGACCGGAGCGGTCGTCGCCGCATAGGCGTTCTTGCCCGCATCCACCGCTGCTGTGACCTTGCTGGCATGCTTGGCAACTACCTTGCGACCACGATCGACGTAATCCTCTACCTGGGAACGCCCCGTAGCCACCGCTTGCTTACCCCGCTCGACATAGTCACCGAAATGGTCCTTGCCGGCGTCTACGTACGTGTTGACATGTGAGGCTGCTTCTCTTGACTTCTGCTTCAGGTACTCTGCGCGTTCACGCGCACTCTCGGCTAACGTCTCGCGTGTATCTGTTCCCGCCTGGGGAGCATAAAGAACACCGATCGCTGCGCCAATTCCGAGTCCTACCAGAAACCAACCGAAACCACTTCCGCCGTTGCCGTTGTCCTGAGTTTCGTCTGACATGGATCTTCCCCTTATCTTTCTAAGCTAGTGTTCCATCATACTGCTTCGGGCGTCCCGGCGAGGTTAGCACCCGGATACCGTGCGAAGATACATCACCTAGCCACCCAATACAATGAATGAGATGCATTATTCGCCCGCAGTGTGCCAGCCAGTTGATGTTTCTCTTCGTCCATATGGTGAGCTGGCGAATCAAAAGTTTTGAACTGAGGATTTCCCCCATGAGGAATGATTTTGTAATGCGACGCAGTATCCCTTTGGCGGTTTTGACCGGTTTTCTGGTCCTGGGGTCGGGATGTAAGAGCAATCCGTCCCCAAGTGCAGAGCAGGCCGCGCCGGCAGCCGTTCAACCCGCTCCGGCTCCGGTACGAGACGATCAGCAGATTGGCACCGACATCCAGGCGAAGATCACGGGTGAGTCCGCGTTGACGGGGCAGAACATCCAGGTGACCGTAGCCAATGGTGTGGCTACTTTGAATGGCAGGGTAGATAACGATGCTTCCCGTGCGCTGGCTGCGGCGGATAGCGGTTCGGTAGATGGGGTCAGAACGGTGATCAATAACCTGGTGGTGGCTCCTGTCCGCGCGGCGAAGCCGGCGCCGCCGCCTAAGCCAGTGCGGCGGCATAAGGAGGTTGTGGCGGAGAACGCACCACCTCCTCCGC
>JBAVQC010000061.1:0-3634 GCA_049693715.1 Acidobacteriaceae bacterium | reverse complement strand
CTTCCGGGGCAGTTGCGCCGGCCCCCGTCGCGGGAGCGGTTGTCGCGGGAGCAGCCGCCTTCGCGGTCTCGACCTTCGCGGACTTCGAGCGATCTCTACCGCGGAAGCGGGTGCGTTGGAACTTCTTGGGTTCCTTGGGAGCAGGAGGGGTGTAGGTGCTGTAAGACAACTTCAGTTCATTCCCACTGGCGCCGCTGTCTACCACTCCCGGTTTGATATCGATCGCGGCTTCTTCTCGCAGCTTGGTGAGATATTCCCGCAGCTTGGGTTGCATATGCTCGAGGAAGATAGCTTCCTCCACCTGCGGCTCCACTTGCTTGAAGCTGGCGTCGCCGCCGGCATTGCGCTGCGTGGCCTGCAGGATGATGAATCCCTGCTTGGTACGGATCGGCTGCGTATGCTCCCCGGTGTTCAGCGCGAAGGCCGTGTCTTCAATTTCTTTCACCAGCATCCCGCGGTGATACTCACCCAACACGACGCTCTTGGGCGCGTTGGGGTCGGCCGGTGATGGCTTTGCCAAATCGTCGAATTTTGCGCCGGCTGCCAGCTTCTTTTCAAGCCCATCAGCCTGGGCTTGTGCGGCTGCCACCTCGGCCGAATCCGCGCCCTCGGCGGCCGATTTGGCCGGGGTGGGGACGAGAATCTCGTTCAGCGTGACTGACTCAGGCTGGGCAAACTCACTCTCGTGAGCCTTGAAATACGCCTGTACCTCACCCGGCGACATGGTTATCCTGCGCCCGACTTCATCCCGCACTACCTGTTGGGTGATGATGCTGTTGCGGATGTTGGACTTGAAGTCCTCGTAGGAGACACCTTGCTGCTGGGCGGCCTTCTCCAGGTCATCCAGCGACTCGAGATGATTCTGCTTTCTGATCTCATCCAGCCGCTTGATCAGGTCGGTTTCGCCGGTGATGCCCAGTTCCTTACCTTTGGAAAGCAGGAGCTGCTGATCGATCAAGTCGCGCAGTAAGTCGCCTTTCTTCTCTTCCAGCTCACGCGGAGGAATGGACTGCTGCCCGGCCTCCGCGGTCAGCTGTTCCGCGGCTCGATCGTAGTCAGAGCTGGTGATGATCTGGTCATTCACCCTGGCGACAATATCTTCGACCACCTTGCCTTGCACCGGCGGGGTGTCGGCGGTGGTTTTCGCATTGGCGGGTTTTTCATTGGTATTTTGCGCCAGGGATGGGACGGAGCCGAGGCTCACGCTCAGGATGCATATCGCCGTTGATTGCCGGAACCGGGAAAAAGTCATGTGTCTGGACATCTCTTAATCTGCTAAGTGACGGCTCACGGAGCGTTTCACTTCGGGGTTTGCGGGCGAGGAAGACCGAATTTATCACCCTCAGTACACCGGAAGTAAAAAGCTCTAGCCCTTACGTGGTAGTTTGCCTGGTTTGCCACTGTGCGGCACGTGAAACAGGCCGGTTTTCCTACTGTTTCGCTGGCTGAGTACCTATCAGATCAGCTTACGTCCAATGATATACTTCGATCAAGAAGACCCCGGGCCGCGCGGCAGGGCCTCCCTCATCCCCTGCGCTGCCGGACCCAGAGGATTACCGCACAATGGCCTCCCGCACACGACGGTTCTTGTTTTCTCTTCTCCTCTTCTTTGTGGTTTGTGGCTTTCTGGGCACGATGGTGAGCCAGAAGTTGGGCGCACAGTCCAGTACCGATGAATCGGCACTGCGCGAAGATCTGCGCTCCTTCACCAACGTGTACGACCTGGTGGAGCAGAACTATGCCGAGCCGTTGACCGGCGACAAGGCGGAGAAGGCCGTCTACGACGGAGCCATTCCCGGTATGTTACGGGTGCTGGATCCGCACTCCAGCTTTTACGATCCCAAAGCCTACGCCAAGATGCGGGAAGACCAGCATGGCAAGTATTACGGCGTGGGGATGTTGATTCAGCCGCAGAGCAACAAGATTGTGGTGGTGAGCCCGTTTGAAGGCACACCTTCCTTCAAGGCGGGCATACGGCCGGGCGACGTGATTGTGGCGGTAGATGGCAAGTCCACGGAGAACATGAACTCGGAGGATGTTGCCAATGTGCTGAAGGGACCCAAAGGGACGCACGTACAGATCACCATCGCGCGCGAGGGTGCAGCGAAGCCGTTGGTTTTCGACCTGATCCGGGACGAGATTCCGCATAACAGCATCGACTTGACGTACATGATCCGGCCGAATGTGGGCTACGTGCACATCACCAACTTCCAGGAGACGACCGGCCGCGAGCTTTCCGATGCGCTGGATCACTTCGGCAGCATCGATGGGCTGGTCCTCGATCTGCGGGGTAATCCCGGCGGCTTGTTGAGCGAGGCGGTTGCGGTGTGTGACAAGTTCCTGGAAAAGGGCCAGGTGATTGTTTCCCAGCGTGGCCGGGCATTTCCGGAACAGACCTACCGCGCAACTCACGGGAACGGGGGCCGCGAATATCCCATCGTGGTGCTGGTGAATCACGGTACGGCATCAGCCGCGGAGATTGTTTCCGGTGCGCTGCAGGATCACGATCGCGCCATCATTGCCGGCGAGACGACGTTCGGCAAGGGATTGGTGCAGACGGTTTATCCGTTGTCTGAGAACACCGGGCTGGCTCTGACGACGTACCACTACTACACCCCCAGCGGCCGCCTGATTCAGCGCAATTACAATGGCGTTTCTCTTTACGACTACTACTACAACCACGACCAGCCTCAGGATACGAAGAGCCGTGAGGTGAAGGCCACGGATTCCGGAAGAACGGTATTTGGCGGGGGCGGGATTACGCCGGATGACAAGATCGATACGCCGAAGTCGGTTCCGGTGCAGGATGTGCTGCTGGAGCACTACGCGTTCTTCAATTTCGCCAAGCACTACATGTCGAACCGGACGGTAGGCAAGGATTTCCAGGTAGACGACGGGGTTATGGATGCGTTCAAGCAATTTTTGACCAGCCAGCAAATACCCTATTCCGATGCGGAACTTCCTCCAGTGCTGGATTGGGTGAAGGCCAACGTCAAGGCTGAGATCTTCACTACGCAGTTTGGCCAGGAAGAGGGTTTGAAAGTGCGGGCCACGTGGGATCCGATGATCAACAAGGCACTGGATTATCTGCCCCAGGCGAAGGCGCTGGAGAATGCGGCTAAGCACGCGGAGACACAGCGTGCCAGTGTTCGGTCCAACCAGCCTTAGTTGGATTGTGAGACGGGAGAAGCCCAGGACTTTGGTCCTGGGCTTTTTTATTTTCCGGTGCCCCAGGGACTGTTTGAGTGTTGTACGGCCCGTTTTCCATCTAGAAAAACCGCAGGTCCCTCCGCTACGCTTCGCTCCGGTCGGAGGTTGTGACTTTTTTGGTGCGTTCTTCGGGATAAATCTGTTTGTTGTCTGGATGAGGATGTAAGAAGAGGTATGGGCAACCAAGGGAGCGTAGTGGAGCCGAAGGGTGCGGTTCGTTTGCGTAAGCCAGAACGTCGTCAGTTGGCGATGGTAGTGCAGTGCGTGGATGACCTAGTGAGAGCGCTTCATCCTGTGCGAACAGTGATGGCCTTGGTGGAGAAGCTGGACGTGAGTGGTTTTTGTGAGCCCATCCGAGCCCGTGAGGGGATAGCTGGCCGAGATGCAACCGACCCACGACTCCTGGTGGGTTTATGGCTGTACG
>JBAVQC010000060.1:0-2390 GCA_049693715.1 Acidobacteriaceae bacterium | reverse complement strand
TATCGGTGTTCACCAGCATGTTGAGGGCAAAGAAGAGCCCGTTCAGCGGCCCGGTTCTATCCGCATTCACCAGAAATTCGGCAACAGCGATGGTTCCACCTGGTGCAAGCGCCTGGAATGTCTTCTTCAGCAACTCCCGGCTGCGGTCTCTGCCTTCGCTGTGCAGGATGTGGCCGAGCGTCGCCACGGTGTGCCCGCCGCCGAAGTCAACCTGCAGCAGGTCGCCGGCGATGAATGAATAGCGTTCGGCCAGGCCGAATTTGCCTACCGTCTTGCGGGTAACAGGAATGACTTCCGGCCAATCCACGACGGTGACCGTCGCCTGTTCCACGCCCTGCGCCAGCGCAATACTCCAAACTCCTGAGCCCGCCGCCAAGTCGAGCACACGGACCGGGACGGCTGAGCCATTGGCGCTCAAATGCCGGCTTAGCGTCTGCGCTGCGGGATAACTCAAGGGAAAGATATCAACCACGAAGCGCTGAAAGAAATCACTCCCGGCCTCTTCCAGGTTGACGGAAGCTTCAGGCCGTCCGGTTTCGACAATCTTGTTCAGGTGAAGCCATTTGGGAATCAGCTGCTCGCTGGCGTGACGAAGAAATCCGCCTTGAAAGCCGGGCTTGGTGCTGACCAGAAAGGCAGAGCTTTCGGGCGTGAGTGAAAACAGGCCCTGCTTGTCTTTGGTCAGGAAGTCCATGCCCACGAGAGCGTTCATCACCGCGGTTAACCCGCGCTCTGAGGCGCCCGTCTCCTTCTGCACTTGCGCGATCGTTTTAGGCCCACCGTCCAGAACATCAAAAACACGATGGCGAACGGCCGCTTCCAAAACCAACGGTGGAACATATCCCCAGGCAAACTGCATGATGCGTTCCGGCGTTACCGGAGCAGATGTGGTCATACTTTCCTCTCAAATTGGACTCGATCTAGAGCGCGGCGTATTCCTTCTTCGCCGCCACCAACATGGGCAAGTCCGCGTCTGCGTCTTTCCAGATCGCGAAAGCCTCCTGGTATGCCTTCTTCGCGTTTGGTTTATCGCCTCCCATGGCGTACGCGCGCGCCAACCCCAGGAACGCTTGTGCGCGAAAAGGGGCCAACCCCGTTGGCGATATCCCGGAGGTGCCCCGGACCGCGGATTGGAATGCGCCCAACGCACGTCCAGCATCGTGCAATTGCAGGTAAGCCAGGCCCTGCAGATAGGATGCCGGGTAACTCTCATCATAGGGCTTGGCTGGTTCCGCGGCGTCGATCGCCTCCTGCGCATGGCCGGCGGACAGGGCCACAAACGCTTTGGAGAGGGGAGCGTACACATCCTGGATAAGCGTGTCCTGAGGATATTTCTTACTCAATTCGGAAGCCAACTGCAGTGCAAGCTTGCCATCGCCGCAGAGCGCCGCGGACAGCGTCGCCCACGCCTGCGTCGGCCTGCTCTTGTCGAGCGACAACGCCTGCTGCACCTGGTCGCTGGAGTCGGAAAGTCCAGCCAGTCCACGCGCCTGCGCCTCCTCAAGCAGGAACCCAGCTTGTGCATCGGGGGCCTTGGCGCGGGCCGCCTGCTCGGCCGCCCGCTGCATGGTCGCCGCCGCCAGGCGGAACTGGCCAGAATACTGCTGTATCAGAGCCAGCGTTGAGGTAGTGAGAAATTCGTCCGGCCGT
Source organism: Acidobacteriaceae bacterium (assembly GCA_049693715.1). Taxonomy (GTDB): domain Bacteria; phylum Acidobacteriota; class Terriglobia; order Terriglobales; family Acidobacteriaceae; genus PALSA-350. Next base: position 740 of record JBAVQC010000060.1, on the reverse strand, counting down.
CCCGCTGTTTTCGCCATCACCCTTTGCACGTCCTGCGGTTGACCCAGGAGGAAATGGGCAATCATGTAGATCAACAGTTCACCCGTGCTGCTGTTCAGGTCCAGTTTTTCAGTCCGCTCCAGCTCCTTTTTCATATCGTCCATCCGGCCCAAGGCGATGTAGTCGGACAATAGGTTTTCCGCCGCGATCGAATCCTGGGGATCGATCTCCACTGCTTTCTGAGCATAGGAAAGGGCCTGCTCGGATTGGCCCAGTGTTTGATAGGCAACGTTGATGTTGACGTAATTGTCGATCTGCCCCGGGTAAGCCTGAATGGCCTCCTGCAGCGTTTCAATCACCTTGGGCAGGTTGCCTTCTACAAATGCGTAATAGTGACCGGCGATATACAGCCGCTCCCGCTCGCTGACATTCTTCGACAGCTCGTAAGCCTTGGCGAAATACCTGGTGGCCTTGTTCACCTGGCCGGAATTGATGTTCACCACACCCAGCCGGGCGTAAGCCATGGCAAAATTGGGATCCAGTTCCGTGGCCCGCAGGTAGTGGCCTTCCGCCTCAGGAATGTCGCGCGCGCTGGCGTGGGCTTTATCACCCATCGCATAGGCGCGAAACGCCTCCAGCGACGAGGTCGTCGCCTGCCCAAATGGCGTATCCAGTTTCCTGATGCTTTCCAGATCCTCGCCCAGCTTGCCGCGCATGGCGGCAACGGCTTTGCCCAGTGCATCCAGAACATGTTCCTTGTC
>JBAVQC010000059.1:0-25405 GCA_049693715.1 Acidobacteriaceae bacterium | reverse complement strand
AGCGTGGTTAGTCGAAGAAGTGACGATCCTCATCCGCCAGGTGCGCTTTCGCCGCCTGCACATTGAAGCTGACACCAATCCCCGGCCGGTCCCAAACCTTGATGAACCCACGTTCGACGATTGGGTTCGGCAACCCTTCGACAATGTCATACCACCAGTCAGGCTGACCTAACGGATACTCGAAGGCAATGTAGTTTTGCGGCAAGGCTGCAGCCACCTGCACATGGGCGGCCAACCCGAAAAGCCCGTCGAAAACTCCGTGGGGAGCAATCTGGATACCGTGAATGTCCGCGTACTCCGCAATCCACTTCATTTCCGCAATGCCACCCACATCTTCCGGGTCGGGCCCCACGATATTCACTGCCTGTTTCTCGATCAGGTCTTTGAAATTCTCCCTTAGGTAGATCTCCTCCCCGGTATGAATCGGGACCGTGGTACTCACCGTTACTTCGCGAAAAAGATCGGCGTTGGGATAAGGCGTGTAGTCGCCGGTGATCAGGTCTTCAAGCCACGCGATGTGGAGCGGTTCCATCGCGCGCGCAAACGTGATCGCATCCTTGACCGTCCAGCCTGGTCCGCAGTCAAGGGCCAGCCCGATCTCATCGCCGAGTACCTTCTTCATCGCTTCGACGCAAGCGACCACATTGGCCAAGCCGCGCTCCGTCATCATGCCGCGATCGGCATGCGACGCTCCCTTCCGCGGTGGTTCGTCGTACCACGCATTCGGCACCGCGGGCATCATCGCCGGATCATGAAAACCGACGGCTTGCTTGATCAGCGTAAAGCCCTCTTTGGCGTCTTTCATCTTTGCCATGGTCTCGGCGTAGTCCTGCGGGGTATGGCCAGTCATCGGGAAGCGGACGGCGCCGTTATAGATACGCACCCGATCCCGGATCTTGCCCCCGAGCAGCTTGTATACCGGCACCCCGGCCACCTGCCCTGCAATGTCCCATAGCGCTATCTCGATCGCGCTCACGGCCGCACCCCACGGCTTGAACGCACCCAGCCGCCGGATCTTCAGCAGCACGCGTGCGACGTCGGTCGGGTCCTCACCGATGAGATAGTCCTTATAGAAGAGCACCATCGGCTTGAGATAAGGCTTGTAGGACTCGGCTTGCCCGTACCCGGAAACCCCCTGATCGGTCACGATGCGCACCACCGGATTCTTGCCGATGATCGCGCACCGCAGGTCGGTGATCTTGATCGCTACCTGCCCCGCCCGCTTCTCCGCCGGAACGCCCTTCTGCTGCGCAGCAAATGCCGTTGCTGCCGCCGCCGCCGAAAGCGATCCGATAAAGCCTCTTCGCGTCCAATGAGCCATGAGTCCCTCTCCCGGAAAATATCCTTGAACGATACCGCCCGTGGGCAAGTGTACCCGTTGGCGTTCCCCCTCGCTACTCACACCAGGCTGGACTCAGAAATCCACATGAACCCGAAACCCGGGAACAACCACCGGGCCTGCGAAGATCACAGTCCTTTAAAAATCGCCTGGAATCGGCCGGCGCCGGTCTGCCCGGCACTTTCACTCAACCCCACCGCTACCGCCGGCCCCTTACGCCGAAGACCCTGCGCGAATTGAGGCGTTACGGCCAGCAAGAAGGAGAGACCGCCGAGTCATCAGGCACGGCAAACCCCTCTTGATTTGGTCCCCGGTTGTCTACCAACCGTTCGTGGCTGCGCGAAACATCCATCGGACTCCAAACCTGTCGTTAAGCGCCCCGTAAATACCGAAGAATTGCTCCGTCATGGGATCGGTCACATCTCCTCCCTGGGAAAGCCTCTCGAACAGAACCTTCAACTCCTCTGGCGTTCCTCCGCTCAGGTAAAGACAAACCGTATTGCCTTGAGTGCGTTTCCGGTCAGGCCGAAGCCAGTCCGAAGCGGAAATCTCCACCTTCCCACTCGTGAGCCGCGCGTTGATGATCTTTTCGAACTGGTCTGACGGCATGTGATCTCTCGCTCGAGAATCCTTCACTTTCATTACCGTGAGCTGCCCACCAAAGGTGGTCCTGTAAAACTCCATGGCCTGATGGCAATTTCCGTCGAACAAAAGGTATGGCGTCAAGCTTGTCACGGCATTTCCTTGTACGTTTTGCGTGGTTGTGTCTGCCCTTGAAACATCAGGTAACACCGCCGTAGCTGCAGTGGAAACTGCGGCTACGGCGAAGCGGCGGCGCGAGAACTGGTTGACTCTGGACATGCTCTTACTCCTGGCCTGAAAAATATCTGCCTGTTGTTGAGTAGTCGGAGCCGTCGCAGCATTCTCGACATGGGCGCCCAAATTCCGCTTTCGACCGCTGTGCCAAGTTGACAACCGCCCACTGCGCGCCTGTGATTTGTACTGCCGTGCAGATGTCACCTTACTATGGTGCCTGGGGCGAAGAATTCATAGGTCACCGTCCTCCGGCTCGCTGCCGATCCAGGTAGCGGGACTGCAGAGTGGAGCAGAAGGAGGAAACTACATGGCTGTGACTGATTCGCTAACCCTCGAACGGCTAAGACGGGAAGAAAGTTTAGCCGAGCAGCAGGGCAGGCAGGCGTTGAACATCTCGAAGATCCTCAAAAATCATCCCCAGTACGATGCTGCCCGGCAAAAGGCTGATGCGCTTCTTGGGAAAGCCTCGGCCTTGCGTGAGCAGATTACGAAGATTGAAACCGACTGAGGTGGCAAATTATTCGTGACGCAGGGCGACCACAGGGTCGACCCTGGTTGCACGCATTGCGGGGAGATAACACGCGAACACTCCCAGCATGACCAGCAATGCACAAGCAGTAGCCGCGCTACCTGCCGACTGGCGCTTCTCTGTTTCCCGCAGGAGCTCGGTCAAAGTAGCGACGTCCGTGCTGTGTCCGCGTCCAGGCAGCCGCGCCGTGATCTCCTGCAACAGCCACCCGCACGCGTTGCTGAGGCAGCACATGGCGATAGGGCGCGCAGAGCCGTGTTGTTCATCTCGCTGAAGATAAAGGATTCGTAGTTTCCATCGTTCCAGCCCGCGCGGAAGAAGACATGCGGGTCAGATGAATTCCTGTTGAGCGTCATGGTAAGATATCCTTGTTTCCGTAAATCAGGGTTTGCATGCTCGCCCAAAAAACCACCAAGAACCAGATCACCCTTCCCAAAAAGGTAGTCGATCGTTTCACCGGCGTAGAGTATTTCGAGGTCAGCACAGACGGAACGAGTATCACGCTCCGGCCTCTGCAAAGGAGCCGGGCAGACGAAGTGCGTGCCAGGCTGTCAGCCGTTCCTCGACCTGGCCCTAAGTGGGAGAGCCGACTTTCTCATCAGCGGTGATCGGGACCTGCTGGCGCTCGCCGGAAGTACCGGATTTCTCATCGAAACGCCCGAGGCCTATCGCATCCGCATATTCGGTCCACAGGGCCCTACCTCGTGAAAGCTAAGCGTTTCTGGCTCGTTTTTCGCGAGATATGGAATTCCACGAGGCTACAAAACAGCGGACTCCATGTACTGCGGTGGAGACATCACCTCACTATGGTGGCTGGGGCGTTGTCGGGCCGGTCGCGATCACGGAGGCGTCGCTCAGACAGCACAGATTGCCGTGAAAATTCAGTGAATAGCAACTCCCACCCCGGCTCCACGCGATTTCTTTTGGAAAGATGGAAGAGGCAGGCAGGTCAGAAGGAACTGGCAGTAGAGGCAGGGGCCGTCGCTTGTTGCCCATGGCACGCCGTGCCGACGCTCAGTTCGAGACTGCTTCCGTACTGGGTTATGTCCGTGACAGCAGCGGCCAATCCGTTGCCGGCAGCAGGGTCAAGCTGATCAACACGGCGACTAACGATAGAGGCGACTAACGATAGAAAGGATCCGACGTGTTCCCTTTCCTCTGGTCCACGAAACGCCTGGTGATGGCGTTCATTCACGCGATTGCGCTGGTTGCCATGCCGGCCTTCGGCGGCAGCGCTTTGGCTCAAGGCGATGGCGGCGTACGCATCAATCAAATCCAGATCATTGGCACCCATAACAGTTACCATTCCGGGTTTGCGCCGAGCGCGGCGAAGTTGTGGCAGCAAAAGAACCCCAAGGTCTTTGCCGGCCTTGACTATCGGCATCCCTCCTTAACCTCACAACTCGACGCGGGAGTGCGCCAGATTGAAATCGATATCTTCGCGGACACGAAAGGTGGCTTGTATGCCCATCCCTACGGAGAGACGCTGATTGCCCAGGCGGGATTGCCGGCTGATCCTCCGTTTGATCCCCAGCACCTGATGGAAAGGCCTGGCTTCAAGGTGATGCACGTGCAGGATGTTGATTATCGCAGTGCGTGCGAGCCGTTTGCGGCGTGTCTGGCAGAGGTGCGCGCCTGGTCGAAGGCGCATCCGAACCACCTGCCGGTTTTCATACTCGTCGAGACCAAGCAGGGTCCTCTGCATCTGGACTTCCCCACGGCGACACCTGAGCCGTTCACGCCCGCAATTTTCGATGCGCTTGACCGCGAGATCACCTCGGTCTTTTCCGCCGGTGAGATGATCACACCCGACGATGTACGCGGCAGCTATGGGACCTTGAACCAGGCAGTGCGCGCGGATCACTGGCCCACGCTGCAGCAGGCGCGGGGCAAGGTCGTCTTTCTGATGGACCAAAAGAAGATGGGGCCAGTCTACCTGGAGGGGCATCCATCTCTGAAGGGCCGCATCTTGTTCACCAATGCGGATGCGGGAACTGCGGACGCCGCGTTCATCGAACAGAACGATGCGCCGGCAGAGGCGATTGAGGCATTGGTGCGGCAAGGGTATTTGATCCGCACGCGGGCCGATTCAGACACCAAAGAGGCACGAACCAACGATACCGCGCGACGCGGTGCGGTGCTGGCCAGCGGTGCACAGATCATCAGCACGGATTATCCCGCGTCGGAGCAGGCTGCCTCCGGCTACAAGGTAGAGTTGCCTGGCAATGCGGTGGCGCGCTGCAATCCAGTGCTTCGGCCAAAGACGTGCGTGGATGGAGAGCTCGCTTCAGACCGATAATGGCTCGGTGCGATTTGACATTCTTTTCTTCTCGGTTAAACCGGCGGCAAATACACTTTGAATGCCCACAGACAGGAGACGCTATGCCGCTGCACAATACCGAAGATCTCAAGGCTGGTCCCACCAGCGAGCTCGAGTCCGATGTCCTAAACGAAAAGACTGATAGCTACGAGTTTCCCAGCGCAGAGCAGGACCCGCAAGCTGTCTACCAGACCATCCACAATCAGCTAATCCTCGATGGCAACTCCCAGCAGAATCTCGCCACCTTCTGCACCACCTGGATCGAACCCGAGGTGCGGCAGCTCATGGAGGAGTCCGCCGACAAGAACATGATCGACAAGGATGAGTACCCGCAGACCGCGGCCATCGAAGAGCGCTGCATCCACATGCTCGCCGATTTGTGGAACTCACCCGAAGCGGCCAGCACCATTGGTTGCTCCACCACCGGCTCCAGCGAGGCAGCCATGCTCGGAGGCCTGGCTCTCAAATGGAAATGGCGCAAACGGCAGGGCGGCAAGGGGAAATCTACCGCCGCTCCGAACCTCATCATGGGCCCGGTCCAGGTCTGCTGGCACAAGTTTTGCCGCTACTTCGACGTCGAAATCCGCGAAGTTCCCATGCAGGGGGAGCGCCTGTTGCTGACCCCGGAAGAGGTTCTCAAGCGCTGTGATGAGAACACAATCGGCGTGATCGTGACCCTCGGTGTCACCTTCACCCTGCAGTTCGAACCAGTCCACCAGATCAGCATGGCGCTCGACAAGTTGCAGGCCGAGACAGGGCTTGACATCCCCATCCACGTCGACGGAGCGAGCGGCGCTTTCCTCGCCCCTTCATGCAGCCGGACCTGCTCTGGGACTTCCGTCTGCCCCGGGTAAAGTCCATCAATGCTTCCGGGCATAAATTTGGCCTGGCGCCTCTGGGCGTTGGTTGGGCTCTGTGGCGCGAGAAGCAGGATCTTCCCGAAGAACTGATCTTTAATGTGAACTATCTCGGCGGCAACATGCCTACCTTCGCGCTGAACTTCTCCCGCCCTGGCGGTGAAATTATCTGCCAGTACTACAACTTTCTGCGCCTCGGCAAAGCCGGCTACCGCGCCATAGAAATGGCGGGTCACGAACTGGGCCGCTATCTCGCCGGCAAGATCGCGGACTTTGAGGTGTTCAAGATTATCTATGACGGCCACGGTGGGATTCCCGGCGTGTGCTGGGAGCTGAAAGACCCGGTATCCTCGAGCTTCACACTCTACGACTTTGCCGATCGATTGCGCGAGCGCGGCTGGCTGGTTCCAGCCTACTCCATGCCACCCGACCGGGAAGATCTCGTGATTCAGCGCATTCTCGTCCGCCACGGCTTCACGCGAGAAATGGCCGACCAACTTCTAATGGAAATGCGGAACGCGCTCGACCACTTTGCGCAACATTCACCGGAAACGCCGTCAACCTTGGAGCTCGTCGGCGCGGGACCCAATTCACATGACCATTCGGGTAGATAGTCCCTTCTGATATCGTGTTAAAGATTCGTCCGCCCCCGCTTTGGAGAAAGTGAGCCGATGATGGCACAAGACCTCATCGATCGGCTGGCTGAACATAGAACCCTGGGCACAGCGCCCCGCACGGAGCTGCAGTGGTTGATAGCCCACGGATCCATACGCCGGCTGAATGCCTGCGATGTGTTGAGCCGGAAGGGTGACCCAGTCGAGGCCCTTTACATCGTTCTTTCCGGGCGGCTGGCTTTGTTCGTCGATCGCGGGTCGGGGCCGAACAAAGCCCTTGAATGGCATGCGGGAGACGTCACGGGCGTGTTGCCATATTCCCGCCTGGTGAGTCCGCCTGGAAATGTGCTCGCCCTGGAACCAACCGAGCTGTTCGCGATCCCGCGTGGCCGTCTCCAAGAGATGACGCGAGAGTGTTGCGAAGTGACGGCGGCCCTGGTCCATGCCATGCTCGATCGCGCGCGACTTCTTACATCAAGCGATCTGCAAAACGAAAAGATGATCTCGCTCGGTAAACTCTCCGCGGGTTTGGCCCACGAACTCAACAATCCAGTCGCCGCCATGGAGCGCGGCGTAGCCATGCTCGAGGATCGCCTCGAAGACACCGAACAGGCCGCACGCTGTCTCGCGCTTGCGGCGCTGAGCGATGCACAGATCGCGGCGGTCGACGCTTTTCATACGTCATGCATTGCGAAACACAACCGTGAGGTCCGATCCTCTCTGGAGCAGTGTGATCGTGAAGAGGAGATGGAGGCGTGGCTTGCCCACCGTGGACTGGACACGACGAACGCACACCTGCTTGCCGACACCGATGTGACCGTGCCGGCACTGGACCGGCTGGCTGCGGCCGTGGAAGGGCCGGCCTTGAACACCGTGGTTCGCTGGGCTGCCGCGGCTTGTGCCATGCGCAGCCTCACTTCGATGATTCAGGGTTCCGCCATGCGCATCTCGAGCCTGGTATGCGCAGTGAAAGGATTTACCCACATGGACCAGGCGAACGCGGCCGAGCCGGTGGATCTGGGCCCAAGCCTGGCCAACACAGTAACGGTGCTTACGTCGAAGGCGCGTGAGAAGTCAGTGACCGTCACCCTGGAGTTGGAGCCGGAGCTGCCGAAGGTGCGCGGCTTTGCCGCCGAATTGAGCCAGGTGTGGGGAAACCTGATCGACAATGCCCTGGACGCCGTCGACCATGGAGGCCGCGTAGAGCTGCTGGCGATCCGCGAAAACGAAACTGTGGTGGTACGCATTTGCGATGACGGGCCGGGCATTCCGGCTGAGCTTTGCGACCGCATCTTCGATCCCTTTTTCACCACCAAACCGGTGGGGCACGGAACCGGCCTCGGGCTTGACATCGCCCGCCGCCTGGCCCTTCACAACGACGGCACGATCGACTTCGAATCGCACCCCGGCCGGACTGAATTTCGCGTCAGGCTCCCCATCGCGGAGACCGAGACCGCGAGCGCTTGATGGCAAAAGTCCGGCGTTAACAGGGAGTCGCCATGGCCAAGCTGGTCTACTCGTCCATCACGTCGCTCGACGGCTACATAAGTCTGTGCCGCAGTTTCCTCAAGCTATACTTCTCCGGAACCACGGTGGGATAGAGGGCTCATTATGAATCTTCGACTTCTGGGCCGGCTTCTCCTCGAACATCTGTTGCCTTATTACGTACTTGTCTCTACGCCGGAGCGTAAGCGCTATTGGGGAGGCCTGCCGCTTCGTAGAAGTTTCAAACTGCTGGCGGTGGTCTTCTTGACTTTCGTCGGTATTGCATTTTTTGTGGATTTGCTGTCATCCGGCGTCTATCCCTTGTGGGGAGTGGTCGTGCTGGCTGTGACTTTGGGTGCCCTGAATGTCATCGCTATTTTCGCCCAGGTGCGCAATCCATGGCTGCTCGTCGCCACCTTGGGCTTGACATGGCTGGCTTTCTTTTCGTTCTACCATCTACCGAAACAGGGCGCTCCTTCTTTGAACCGCTGGCGCGTGGAGCTTGATGGATTCGGTATCTTCCTGGCGATGATGTTCGGTTACCGCTTGTTTCTCAACTTCGCCGCTACGGAGGGTATCGCGCACGTACAACTGCAGACCGAGTTGGCCTTCGCTCAGGCGATCCAGAAAACTTTGGCGCCTCCGGTGCTGTATCGCAATTCGGAACTCGAGGCATACGGATGCACGCGTCCGAGCGACGCGGTCGGCGGCGATCTTGTCGACCTGGTCGAGTCGGACGGAAGCGTCTTCGCCTATGTCGCGGATGTATCGGGACACGGTATCCCGGCGGGCGTCCTGATGGGGATGGTAAAAACCGCCATGCGCCACGGTCTGCTGTTGCATCAACCGTTATCCAGTTTGCTCGAGAACATCAACCGCGTATTACCTGGCGTCAAGGAACCTTCCATGTACGTCACGATGGCTGGTCTCCGGTTCAGCGGCCCGGACAAGGCAGAGTACGCCGCGGCGGGGCACCTGCCGTTGTTACAATACCGGGCGGCGCACAAAGATGTTCTGCGCTGGACGGTGGAGCAATTTCCTTTGGGCCTCTTCCCCGATCTTGCCTTCGCCACGCAATGCGTATCGTGCGGCACGGGGGACATTTTCGCCATAGTGACCGATGGCTTGACCGAGACCGTAGATAAACGCGAAGAGGATTTCGGTATGGCGCGGCTGGAGCAACTGCTGGTCGAAAACGCCGGCCGCACCCTCCCCGAGATCTTCGACGCGGTATTAGCCGCAGTTTCCCGCTACGGGAAGCAACAGGATGACCGTACGCTGCTGTTGGTGCGCATCCTCGACTCGTCGGGTGAGCAAAGTGTGACAGCTGTCCCTATCGGTCTTGTATAGCTGCTCTTCGTTGGCATGTGTCGTACGCGGGCCCAGCGCCACGAACCAAACCAGCTTTAGTCGGAGCGTAGCGCCACTACCGGATCGACTTTAACGGCGCGATGCGCTGGGAAATAACAAGCCAAAACGCCTACGCCTATCATGACCAGCGAGACAGCGGCAAAGGTTACCGGGTCGCCCGGTCCAATACCGTACAGCAGGTGTGACAAGCTCGAGAGCATTCGAGTGAATATCAGTGCGGCGACTGCGCCGACCGCGATACCGGCAAAAACCAACTTCATCTGTCGCCCAATAAACAAACGCAGGACATTCCTTTTGCTGGCTCCGAGCGCCATGCGGATGCCAATTTCCTGCACCCGCCGGGTAACGGAATAGGAAATCATCCCGTAAATTCCTACTGCTGCCAGCAGCAACGCCAACGCGGCAAACGATCCCACCAGCATCATCGGGAAACGCTGCTCAGACATCGAATCCGCAACGATCTGCCGCATGGTCTGAACGTGGTATATCGACTGGTCGCTGCCTGCCTGGTACACGGTCGCCTTGATCGCAGGAATGAGGGTCGCGGCGGCAAGTGGCGTGCGAACGACTATGCTCGCGTCCGAATAATTGAGCGGGACCCACTGGTCCGGATCCTGATATAGCGAATAGTACGTTTGATACTGATTGGCCACGGCCGCGTCGTTCAGACCCACGTCTTTCACGTGAGCTGCCACGCCCACAATGATACAAGGACCGAAGGACTCGAACCCGGCAGTGATCGTGTGCCCAATCGGTTTTCCATCGGCAAAGAACTTATGCGCAAATTCGCTGTCGATGACGGCGACACATGGCGAATGGATGGTATCTTCTCTCAAGAAAAACCGCCCTTGAAGCAGCGGTATTCCCATGGCTCGAAAATAATCCGGACCGGTGAGAAACGCCTGCAGCCGCGGCGCTGCCTGCAGCGATTCCGGCCTTTGCGAGTCGAGCCAGAATGGCAGGTATCCACCCTGTCCGGTTAACGGAACGGCGGTAGTAAAATCCGCCGCCTGAACACCGGGAATCCGGCGAATGCGTTCCATCAGTTGTTGGTAGGCGATCCGAGTGCTCGAAGGTGTCCTGGTCAAGGAGCGCGAAACCCCGACCTTGAACGTGATGACATTCTTTGTGTCGAAGCCCGGATTCACGTTCCATAAGTGAAGAATTGTCCGCAGCAGTAGACCAGCGCCCACCAGCAGCACGAGCGTGAACGCCACTTGCATAACCATGAAACTGCCCTGAGTGCGTCGATGGAAAACTGTGGAACTGTGGCCCCTGTCCTTGAGCGAAGTTTGCGGTTCGGCGATCCAAGTCTTGAGTGCAGGCGCGATCCCGAACAGAATTCCAACCAACAGCGAAACCAACAGTGTGTAAAGCAGAACGGCAGCATTCACAGCAACGTCCTCACTACGCGGCAAAACTTCTGGAATCGCCGCCAGAACGGCCCTGATTCCGAAAAATGCAATCGCGATACCCAGACTGCCACCGGCGAGCGACAGAAGGACGCTTTCCGTCAACAATTGCCGGACCACGCGGGTGCGACTCGCACCGAGCGCCGAGCGAATAGCAAACTCCCGATGTCGCGCCGCCGAACGGGCCAGCAGGAGATTGGCAACGTTCGCGCAGGCGATCAGCAAGACCAAGCCAACTGCTCCTAACAGCAGCGTGAGGATTTGCCCTGCGTCCCCAACGATTGCCTGCTTGAGAGGCTCGACATAAACTCCCAGATCGCGGTCGTCGTTGGCGTACAGGCGATCAAGTTTATTCTGTATCGTACTCATCTCCGCCTGAGCTTGAGATACGCTCACCCCAGGGTTCAGACGCCCCAACGTGAACAGGCCGTCGTGAGTTGCGCGGTCGTTCAGAATCAACGGATCGAGCTGACCGAGTGGGGTATAGACATCGGCTTCATATTCGAGACGAAATCCGGGAGGAGCAACTCCCACGATTGCGTAATTTACTCCATCCAGGGTGACGGTCTTGCCCAACACTTGGTGGCTGCCACCGAATCGCTCCCGCCACAAAAGATCGCTGATGACAGCCGCCGGCGCCCCACCGTGTTGGTCCTCCTGCGAAGTGAATTCCCGTCCCAGTGCCAGTTGCACGCCTAGCGTGTTGAAAAAACCGCGGGAAATCTGACTGGAAGCAACATGCGAAGGGGTGCCTGGAGCTGTGAGATCGATCCCTTGCTGCCTAAACGCCGCTAAACGCTGAAATGCGTGCGCGTTACGCTGCCAGTCTTGAAAGTTTGGGTATGAATTCCAGACGCGTGGAAAACGTGGATTGTTTTCCCATACCATAACCAAACGATCTGGCTCGAAATAGTGCAAGGGCGCCAGGAGCACACTTTGCACGACGCTGAAGATCCCCGTATTCACCCCAATGCCGAGCGCCAGCGTGAGCACAGCAACAACGGTGAACCCCGGATTCCTGCGCAACTGCCGCAGAGCGTAGCGAAGATCATGCAAGAGTCCGGTCATTTTGTTTTCTCAACAGTGAAATCCGGTGACATGGCGTACCGATTCAGCGTCGGAATTATTGTGCTGCAGCCATGGGTGTGCTGTCCCCGTGCTTCCGAAAAACTAGGCGTCGTGTCGTTTCCGATCTCCTGCAAGCCCGAAACGCATCGGGAGTTCGACCGGGGTGTTGCGCTCTACTCTCGTTCGCAGAGCAAATACCTGGTCCGAGTTGCTAAGGGCAAACGTGGCGAAACACAGGAGCAGAACGGAATGATCCAGCGACGCTCCAAAATACTGCCAAAATGGAGCGTGCGCGCCTGGATAGTTAGACGAGAACAGGAGCGCCAGCATATAAGCCGCCCCAAACACGCTGGCGGTACGAACCAAGACCCCAACCACAAGCGCTAAACCAATCGCAAGTTCCCCGTACGCTACCAGGAACGCACAAAACTTCGCGTGAGGCAGCACGAAGTCTCGCAACATCGGCAACATGAACGGATACGTACCCTCGGCAAGAAAACGGTTGATCCATAACTGGAAGCCGCCTCCGCGAGTGAACTCCGCGCCGAACACCTTGTATTCGGCAAAGATCAGGAAAAGCATGCCGACAGCTATACGCAGTCCAGCAAGCGCGCGAGCATTGCGGTCGAATGACATTGTCCGCCTATTGTGTCAGAGGAGAAGAAAAGTGCCAACTGCGTGGCGCCTGGACCGGGCACCGCCCTGGCTGCTTCAGCGGGATCGGCGGATGGGTGGAGCTTTTTCGGATTTGGCGCCTTTATGGCCAATATGACTGGCAACACCGTGTTGCTGGGGCTTGCCGTGTTTCAGAATCACGGCGATCTCCTCCATTTCCCTGGCGTCCTGACGCCGAAGCCAATCACAAGTCAATACAACGGGATTACTCGCCACTAAGCCCAGCTAAACCCGCCCTTTTGTAACGGCAACGTCCGAATCCTCTTCCCCGTAGCCGCAAACACCGCGTTCCCCACCGCCGGCAAAATCGGCGGCAGCGTAGGCTCGCCTAACCCCGTCGGTGAAAAATTCGACTTGATCCAGAAGACTTCGATCGGCGGAACCTGGTTCATCCGCATCAGCGGATACTGATGGAAGTTCGTCTGCTGCACCTTTCCGCCGGCCAGCGTGATCTCCTGCTGCATATGGCTCATGCCCTCCACCACTCCGCCAAACCCCATGCTCTCAGCGGCTTGAGGATTAATAATCTCGCTGCCCACATCACCCGCCGCCCAGACATGATTCACCTTGATCTTGTTGTCCTTATCGACGCTGACATCCGCCACCTCGGCGAAATAACCCAGGTGGCAGAAGTAGCCGGCGATCCCCATGCCCCGCCCGGGTTCTTGCTTGCGATTCGCCCAGTTGGATTTCTCCGCTACCAGCTGCAGCACTCCCTTCATGCGCTCCGGGTTCAGATCGCGCGGTCCCTTCGGCTTGTTCTCCTCCCCCGGCACCGGCACCATCTTGTTGCTCAGGATCTCCAGTTGAAACTCCAGCGGATCGCGGCCGGCGGCTACGGCGAGCTCGTCGATAAAAGATTGACCCACCCACGCATAGGCGTTGCCACCCGGCGCGCGCAGATAGCCAGTGCGCAGCATCAGCGGAAGGGTCGAGGTGTAGAGCGCATAGTGGGGCGCCAGGCCGGAGGGGAATTCGTCACTGCCAATGTTCGCGCCCGGCGAGAGCTTGCCGCCATCGCCATAGGTGACCAGGTGGTGGCGCCACGCTACCAGCTTGCCCTGCGCATCCAGCCCGGCCTTCAGTCCGACGAAGCCCCCGGCCCGGTACGCGTCGTGCGTGGTGTCGTCTTCACGCGACCACAGGAGCTTAACCGGCGCCTGGACACGCTGCGCGAGCCACGCCGCCTCCACCATGTAGTCGTTCATCAGCCGCCGGCCAAAGCCTCCACCGACACGGGTAAGGTGCACGGTGATGTCGGTCTCGGGAATGCCCAGCGACTTCGCGACCAGGGCGCTGCCCGAACCAGGGTTCTGGCTGGGAACCCACATCTCCAACTTGCCGTCTTTCCACTGGGCGGTGGTGTTCATGGGTTCCAGTGTGGCATGGGCCAGGAAGGGGAAGGTGTAGGTCGCCTCCACAACTTTGGCGGAGCCTTTCAAGGAAGCGTCGATGTCGCCATAAGTGCGGACGGTGGTGACGGGCGGCGCCGCCAGAAGGGCTTCGGCCTGCTTCTGGAAGTTATCGCTGTTTTGGGCCTGGGCCGGCCCGTAGTCCCACTCCACTTTGAGCGCCTTGCGCGCTTTCTGGGCGTGCCACCACGAGTCGGCCACGATGGCGATGCCGGGCTCCATGCCTGGCTCGGGCGCGGTATATGCGGCCGGCTTGATGGTGCCGTCGATCACCAGCACCTGGCGAATTCCCGGCATCTGCTTGATCTGGTCGAGGTTCGCGGTTTTGACTTTGCCGGCAAAGACGGGGCACTTCTCGATCGAGGCGTAAAGCATGCCGGGTAGCGAGACATCGATGCCGAAGAGCGGCTTGCCGGTGACGATGTTGGGGGTGTCGACTCCGGTTTGGGACTTGCCAATGATCCGGTAATCTTTGGGGTCTTTGAGGGTGACCGTGTCAAGGACCGGGCAAGGGAGGGCGGCCGCTTTCGCAGCGAGTTCTCCGTAGGTGGCTCGTTTGCCGCTGGCTTTATGCAGGACACAACCGGCATCGGTGGTGCATTCCGATGCGGGGACCGCCCAGGTGATGGCAGCCGCGGCGACAAGCATCTGGCGGCCGGCCGCTCCCACGCGGCGAAGCGGGTCCCAGGATTTCGGAGTGGACGTGCTTCCCCCGGCGGATTGGCTGCCGTAGGTGGCCTCATCGAGGTCGGCTTGTTCGACGCGCACGTTCTTCCAATCAACGTCGAGCTCTTCAGCGATGAGCATGGGGAGCTCGGTCTTGATGCCCTGGCCCATTTCTGGTCCGCGGGCTTTGATGGTGACGGTACCGTCAGGGGCGATTTTGATGAAGGCGGTGGGCTTCAGATCTTGCTTCTTGGGCGCCTGAGCCTGGGCTTGCGGAATGTAGAGGCGGAGGGTGAGTGCTCCGGTGGTGAGAGCGGAAACTTTGAGAAAGGAGCGGCGGTTCAGGTCCATTGAATTTCTCCTTTTCCCTGGGCTTTTTGGAGCGTTGCGGCTTCCTGGATAGCCTGGCGAATGCGGGGGTAGGTTCCGCAACGGCAGAGATTGCCGCTCATAGCGGCGTCGATGTCGGCATCGGTCGGCTGCGGGGTGCGCGACAGGAGCGCAGTAGCGGACATGATCTGCCCCGCCTGGCAGTACCCGCATTGGGGTACATCAATTTTTTTCCAGGCGAGCTGGACGGGGTGGGTTCCGTCGGGGGATAGGCCTTCGATCGTAGTAACCGGCTTGCCGATGACGCTCGAAACCTGTGTCAAACACGAGCGAACGGCCTGCCCCGCGACCATGACGGTGCAAGCGCCGCACAGGCCCATGCCACAACCATACTTGGTGCCGTGTAGGTCGAGCGCATCGCGGAGCACCCAAAGAAGCGGAGTGTCAGGTTCCACCTCCACACTTTTGACGACGTTGTTGATCTTCAGTTCAACCGGCATAGGCAAGCTCCTATTCCGCAGTGATATAGAAGAAATTGTAAACCCGGGTGGGCAGACCTAAAGTTATAAATGGGTTGAATGGGCCTCTCCTAGGAGGATCCCAGGTCTCAAAATCGAGACCTGGTAACGCTTCAAACCGACACAATTTCATTGGTCTAGCATCGAACCACCATGAGCAAGGTCCGTTACATCGTCGCAATGAGTCTCGACGGCTTCATAGCCGGCCCAAACGGCGAAGCCGACTGGATCTTGATGGACCCGGACATCAACTTCGCCGAACTCTGGGCACAATTCGACACCCTCCTCATGGGCCGCAAGACCTACGATGCGGCGAAGTCCAGGTTAGGCGAGGCATTCATGCAGGGAATGAAGACGGTAGTCGTCTCTCGCACTCTTCGTCCCGCCGATCACCCCAACCTAACCGTCCTCTCGAACCTGACCCGCGACCACATGCAATCCCTCCGGACGCAAAGCATGAAAGATATCTGGCTCATGGGCGGAGGTGAACTCTTCCGCTCGATGCTCGCCATGCACGAAGTGGATACGGTCGAGGTAAGCACCATGCCAGTTCTGCTAGGCGAAGGCGTGCCGCTCCTTCTGCCTCCTGCTCAAAGAACGACCCTGAAGCTGTCAGGCCACAAGATCTATCGCTCGGGCATTGTGTCGTTGGTTTACGACGTGCAAACCGCCCCGTGATAAATCTTGAAGGTCATGAACGATCGTGCACTGGTTCTTGGAGGCGGCGGAGTCGCCGGCATCGCCTGGATGACCGGCCTGCTCTTCGGCCTCAACGAAGAAGGCGTAGACCTGCGCAACGCGGACCTGATTCTGGGAACCTCCGCCGGCTCTGCTGTTGGCGCCCAACTCGGATGCCCCATCTCTCTCGAAGAACTTTACCGTCGCCAGGTAGACCCGGCGCTGCAGACACGCGAGATCACACCCGCCCCGCGTCTCCTGCAACAACTTCTGAAAGCGTTTCCCACCGTCGCCGCCCCCTGCGATCGCGCGGCGCTCACCCGTAAAGTAGGCCAGTGGGCGCTACGGGCGCCCACCGTCACCGAAGCAGAACGCCGTTCCATAGTCGCCAATCGCCTTCCCGCCCACGCGTGGCCCGATCGGTTGCTACGCATCACCGCGGTAGACACCGAAACCGGAGAAACCAGCGTCTTCGACCGTCACTCGGGGACACATCTAATCGACGCAGTCGCAGCCAGTTGTGCGGTCCCCGGCGTATGGCCGCCCGTCACCATTGACGGCCGCCGTTACATGGATGGCGGAGTACGCTCCTCAGACAACGCCGACCTGGCCCAGGGCTACGCCCGCATCGCCATTCTCTCGCCCAACGGCCTCAGAGCGGACGAAATCGTAGCCTCCCCCCTCCAGGAGCAACTGGAAACCCTAAAAAACGCAGGCGCCCAAACCTGTGTGGTCGAGCCCGACCAACAGTCGAGGACCGCGATGGGCATCAATCCCCTCCTGCCCGAAACCCGAAGACCCGCCGCCGAGGCAGGACGCGCCCAGGGGAAAACCGTCGCAGAGGATCTAGACCATTTCTGGACGTAAAAACCAGGGATCCCTATCCCCGCCAACCTTTTGGTAACGCAGCCGGAGGAAAAAGCGGTCTATTCCTGTTCGAGAACAAGACGCCCTGACACACGCGCGCGCACTTCCCTCATCCCACAAGTATCCGCCTTGACGATATTCGTTAGAACAGATAATGTGAATTTCGTGAAGGAAGCAATTCAGTTGGACCAGCCGCGCGTCTCCTCCCGTCCGGAGGAAGCTGCTTTCCTCGACCTGCTGCGGGCGACGGATATGCTTTCGCGAGGTGTGATTGCGGTTCTCAAGCCTGAGGATCTTTCGATGACGCAGTACAACGTGCTGCGGATCCTGCGGGGTGCGCCCGAAGGGCTTCCCTGCGGCGAGATTGCCAATCGTATGATCACGAGAGATCCGGATATTACCCGGCTTCTTGACCGCCTGGAAAAACGAGGGTTTATCTCCCGCTCGCGGGAGGTCAAGGACAGGCGCACGGTGACGGCCCGGATTACACCGGCCGGCCTGAAACTCCTGGGCAGCCTCGATGAGGTAGTGCAGACGACCCATCGCAAGCAACTCGGCCACCTGGGACGGAACCGTCTTCGAGCGCTCACCGAGTTGCTGCGCGAATCCCGGGCCAAGGTTGGCTGATTTTTCAGCCAATATATTTGTTGCAACGATTATCGTCTTAACACATCTAAAAACGGAAAGGAAAAAACACGATGACCACAGCTACCACGCCAATCGCCACCACCGCCTGGAACATTGACCCGGCTCATTCCGCCGCCGAGTTCAAAGTCAAACACATGATGATCTCCAACGTAAAAGGGCAATTTGCCAAAGTTACGGGTACATTGACCCTGGACGACTCTGACCTGAGCCGTTCTCGTGTCGAGGCCCTGATTGAAGCTGCCTCACTGGAAACGCGCGATGCCCAACGGGATACGCACCTGAAGAGCGCCGACTTCTTCGACGTGGAGAAGTTCCCTACGCTCTTGTTCCAGTCCACCCGGATAAGCCTGGTGAAGGATGGAGAACTGGCTATCGAAGGAGACTTGACCATTCGGGACGTCACGCGCAAGGTAGTCTTTTCTGCGGAAGGGCCCACTCCGCCGGCGAAGGATCCCTGGGGTAATACTCGAGTTGGGGTGTCGGCGACCACCAGGATCAGCCGCAAAGACTTCGGCCTCACCTGGAATGCGGCGCTCGAGAGCGGCGGCCTTCTGGTCGGCGACGAGGTGACCATTACGCTCGACGTGCAGTTCGTCAAGGCTTGAATTTTCTGGATCGCCGGCAAACGTCTCCACAGGATGCTGAAAACCAAAGACCGGCGCACTACCTCAGGGGCTAAACAGGGTGTGTGAGAACCTACTTTTTGAAGGGTAAGGCCTTTAGGCCGTACGTGTAACAGTCAACTTGAATCGGCTTCAGCCGCTGAGGGCTGCTTCAGCGAGTACAAGAGATCCCCTCAGGGGCTAAAGCCGATTGAGGTTGGCCGCTCCATGTACGGCCTAAAGAGTCTGCGTGAGAACCGCGTTTCTAGACTCAGTCCCGCAGGGACGGCTGAAAATTGTCCAGGACTCGTTTTCTTTCACCGCCGCTTGCGCTGCCTGGTCATCTTAGACCTCAAGGTAGGCAGGTTCGGATACGCAGATGCGGGTCAGATGCACCTCTACCTGAACTATGCTCGCGAGCATTGGATGAAATCCGGAGAAAACCCGCCGGTCGGTCTGATTCTTTGTACAGAGAAAGGCGTCGCGGAGGCCCGCTATGCGCTCGATAATCTTCCCAACAAGGTGCTGGCCGCCGAATACCGGACCGTACTGCCGGACGAAAAACTCATCGCTCAAGAGTTGGAACGCTCACAGATAGAGCTTGAAGAGCGGCGGTTGAGACTGAAACAAGGCGAGTGAGCTACATCCGGATCGGCGGGGAATTGCGGGCCTCCGAATTTTAAGTCCGATTTTTGTGCTCTGAGCACCGGGTTGCCGACCTCGCACAGCGATGCACAACTCGCTATTTATGAGATACTTGGATTCGTTTCACACAGCGCACGGGGCGGCACCTAGGCGCACCAAATCCAAGTACAAACCGGCACCAACTTTTAATGATAATCCTGTCTGTTCTGATCACGCCGTACAAAGGCTCGGGTGCTCAAATTGTCTTTTGATCAGCGCGCTCCGTACCCTCCGCTCTCGGCGGTTGTCCGAAAAGCCGGTTTACGTCCACTTGACGGAGAGACATAGAGGATACGAATGGCTGGATGAGCGCATCGGTCTGTTCACCATTCGAGGAGGACTTCCGATCCTCCCGCTTCCGATCAAGCGCAGCGCTCAGAATCGCTAAATGGACCATGAAGCCGCGAGCGTGTAGAGCTGCGGTTCAAGCCTGGAGGCGAGCTCGGGCATGCCTGCGCTTTGAGCGAGGAGAATGTCGACAGTTATCGAGAGTGCGGTGAGGAGGGATTCGCGGTCAATGGAGCGAACGAGGGCAATGGCGACCTGTTGTTGAACATCGAGCGGGAGCTGGTCGAAACCGCGACCGGGGGCGGCTGAAATCCCGCGCACCAGGCACGCGAGGTTGAGAGCATAATCGCGCGCGGAACTGACCCAGTACTCGGCTTGCAGCATTCGGCCGCGTTCGATGCAGAAGCGAGCCCTCACCAGATGATGGACGGCATACCCGAACAGGTCTTCAGCCCGCGGTGGCAGGAAGTGAGGCTTCTCGACGGCCTCTCCGAAGAGGAGTTTGAAGTTTGGACCGATAGC
Source organism: Acidobacteriaceae bacterium (assembly GCA_049693715.1). Classification (GTDB taxonomy): domain Bacteria; phylum Acidobacteriota; class Terriglobia; order Terriglobales; family Acidobacteriaceae; genus PALSA-350. Next base: position 5,704 of record JBAVQC010000059.1, on the reverse strand, counting down.
GCCAAAGTCGGGAGCGGGAGTAAGGGAGAGGTCGAATTGGAGGCAACCGGGCAAGAGCAAAACTCGGTAGATAGATTGGCCGGCTGGCAGGTCAAAAAGCTTGTTGGCAGAAAACTCTGCCACGAGTTTAGCGGTCCAGTCTTCGAGAACAGGTCCTACGGAGAAGCCTTTCCCGACAGCAAAGCTCAGGTCAAGATCCGACCAGCGATCGCCAGGACCGGTAGCCATGGAGCCCACGACGGCACCGGCGACAATGCGGTGATCATTGGAGGCCCACTCAAGGACTTGAGCAGAAACCCTGTCTCGGTAGGCGGGCGAAAAGGGATGAGCTGAACCCATATCCGCAATAGTAGCTGTCGCGGTCCGCCTGCTCAAATCAAAATAGAAACTGGCTGGTGCGTACAATCGATCTATCGTATCTGGTGTTGCGACCTGCTCAATTACTGCATCCGGAAAAGTGACGAATCGTGAATCCGACACATTGGCAAAATGGCTCCTGGCTCATCCCAGTGTCCAGGTGATCAGCCGGGATCGTGCAGGTGCTTATGCCGAAGGTGCGCGGCGTGGTGCGCCTGAAGCCGTTCAGGTTGCGGATCGATTTCACCTTTACTGCAATCTGACGCAGGCGCTCCAACGGGTGCTGGAGCGATTGCCTCAGGTCTTAGGCCAGGTTGAGTTACCTTCCGATTCGACGCAATCAGATTCGACGCTACTGCTAAGCGATGCGACGGAATTAGATGGCCAAGAGGGTTCACCGGTTCGAGAAGCAGCACCGCCGACATTGATCCAGCACCATCAGGAGCGCCAATCGTCGCGGGAGAAACAGAAGGCACGATTTGAATCAGTAGTTGTGTCCTATGAGGAGGGCGCCACGTTGGGCGCGATCTCTCGTAAGTTTGGTTTTAGCCGCACGACCGTTCGACGCTATGTACGGACGAAGGAATTTCTAGAGCGTGCACCACGGCGCCGGCCGACAAGGCGCGGGTAGTTGGGCCAACAGATAGCTCTGGTAGAATGAACTTCGATCGGAGCATTGTGCGGATACTGCTCACTTTGGTTTTGGCGACTTTACCCGCGACCGCCCAGATTCCGCTCGTAAACCTGCTCAATGCGAGCCGTCCCGGAAGCGATTTTCAAATCGGCGACCGCTTCGAGATTGTAATCACAGCCGCACCCAACCAGCTTGTCAGCGTCAGAACTATGCGGGAAGGGTATACGGACTGGAGCCCCGTGATTGGCACGACTGATAGCACAGGTCGATGGTCGACGAGCGGGCAGCTCGAGAAGAGAGACTTTGGAGGTTGGAAAGAGATCTGGACTGTTGGAAGCAAACTCGCCAGTCCCGTTATTCAATTCTCGGTGAAGGCGCCATGCGCGCCGAGTGGGCCCATATTTCAGAGCGGCCCTTACGTCACCGTTTTCAACTGCGAGACAACCGAGGGGACCCAGACGTTTCAAACGCCGGGCCTCTCGGATTTTTATCGGACAACTGACGGTAGGTTGATTAATGGGCACCCAAGCAAGCAGACGCGAGAGCAATACCAGAGTGAGCTGCTGGGATACTTCATGACAAATGGGATGGGCGCCACGCCGGTCCGCCTCCAATCGCCACAAGGCGAACTGGGAGACGAAACCGCGAACTTAATTAGCAGGCTCATTGGCGTGAACGCTCTAAATCAAGACGAAACGCGGAACTTGCTGGCCATCTTGCGCGCCGCCTTTCAAAGGCCCGAAAGCATTCAGCCAACGGGCAAGGAACCGGAGAGAACGCTGGTATTGCTTCGCCACCTGGCCGACATGACCGAGCCCGGGAAGCTAAGGCAGGAGATCGACGAAACGGTCGCGTACTTCCAAGCCCGCTGAACCGGTCATGCCGACCCAACAACGCCGTAGCGCTCATTTCGATTGCCGTTTCAATAAGGACTCGATACACGGCGCTGCGTTTAGCAAAGCACAAGGACGTATAGTCGGCGTTGCTGACTTGTGCCGCTCGTGATTGCAACGGGGTTTTCGCGTTCATCAGTCCACTTTCTATTACCAATCCCAGCGCTCTCCGTGAACCCACCACCAAAAGTGCGGAAGACCCTTACATCCACTTGAATCGCCGCGGTCGCATTTGCCAATACCTCCTTACGTTGATCTATCGCCAGCGAGACCATTCGCATCTTAAGACGTCGCGGAGAAGCGACCGCTCTTTCTTGCCGTCACCAGAGCGATGACATGAATCGTAGTAGAATCGCCGGGAAAGTGCAGGGGGATCAATGCTTCGGGATCTTATCTTTGCTTTTCGAGGGCTGTTCCGAAACAAGGTATTCGCGACGTCGGCCATATTGACCATTGGGCTGGGGATTGGTTCAAGCGTCGTGATGTTTACCGTGTTTAGCGCAGTTCTTCTGCGGCCATTGCCCTATTCCGACCCCGACCGGCTTGTGATCCTCTGGGAAACCAAGCAACAACTAAAGGCAGATCGTGTTACGGTAGCTGCGCCTAACTTTGAAGATTGGCGTGAGCAGAACCATGTTTTTGAAGGTATGACTTTGATAGAGGGAGGGTTGTACCACCTGGCCAGGCCCACCGGGACCGTAAATATCACGGCTCTGAAGGCAGACGGCGATTTCTTCCACGTTCTCGGCATGAGCGCCCATGTCGGCCGTACCCTCAACATGGAAGATGTCCGGTCGACTTCCGATGTTCTGGTCCTGAGTGACGCGTTGTGGAAGAGAGAGTTCGGAGGCAATGCAGACGTAATCGGCCAGACGACGAGGCTTGACAATGTCACCTATACCATTGCGGGTGTGTTGCCACCCGACTTCTATTTTCCTGTCGCGAAGCATTGGGACGCCGTAGTCCCGCTGCGCACCAATGCACAGGAGAAGGGTGACAGGCAGGCGCACACCTATGGGGTTGTTGCACGTTTGCGGAAGCACGTAAGCCTGGGGCAGGCGCAGGCAGAAATGGACACCATCAGCCGCGGATTGGCAACCAAATATCCGACCTCGAACGCGGGCTCGGGTGTAAGACTCATCCCCCTCAAGGAAGAGGCAGTAGGAAATGTGCGCGCGGTACTCGCGGCTGTTGCGGGCGCGGTCGGACTGTTGCTTCTCATCATGTGTTCCAACGTCGCGATGCTCTTGCTGGTAAGGTCAGCGGGACGAAAGAACGAGATCGCTATACGCACAGCCCTGGGCGCCAGTCGCCGAAGGCTGCTCATGCAATTGTTGATCGAAAACCTGCTGCTGGCGTCACTCGGCGGATTGCTTGGACTGGCGCTAGCCTGGGGTTGTGTGCCGCTGCTTCGCGCCATGCCGGTCAACTTACCTGGTCTTAGCCGGGCCTCGATTGACTGGCGCGTTCTCGCATTCTCACTGGTAGCCATTGTGGCCTGCGTCAATCTATTTGGACTCGCGCCAGCTCTGGATTTAGTGCGGAAACATGCCGGCCCTGTCTTGCAGAACGTCGGCCGCCAGTCACTGGTGGGAGGAGACAAGAGCACGGTTCGAATTCTCAACGCTTTTGTGCTGCTCGAAACAACGTTCGCTATCGTGTTATTGACCGGCGCCGGGTTGCTCACTGGCAGCTTGTGGAAAGTGATCAACGTAGACCCAGGATTTGCCAGGCAACGTGTGGTAGCAGCCGACTTGTCTCTTGCGCTGATACCGCGGCCAGATCCGCACTACGTAACTTCTTTTTACAATAGCCTCCTGGAACACTTGCGGCAGTTCCCGGAGGTCGCCGCCGCTGGGTTGACGACCAACCTTCCAATCGGCGGTGGGAGTTGGCAGATGTCATTTTCTATCGAAGGGCGCCCTCTCTTGCCGGACGAGTTTCTGGATACTGCCCAGCGGATCGTGAGTGCTGGATATTTCCAAACCATGGGGATCCCTCTGTTGGCTGGACGTTTTTTCGACGACCACGACATTAATGACGGAGAGCCAATTGCAGTTGTGAATGATGCCTTTGTACGACGCTATTTCCCGCACAGAAGTCCCATTGGGCATCGTGTGAAGTTAGGCCGTCCTGAGGACAGCGGGCTCCCGTGGTTTTTTACCGTTGTTGGAGTTGTTGGAGACGTCAGGTACCGTGACCTGGAAACATCCTCATCTCCTGAGATGTACATGTGCTTGTCCCAGATGGCAGGTAGCCTTCAGAAGATGACACCGGATGCAGTGACCCTCGTCGTGAAGTCACGCCACTCAGCAGATCCTCTTCCGAAGATGATTCGCGACGAAGTAGCAAAGATGAATGGCCAGGTCATTGTGACGGATGTTCGTACGATGGACTCTGTGCTCTCCGAATCAATGACCCCGCTTCGGTTCAACGTCGAACTCTTCTCTCTCTTTGGAGGGTTTGCTCTAGTTCTTGCCTGGATCGGCATCTATGGTGTCATGACCTATGCGACCGTGATGCGCATACGGGAGATTGCGATACGGATGGCTCTGGGTGCCTCCCCTCATAGCATCCTGCGGCTCGTGATGGGGAGGGCTACGCGCCTTGCAGCAGCCGGCATTCTTCTCGGGTTGTTGGTGTCATGGTTCTCCACTCGTCTTCTCCGCTCGGTCCTATATGGCATTAGCCCGCACTCAACTGCAGTTCTGGTAGTTGTCTCTCTTGTGGTCTGTTCGGCGGCGGCGTTGGCCAGCTACTTGCCGGCACGTCGCGCCATGGCAATCGACCCGAATGTGATCTTGAGAAGCGAATAATGAAATAGAACGTGTCAATTTCCGCCTCGATGACCCTACTTGTCTGCAGATGCAGGGCTACGATTTCGCTGCAATTGCCATTGATACCCATACTCATTGGTCAATCCCGTGACCGGGAAACCATCTCCAGGACTGCGTTGCGGCCTATTTCCAACCAGTCCCGAAGGGACGGGACAATCTATAGCCCGGCACGGGAGTGCCGGGTAGGATTCCACGCAAATCGAGTCCCGAAGGGACGACACAATTGGGGAGTTCTCACGCAGACTCTTTAGTCCCTGCTATGGCGCATCCTTCTAGAAGTGCTTGTCGGAAGGCAATTCTGAGCAGTACAAGGGTGTTTTTCCTCACCACGAAAACCAGCATGGCACGACGCTTATTGCCATCTGAGCCGAATGCCACGCTTGTGATCGACGAGCTGGGATCGTACGTAGCGGGCGGTAGATTTCAGTTGCATGATTTCGTCATCATGGCGGACCCTCTACATCTGCTGATGACACTTCCTGTTGACCTTAGCCATCGAGAAGGCCCTGCAACGGATCAAGGGCGGATTCTCCTATCGTCTAAAAAGGGAATTTGGATGTCAGGGAGAGGTCTGGCAACAGGGATTCTCCGAAGTGCGCATACGTGATGGGCAAAGCTTTTTTGAGCATCGCGACTCTATCGTTCAGAACCCTGTCCAAGCCGGAATCGTCCATCGTGCCGGGCAGTACCCATAAAACCGTCGCGCTCGCGGCCGCATTGCTGTGACCAAAAGTAACCCGAAAACGATACCATCGGTGTAACAAAAGAGTCTCCGCGGCAACACTCTACTCCAGACCGCTGAATCTAACCCATACCAAGACGATTTCGGCAGGGATCAGATTCTCGCGCGTCCGTTCCCTTGTCCGGCAGTTGTCGGTAGTCTACGGCCTAAACGCGAGCAAGGACAACTTACCTTGTCCGGTATCACACCCGATCATCACCCTGTTCCCCCGCACAGCAGCGAAACTAAAACTCCAAGGAGC
>JBAVQC010000058.1:0-12076 GCA_049693715.1 Acidobacteriaceae bacterium | reverse complement strand
GGATTCCCACACTCCCGCGGCCCCACGACTGCTTTGACTGCTTTATAGATAAACGAAGCCAAAGCGGGCCGAGGTGTCCCCCATTTAATTACCTTAGGCCGTGTCTCAACTCAGGGGTGCAGTCCAGTCTGTCACCTGTTTTCGTCACCTGTTTTCGTCACCGTGAGCCGTTGTCGGAACGATGCTGCCCGTGCCCACCGCCAGGCCTGCCTGTTGCAGCACAAAGTTGAGCGTGCCATTCTTCACCGGCAGCCCTGAGGGGCCTCGCAACGTCCCGGTGACAGTGCCCCCATACGCTGTGGCTGTGGCCATAACCAGAGTAAGCAGAGCTCTTATCTTCATGATAGTTAGAAACCGCCGCCGCCAGGCACCAGCTGCATCCCGCACGTGATCACCTCGCCGTACTCGTTCCGGGTATACGTCTTGATCCAGGAGCGTGCATTCCGGAACGTAGCGAATCTCTTATGTTTCCCCAGCCACGCCAGTTCGCCGGCTTTGACCAGTGCGTCCACTCTGCTTTTGGTGTAGTGATGATGTCGCCGGCTGGCACATCTATGCGCAATGTCGCCGCAGGTAAGAGAACGAGCGTCATCCTAATTGAGGATGCAGACCTTGGGAGTCATACATCTCCGTCTCGTCACTTAGTCCCAAGGTCTAGGCGCTGGGAGCGCAATGCAGAAGCAAGCGGACGAGTGCTTATCTTCCGATTCGAATACTGGTATAGATTCCAACCACACCCAAAAAGTGTTAGCTTTTCTTCCCCGCATCGCGTAATAGTCGTTTTACGCGGTAGAGCGTGCACTTCACGGCGACTACCGTTGTTTCCAACGTTGCCGCAATCTGCAAATCGGGCATATCCTCGAGGTAAGCCATCTCAAGAATCTGGCGTTGCAGGGGCTTCAGTGTTCCCAGCAGCCGCTCCAGATCCATCCGGGCCCCCACGCTTTCCAGTTGCTTGTCTCTACTCGCAAACAGGCGGCGATCGACTATCTCGTCTACTCCTAACTGCACCAGTTGTGACTCGCCGTTACTGGCCTGTCGCCTTTTACGCAGGATCATCAAACATCGATTGATGGCGATCCGGGTGATCCAGGCGCGGAACTGTGAATTGCCCTCGAAGCTATCCAGTCGCATAAACGCCAACAGGAACGTCTCTTGGCACATATCGTCCAGGTCCCGGCTACGAAGAATCGACCGCCCTATGGCCCGAACATACCCGATATGCCGTCGATGCAGCTCTGCGAACGCGTCTTGGTTCCCTTGGCGCGCCGCGGCAATCAATTCCATGTCATCCATTGCTGCTCCCACTTTTGTGAAGGCTTCACAGGTTGCTGAATAGCTGTAAAGATGAAACAGCTTCACGGGTTGCTGAAAATTCGGTTTTGTATCTGGGCACGACTTTAGTCGTGCCGCAACTGCTCGAAACTACGATGGGCTTTAGAGTCTGCGTGAGAACTCGAAAATCACGCAATATTCGTATTGATTTTTGGTACCTATCAACACACAATCGTATTGATTTTGCCCGGAAATCTTGGCTCTCACGCAGACTCTTTAGCCCCTGAGGGCAGTTCTTGTGCTGGCTCAAGCAGCCATCAGCGGCTAAAGCCGGTTCATCTTGACTGTTAACGTACGGGCTGAAGCCCGTACCCATTCAAAGACAACCTGACCCGCGTCAATCCAGATCCTCGTCATACAATTCCCGCCGCAAATGTTCCGCGGCAGCCACCCGCACAAACTCGATCATCCCCAGCGTATCCGCCGCTATCTGGCCACAGCTGTCATAGCTGATCTCGCCCTCTTCCGTACGCGTGACGATCAAAACCTGGGTAACATCATCCATACCTTCCATCTTCGAAATAAGAAACTCGCTCGGACTAGGCTCATCGCTCATACACGCTCTCCTCACCATGGATTGTCTTCAAAGAGCCTTGGCCAACAACAAGGCCCGGGCGCCGAGAATCTCCAGCGCGTCCACATATCCCTCGTAGTACGCTTTGCGATCGTCCCGCGCGCCCTCGAGCGCGGCCCTTACCAGCACATATTCGTGTGTCCGCCGAAGCACCACCAGCCCGTACACTGTCCGCCGGGCCTGCCGGCTGAACAGCATGCACACGACTTCCCGGGGGAATCTCAGGGTGAAACCGCTAACAGCATTTCCTGGCTTCATTGCTTTTCCCCCTCCTGACAATCCTTCTTCTCCGCCCAGTGACAAGGACACGCGCGCCCCGTTGCCAATCCCACTTATTCCGGGATCGATCCAGCGAATCCCGAAGCCATGCCGGGTTTAGCCCATCGGCCAGCGAAACCGCCCAGTCGTAGTGATCCTGGCTCTCTTGTGTTTGCGGATAAAGAAACCGTTCCGCATCTTTGTGCAGGTCTTCATCCATGCTGCGGTAATCCCGCAACGCGGCCAGCAGGATAGCGGCTCCCAGGTTGTAGCGCTTGTGCGGTCTGGCCGGCTGGTACGCCGGACCCGTGGTGGAGAGTTTGATGCAAACAACCCCCAGTTCATTACTCATTCCGTCCTCCGTAAAGGGGGGATGGTGTGTGCTTCGCTCGAGTTAGAACCTCTACCGCTCGTTCGCAGGATGTGCAGACAACAACGAACCCATTGTGCTTCTATCCGTTCCGCGGTTCTCGAAGCCGCGTCACCGTGAAACGTGTCCCAGCCCTTCGCCACCGGGTGTTGACTTACATAACGCAGGCCTTGCTTGACCGATCCACTTCCCAGCGAAGAGAGGATAGTTTCTATCTCCGCCGGTATCTCCGGCGCCGGAATCACCGGTTCTGCCTCCAGCAACACTCGGCGTCCGGTCTCGTCCTCTCCGAACCGCACCCCGCCGCCATGTGCGCGCCCTTCCACCCCATGCTTGGCGAGGTAAGCAAACACCCACTGCAACGCTGCCCGGCCACGCGTCTCTTCCGACCAGCCCGCCAATTCGCGTATCTGTCCCGGCGTCGGCCAATACGTACACGTCTTTTCCGCCATGGCATACGCTAACGCCAGTGCCGCTGGATCGATCTCTTTCAGGTTCCGCACATGCGCCGCGGTCACCGCGCAGTTGTCTTCCTTTTCCATCGCTTCGCGTAATTGCCGCACTGCCCTGGCAATCGCGTGCGCGAGATCGGAGCGGCTCCTTACCCCGGCGAAGATTTCCTGATACACATCCGCGCTCTCGCTCACCATGCGCTCACCTCGTCCCTTCCAACTCGATCAGTTTCGCCTGCACCCTCAGCTGCCGGACGGTAGGGAAGCGGTCCATCTGTTCCGGCCGCCCCATGTGCAAAGTCCCCCGCCGCCATCCCGTGATCGCGATCTCCAGGTACTGCCAGGGCACATCCCTCAGGTCCTGCGCCATCAGCAAGAGGCATTCCGGTGTCATGGAAAGCTGTCGGCTCAGGGCCAGCTTGCCCAGTTCCACCAGCGTGCTCTCGAGCCAGCACGAGCGCTCGATCGACGGCGCTGACGACGCTGTTACGATTGATTTCCGCTCTGCTTGCATAGCTTCCCCCTGCGGATGCCGGCTTGTTGTACACCGTGATTTCTTCCTGGTAACGCGTCAAGTTCGCAATCCACAAATAAACCCGGTCCCCATGGGTAACCGCCGACCGCGCCCGGTTCACGAGCATCTGCCGAAACTGTGGCTCGTTTAAGCTGGGGCTGGCGGAAAGAAAGTCACTCAGTGCTTTGGCATCACGGCCCTGCCAGGGCATCTCCGGAGAAGCATGGTTCTTTGCTTTCCAGTACTCGGCAAGGATGGCTCGAAATTGCATATGCCGGGAATCAGGACCACGCTTCTCAGAAACTCTTTCCTGAGATACATATGTTTTTAATAACTCTGGTTCTGAATGTGAATGTGAATCGGCATCGTTCGGCAATGCGTCCGCATTGCTCACAGCATCGGTGCTCTCGATCATTCCGGGCAGCAACAACGCCGGCTTGCCCCATCTGCGAGCCGCCGCTAACTTCGCTTGTTTCGAATTGGATAGTTGCTTGGCCGCGACCCGGGTTCTTTCCTGCTCCACGCGTCGATGGCGCCAAAGCCCGTCGTGAATCTGGAAGAAGTCCGCCAGAACCGGCCGCGCTCGGCTCCAGGCAGTGCTCGTTAGCCCCGTTATCTGCGCCAGGGCGCCGTCATCGTCGTGCAGACTGCCCCGGCGCCACAAATGGAAAAGCAACAAAAGATAGGCCCCATGCTGTTCTGTACTCAGGTGCATGGTGTCGGCGAGATAGTCGCCGATGAAGACCGGCATCCATATGTCGGTCTTGCCTGCGCTCAAAGTCTGGGAATGGTCGTGCTATGCCCGTAGCGCCTCATAGATTCCTCTCTCCTGGTTGCCTTACTTCGCTCACCGGAATCCCCGGCAAGATCAAGATGGCATGGGCTGCGCGCAGGCGCAAGAGTGGTACCAAAGAATTCTGAGGGAAAAGGGGTAGTTAACTCGAAGTTACTCCCGGTAACCATGCCTGGCCGCGTACACCAACATAACAAATACCGTAGTAGTTACTTTTAGTTTACTACCCCTGCTTCCTCATCATTGTGCAGTGGCCCCTTGACGGTTCTGACCCTTGGCAGCAAGCTCAAGGTAGTAATCAGCCTCCCCATTCGCACTTGAATATGGACGACAACCATGCTTCCTCATTGTTCACTGTTGATCAGATCATCCGGCAGTTATCACGCTTCACTGCCGAACAGCGCTCACTCGCCTGGTCACCTCAGCCGCCCTTTCAAACCAACGGGGCAGGCGACTGTCGCAGGGGTGGAAACTGCGGCCTTGACTTCAACCATGAAACCCCGCGTGCCCGATGGACCCAGGCACGCCATCGCTTCATTCGCGAACAGAAGAGGGGCAAACAGAAGAGGCTGCGGAACTTATGAGGCTTGAGAATAGGATGGTGTTCCCCGGCGGCTCGCCGGTCTGCCGGTGCTCCGCGTGTGCGTCCCGTCGAGCTACACAATTGGCCCAGGCCTTAGAGCGCAAATTCGGGTCGCTGGCCCCCGCTGTGAGAGTCCAATGAGCAACGAACAACTTCGTCGCCGGCAGTTTATCGAGGGGCTTCGTGCCGTGGCAGAGTTTTACGAGAAAAACCCCGGCGCCTGGTACGACGGCATGCACCTTACTTTAAACATGTATGTGTGGGGCCGCGCTGCGCGCAAGGCTCTTATTGAGACAGCCAGGCTGTTTGGCCGCTGTAACAAGATCTACGATGAAAACAACTTGACTGTGTCCAGGCAGTTCAGCGAGCAGGTGACCCTTGCCGTCTTTGCTGCCCGGGCGCGCGTTTGCCGTCGCCAGGTTCTGGGCTCTCGCATCTTACCCGAAAGAATCGTGCCCGCCACCAGCGAACTGCGGATTCCGGCATCCAGGGTTGAGATTGTCGAGTGGCAATGCGACCCTTTGTTAAAGGACGACCAACCCTCACCCTAACCGGTTTTGGGCCCTCTGAAAATTGTCTGGTCTTTCCTCCACCTCACTTGCCCTAAGTTGAGATACACTAAAGGGCGATGACGATCGAAGAAATAATCACCCACATAGATGCCGAAATCAGCCGTTTAACCGAAGCCCGTGACCTGGTCGCTGGTACAGCCGTAGGTAAGGTGTCGCGCAGTCCTCGTAAGAGCGGATTGGCCGCCCCCAAGCCTCGCGCAGTGCGCAGCAAACGGGTCATTTCACCCGAAGGCAGGGCTCGCATCGCCGCCGCCCAGAAACTCCGTTGGGCTAAGCAGAAGCGCGCCAAGACCAAAGCTTAGGGCGAAAACGGCCACTCCCGCCGCCGCCATGCTCTCAGCAAGTAAGTCAGTGTTCCGGTTAGCACCACCACCATGGCGAAGAATATCTCCCGTGCAAAGTGCGGCCGCGAAAACAATATATAGAGAAATCCTGCAATCGCGATCAGCGGTGGCAGCGGGTAGAACCATATCCGGAATGGCCTCTCCATCTCCGGTTGGGTATGGCGTAACACCATGACTCCAACCTGTTGCAGCAAAAACTGCAACAGGATCCGTATGACTACCAACGCCGCTACCAGGTCCGCCAGTTGCAGCACGCAAAAAACCATCGAAACCCCGGCCAGCATAAGCAGGGAGACGTTGGGGATTCGATGCCGCGGGTGCACCCGGGCGAATATACGGAAGTAGTTATCGTCCAGCGCCGCCGCATACGGAACCCGGGAATAGCCCAGCAGCAAGGCATACACCGAAGCAAACGCAGTCCACACCACCAGTGCCGCGACCACGCGTCCTGCTGCCGCGCCATAGGCCCGCTGCACCACCACCGCGGCCACTGAGAGCCGCGCGTTCGTCCCTGCCTGCCCAATCAACTCCTGCCACGGCATGGTGCCCAGCACGCTCGTATTCATCAGCAGATAGAGCACCCCGACCAGCGCCACCGACCACACAATGGCTCGTGGAATCGTCCGCCCCGGATCGCGCACTTCCGCACCTAGAAAATTTATGTTATAGGCGCCCCAGTAATCGTAAGTGGCGATGAGCAACGCTCCGCCCAGACCGGTAAAAAACGCACTCGATAGTGCAAACGCACCGGGAGGGAACCCGAAGGCCAGGTTTGCATGAAAGTGCAGCAGCCCGGTCAGAATCACCGCCATCATGGTGCCCATAACCCCCAGCCAAAGCAGGCCGGAGAAGCGGGTCACACTCTGGATGTTGCGATACAGCAAGGCAGCGGCGATCGCGCAGCACACCATGGCCGCCAGGGTGCCGGGTCCAAGCAAAATCGAAAGCGGCAACGTCTTCACAAACGGAACCGGAATCGGCAACTGGTAAGAGACGTAGACTCTGCGCAGCTCCGGCCACAGATAACCGGCATATTGTGCCAGCCCGACGCATCCCGATGCGATCGAAAGCGGAGCGCTAAAACTCAGCTGCCATATATATAGGAAGGAGAGGAACCTTCCCCAGCGTTTCGGACCATAGATGGTACGCAAATACTCATAGGACCCGCCCGCCTTTGGCATGGCTGCGCCCAGTTCCGCCCACACCAATCCGTCGCAACCCGCCAGCACTGCGCCCAATATCCAGCCCAGAATGGCCTGGGGGCCATGCATCGCCAGCACGATCAACGGCAGGGTCACAAACGGCCCCACCCCGATCATGTTGATCATGTTCAGCGAGATCGCGCCCCGCAGCCCGATCCCGCGTACCAGCCCCTCGCTCTTATCCAAAAACCCTCACTCTCACCTTTCTAACCACAGCACCCCACCCCTAACCCGCAAAAAAACAACAACAAAACCCCACCCAACTCCACATCCATGAATCTAAATCGCCGTTGATCCTGTCATATGCTATAGCTAACTACGGCCTATGACTTATTTCCGCCCAGGCGCGCCCCGATTCCTAGCTCTCTGTGCCGTCCTTCTCCTCACCGCGTCCCCACTAGGAGCGCAAACCCCGGCCGCCTCCACCATCGCTGCCACCACCGACTACCAGCCCCTCCGGGTAGACCGCGGCAACTCCGCGCTCCAGCAGTCGCTGCGCAAGCTAGGCAACCGTTCCAGTCTGATGATGATCGTCGCCCACCCCGACGACGAAGACGGAGGCATGCTCACCTATGAATCCCGCGGCCAGGGCGCGCGCGTTGCCCTGTTGACCCTCAATCGAGGCGAGGGTGGCCAGAACATCATGTCCAACGATCTGTGGGACGCGCTGGCCCTGGTCCGCACCCAGGAACTGTTAGCCGCCGACCGCCGCTACGGCGTAGATCAATACTTCACCCGCGTCGCCGACTTCGGCTTTTCCAAGACCCTCGACGAGGCCCTCTCCGTCTGGGGACACGACCGCGTCCTCTACGATGTCGTCCGTGCCGTCCGCCTCAATCGCCCTCTGGTCCTCGCCGCCGTCTTTGTCGGTGGCATCACCGATGGCCACGGCCAGCATCAGGTCTCGGGAGAAATGGCCCAGGAAGTCTTCAAAGCGGCAGGCGACCCCAACGTCTTCCCCGATCAAATCAAAGCCGGCCTCCTCCCCTGGACCCCGCTTAAGGTCTACGCCCGCGTGCCCTCCTTCTCCATCAGCCCCAAGGGCATGTATGACTACGCCACAGGCAAGTGGGCCCCGGTTCGTTTCTATGACTACGTAGCCGGAAAAACGATTGATTCCGTACCCGCCACCACCCTGAGCATCACTGAGGGCGCCTATGACTCTGTCCTCGGCGGCTCCTACATACAACTGGCGCGAGAAGGCCTCGGCCAGCAAAAGTCGCAGAACGGCGGCACCGGCATCCCCCTCTCCGGCGTTTTCAATGTGCCCTATCACCGTTACGGATCGCGCGTAAAATCCCCCGATAAGGAAAACTCATTCTTCGACGGGATTGACATCTCGCTAGCCGGAATAGCCTCCTTGGCCCCCGGCCAGCACCTTTTCCTGACCGTGGGACTGCACCAGATCGCCCTCTCTGTTGACCAGGCTACAAAATCCTTCTCTCCCTCCGAGCCGGCGAAACTGGTCCCTCTGCTGGCCGCTGGAATGAAACAGACACAGTTACTTATACAAAAAGTAACCGCCTCCACCCTCTCCCCGGAGGAAAAATACAATATTAATTACGAGCTCAAGGTAAAGGAGGCGCAATTCAACAGCGCGATTGTCGAAGCCCTGGGCGTCACCTTGAACGCGGTCGTGTCCCCTGCCAACCCTGATCGCGGCCGGTCCGGCTTCGCCACCGATCCGCAGGATACCTTCACCACCGCCGTCCCGGGCCAGTCCTTCGGGGTCACCGCCTACCTCACCAATCCCTCGGCTGCGCCCATTCAGATGCAAAGCGTCTCTGTGCATTCGACCGGAACCGGCGACTGGCAGATTGTCCCCACCACTCCCATCAAAGGGACGGATCAAGCCAACCAGCGCCAGGCCGCGGAATTCAAAGTGACCGTACCTCTCGACGCCGAGCTGACCAAAGCCTGCTTTCATCGCAAGGACGTCGAGCAGTCCTACTACGACCTTGACAGCGTAGCCTGCCTCGACCACCCGCTCCCGCCCTACCCCTTGGAAGCATGGGTCGAATTCAACGTAGACGGAGTGATGGTGCGCACCGGTCAGGCGGTGCAGACCGTGCAGCATGTGGTGGGCCGTGGCGGCGTCTACAACCCGCTGTTGATAGCCCCGGCCATCTCCGTGGCCGCCACCGGTGCCGCCGGCATCATCCCCCTCGATGACCCAAAGCCCGCCCAGGTGAACCTGCGCGTGCGCAGCAATGTCAAAGGATCAACCCCGGCGGATATCCATTTGAACCTGCCGGAAGGCTGGCAATCTGCGCCTCCCTCTTCGCTGTTCACCCCGCATGAGGGCGACCAGCAGACGGTCACCTTCTCCGTGACCCCACGCAACCTTTCCCCTGTCAGTTACTCCGTCGCTCCGGTCGCCGAGTATCAGGGCCGCCAGTACACGCAGGGATATGAGCCGGTCGGCTATCCAGGTCTGCGCCCCTACAACTACTACCAGCCGGCCCCCTACAAATTGGTCGGGGTCGATGTGAAGGTGGCTCCCGGTATCAAAGTCGGTTACGTGATGGGGACCGGTGATGATGTTCCCCAATCGCTCGAGAGCATGGGCGTGGCGGTGCACTTGTTGCAGCCGGCAGACATCAACACCGGCGATCTTTCCGCCTACGATGTCATCGTCCTCGGCATTCGCGCCTACGCTGCCCGTCCGGAGCTCTCCGCCGCGAACGGCCGCGTGCTCGACTACGTGAAGAAGGGCGGCGTGCTCATCGTTCAATACAACAGCCGGGAGTACGACCACAACTACGGTCCCTACCCCACCAGTCTTACCGGCGATCCTGAAAAGGTGGTGGACGAAGGCAATGCGGTCGAGCTTCTGGAACCGGAAAGTCCTGTCCTCTCCTGGCCCAACCGCATCACAGCCGCTGACTTCAAGGGCTGGGTCGAGGAGCGCGGCCATTCCTTCATGCATTCCTGGGACCCGCGCTACCAGGCCCTGACCGAGACCCACGACCCGGGTCAGGACGCCCAAAAAGGCGGCCTCCTCTACGCCCGCTACGGCAAAGGCGCTTACGTCTACGTGGCCTTCGCCCTATATCGCCAACTCCCCGAGGGCATTCCCGGACCCTACCGCCTCTTCGCCAATCTGCTCAGTCTCCCCAAGGCCCCAGCCAACGCCCAGGATCACACCGCCCAAAAGTAAGAGAACACGGTCGTATCAACGCTAAAGGGAACCGGACGGGTGCCCCACACCCCCGATTTCCTGTGGAGATTGGTGGGTTCCGTACACTCCATGCGCCTTTCCTTAAAGAAAGGCGCACGCGCGGTCGTCTCCCGTGCAGCGTGCAGGAAATTCGGGGCATCTCGCTCGTTTTTCGCGAGATGTGGGATACCACGACCCCATTCCCCCAGACTCTCTCGGCACTACTGGTACTCCGCGCAGAAACCAGGCGCCCCCTGCCCAATCAACCCACAACCCCGTTTGATCTCATCCACAATCATCGAGCAAGCATTCTGCGCATTGCACGGCGGGTGTGTCGCCGGAGACACCTGCAAACATTCATTCACCAACTGCCGAGACCGCTCAATTCCTACCGCATTCAGACAGGTTCCCTTGGTACTGAGCGCTGCCGAAGCACCTTGCGGCGCAAGATAGGGCTCCGTAATCCCGTAAGCCTGCGCAACCTGGTGCAGCTCCGACCTCATCTTCTCCCACTGCGATGTGGTTTGCGAGTCCAGTTGCAGGCTGTACACCAACGGATCAATCTGTGTAGCCGTATGCACTAGCTCGGTGACTGCCGGTTCCGCCTTCTGGTTGCGCTTGAAAGTTTCGAGCGCACTATTCGCCTGCTTGGCAAACGAATCTGCCAGCAGCCGGGCATCCTTCTCCTTGCTGGTCTTACGAATCGTGCTCTGCTTTAAAGCATTCGCGAAGCTCTGCCGGAACGGCTGGGCTTCATCCTTCAAATTTTGCAACAAACCCCGCAGGTCTTTATCGCTCAACCGCCCCTGGGCCGCTGCGGGCCCGCTCACGCCCAGCGCCGTGGCCAATAGAACGAGAAACCCGAAACCCACCCACCTTCGCATGCTTCCTCCTCTGCGCCCCTGTATCCTATCGACGATTCCATTACCCAGCAACCGGCGGGTGTTAAAGGAGCCGCTTCACAGAATGTCAGCAGCTTCCCCGGTTCCCTCCGGTCACATCTTCTCCGACAGCATTGTCTTCGACTGGAGAGCCCGGTCCTTTCGCGCTGATCTCATCTTCATCCTTCCCCTCGCCATCTGCCTGGGACTAGGCCTCTCGCTAGGCCATCCCGGTGCCGCCCTCATCGCCTCTGGCGGCGCCTTCACGGTCGGTTTCGGCCCCAAGCAGCACATTGACGATTCGCAATTCCTTCCCATGATCCTGGTGACGTTAGGCACCGGCGCTGCCACCTTTCTGGGCATGGTGGCGGGCCACGCCAACTTCACCCTGGTCCTCATCGCCGCCGGCGCGGGATTCGTCTATGGAATGCTCTCCCTCCGTCAAGCCGGAGTCAGTTGGGTAGGGCAGCAGTTCATCGTGTTTCTGCTCGTAGCCTCCGGATTTCCTTTTTCCCCTCGCGCCGCCGCCGTCCGTTCCAGCCTGGTGATGGCCGGCGGCGCCTTGCAGATCATCTCCTCCAGCATCCTTCTCCAGCTTCTGAGTGAATTACGCACCGACCTGCGCTCGGTCGCGCGTTATCTGCGCGACGAGCATTCGGCGTTACGTTCCTCCGTGGAACAAGCCGCGCGCTCGTTGATAGCGCGCGACAAACCACCCAGTGCCGTCCCCTATGCGCTTCGTCTCGCCATCACCCTCGCCGTCAGCACCGAAATCTACCGGTTCTTCGGATTCGCCAACGGCTACTGGATACCCATGACTGCCTTGCTGGTCCTCAGACCCGGCGTGACCGACACCGTGAGCCGCGCCATTGCCCGCACCGTCGGCACTCTGGCCGGGGCCATGCTGGCCAGCTTCGCTCTGGCCCATCTCTCCCCGGCGCCGCCCACCCTGGCCGCCTTGACCCTGCTCTTTGCCTGGCTCGCCTATTCCCTCAACAACGTGAATTACGGTCTCTTCACCCTGTGCCTCACGGCCTA
>JBAVQC010000057.1:0-2717 GCA_049693715.1 Acidobacteriaceae bacterium | reverse complement strand
GCCTTCCCACCGCGAAAAGCCGTTGGGAGCGGCTCCAACTCGTCGACATCTATCTCATGCACCCCGACGGCTCGGGGCTTAGGCGTATTTCGCAGCATGGGGACTTCTGCGGCAACCCCAAATGGACCGCCGACAGCAAGAGCGTTGTGACCTACTGCATGTCGGCGGAAGACACATGGACCGACCGGACCAAACTGCTTACGCCTTATGCCCCAGACGCGGCGAACCAGGTGTACAGGATTGACGTCGCCACCGGCTCCATCCTTCCCATCACCAGCGGCCCAGGCGTCAAACTGGCGCCGTCGGTTCTTGCCTCCGGCAAGGTTGCCTATCTGCGCGGCGACGGAGCCAGGATCGAAATCATTTCCGGCGACGGCAAGGTGGGCCCCTCCGGTGCGGACATAGCGGCCAATCCCCCCGCATGGTCTCCGGATGGCAATCACGTTGTCTACAGTCGTACCTGCTTTAAGCAGAGCTCCCAACCGGTGAAGCAATGGAGCCGGAGTCCGCAATTTGATCTCTACGCGACCACGGCGTTGCCGGCCTATGACCGAACCGGAATGCGCCTGGCGGTTTCAAACGTCGTTCCCGGCGGCGTCACCAGTCTCATGATCATCGACGGCGACCAGCCGGCACGTGCCATCCTCGAGCGAAGGGACTTGATCCTGGCCCCGCAATGGTCGCCGGACAGTAAGCAGATCGTTGTCGGCGTGGGCGGCTTCACTGCTTTTCTCGACTTCGCCGCGGGAACCAAAAAGGCCATCGATCGCGTCAATGGAGGAGCACAGGTCGCGATCATCAATGCAGATGGCACCGGCTTCCGCGTGGTGACCTCGGGCCAGAACAACAACGGCTTTGCGGCATTTTCGCCAGACGGAAGTCACATTGTCTACCGCACCGCCGGACCCGATGGCGAAGGTCTGCGCATCATGAATCTTGCCGACGGCTCGGTGACCTTGTTGACCGATCGGTACGACAACTTTCCTTTGTGGTCACCGCGCGGAGACCTGATCGCCTTTGTCCGCAACATTGCCGGTGACTTTGAAGTGATGACGGTTCATCCCGATGGGAAGGATGTAACCCAATTGACGCACACTCATGGCAATGAAGCGCACCTGGCCTGGTCTCCCGACGGCGCGCGGCTATTGTTTACGAGTTCGCGAATGGGATTCAAGGACGAGACCCTTTACACCGGCAGCCCGCAGCCGTATGGCGAGATATTTGTGATGAATTGTGACGGCACCCATGTGGAGCAGCTCACCGACGACCAGTGGGAAGATGGCGGTCCCGCTTGGCAGCCCCACCCTCCGCCCCCGGCATCGGCACAGGCTGCGGCTCGACAATAATCGCACAGCTGAAACCCCCTAAGCGCTTCACTCCCGCGATCCCCCATGCGTCAATGAGTGCATCATCGCCAATGCAGTGCGCCGGGATAAACCGGCATGAAGCAGGGAATGCAAGAGTCCTACGAGAAAGGAGTAGCGAACCGCTCGGCCCCGAGTTTTGCGTTGGACACCGTGAGGTATGTGACGAAGCGTAAACAGGGGTACAGGTGGGCTGGGTATTGAGCTCCGAAAAGATGCAATCAGGACGCTGACGCTTTTGCATGGGCGGAAGGCAACACGGGCGGGGGCGATATCGCGAGTTCCTGTCCGGTCCTGCGTAGTCGTAGACCCCAGACACGCCTGGAAGCTTCATGCACGAGAACCGGGAGACCTCGGAGACGCCTGCTGCCAACCAGCAGCAGGACGGCGGGTGAAGGCTCAGGCCGCAATATCCGCATGAACGTCGCCGAGGAGTCGGACAGCGGCATAGTACCTATGAATCATTCGAACAAAATCGAGCAGTCGATGGCGGAGAGTGAGGAGGGAAGGCCGCTGATCAAGGAGAACATCCATCAGTCCAGCACGCGCCCGACACAGAGCGGGGCACGCGTGTCACAGGGGCTGGCGGGTGTGCGGAAAGCAGCAAGGGAACACAAGGAGATGAAGTTCACCGCTCTGCTCCACCATGTCACAATCGATCTGCTAAGGAGCAGCTTCGGTTCTCTGAAACGCAAGGCTGCACCCGGTGTAGACGGGATGACCTGGCAGGAGTACGAAGCCGGACTGGAAGGTCGGCTTGCCGATCTGCACAGCCGGGTGCATCGCGGTGCGTATCGGGCGCTTCCATCGAGAAGGGTTTACATCGAGAAAGGCGACGGACGGAAGCGTCCGCTCGGGATCGCTGCACTGGAGGACAAGATCGTCCAGCACGCAGTGGTCACCATCCTCAACCAGATTTATGAGGAGGATTTCCTCGGCTTCTCGTATGGATTTCGTCCGGGACGCAGCCAGCATAAGGCGCTGGATGCGTTGTCTTACCCGACGTCGCGCCTACGCCCTTCGTTGTGTTCTTGAGTTTGCTCACCTTGGACGGTCCCGACTTCTCACTGCTGGGCTTCACGGGCTTCTGCCCGCCGTTCAAATTGCGGATCTGTACGTCAGTCAAAGGCACTTGGGGGCAACTCTTTCTGGGCCTGGGGGCAACACTTTTTCGGAAGGGGGAGTTGCCCCAATGTTGCCCCCAGGCTGCGTGCGCTGTCAAGGAATACGGTGGGACGGCCTGAGACACGTAACGCTGAAAAATAAGGAGTTATGCTCCTTATAAGACTGGATGGAATGTGCTGGAATGGGGAGGTGGTGGCCAGAGACGCTACTGAATAGTCGTCCCAATGG
>JBAVQC010000056.1:0-4137 GCA_049693715.1 Acidobacteriaceae bacterium | reverse complement strand
GACTTTATCCATCAACCATGTGACAACATGATGTCATAAAGCCCATGAGTCATGGGATCAACTTGGGAGCTTGCGCATGTGACCATATATCAAGGTTCATGTGCGAGCTCGCCACGAGATCGCCCGAGCCGTGACAGCTCATATATGATGGGCGAGCTCGTGTCAAGCTCGTCACGTAACCTTGCCGCTTACCGGGCAATTCTACATTTACCGCACCGCGGAAATTAGTCTATTGCAGTATTTATACTGTCCGCGGAATGAATACCATCACAAATAAAATAGTGAAAATTATGAAAATATTTGATGTGAATTCGTAGGGTCATTTGATGACACCTACAAAATTTCAGACAAATCAGACCCGTATTCACAGACATATTGGCAGTTTTATGCTTATTTACTAAAATGGTCAATATCTCTGTTAAGATCCCTCCGGATTGTCTGCTATTTTGTGTGTTTAAATAGTTATCCCTCCGATTTCATGTGGAATATTTTTGTAAATTTCCGCATTTTAATTACAATTGAAAAAAAAATTTGGATTTTCCCAGCTTTCCCCTCAAAATTTCCGCGGGTAACCTCATACCGGCGTCGTTGGCATGGTGGGTGTGTGTGATAGCATTCAGAGCATCTATACTGTGCCCCGCGGCCCGAGTGGCTGTGATAAATGGACTGAGAGCTGAAGACATACTGCAGGCCGTAATATTCGGTCAGGAATCCACGGAATGAGGAATCCGCGGAATGATTACCATGATAAACAAAATATCAGAAATTATGAAAATATTTCACGTGAATTAGTAGTGTCATTTGATGACACGTACAAAATTTCGGACAAATCAGACCCATATGTCATCCGCCGTGCAGGATGCCTCAAGCAACCTCACTCAGCGGATCTCCCACTACATGATGCTATCCCTGTTTCATCGGCTGAATATTGGTTCAACCCCCACGGCTGCAGATTGGGGCCTCTCATACGACATCCTGAAGGATTGTGAGATGATTGTTGCCCAGGTATACTGCGCCTTCAACAACCCGAGTAAGCCCAAATTTCAGAAAGCCCCGCGGAAAATCTGACGTTGTAACAGTCATTTTACCCTGGGCGATAGAGGACTACGCGGCGAGATTGAGCTCTTCCACCGGAAACGAAGAAGGATCAAGGAAGTACTTCCCCCCCCTCTATACCACTGAAAATGGGCAATTACTGCCCCTCCAGGAGGACCCATGTATCGTTGTCGATTCCCACGGGATAATCGTACTTTGGTACATGCCCTCAAGTTTTTCGAGCAAGAGAAACGTCAGTTGAATTGACTTGTCCTACAGATACTGACTAAAATACCAATTCAGGATACAATGGTTGAGAACATTCAACTGTTGAATGATCTCTTCCGTCGAAGTCTTCCGGCTGGCCCAGCGACTTGCAGAAGAAGGGAACGAGGGTATAAGGTCCCCGGAACGACTTTAATTTCGCCTGGAACGGTTTCATTTTCGCCTTGCTGGTTTAATCTAGCTCAAAAACTGTCAGTCTCAACATCTCTGCGTGGTTGGCCGAACAAACCAGGCGTACGATACCTCCGCGAAGACCGTGGCTCACTGGGCATATTAGGGGCAGTTTTGTCAATCATACACCCGAGAGCGGCGAAACGGGGACTCGAGATTATGGACGGAATTGCAAATGGGACCATTCAAAATCAGGCTACGAACTCACTCGACCAGGCCCGGTTGGTGTGGCCCAGTCCTTTCACGGCATTCTCGATTATTTCTAACCGGGAAACTGAACTCCACCGGGATCATAAGGGATTTGCACCCTTCTATGACCTTCTAACCACAGTCGGCCACTACACGCACGGCCGATTTGAGGTGCCAGCAATTGGACTGCGGTTTGGATATGATCCCGGGACAATCATAGGGGTATGTGGGAAAGTTTTAGAACATGGCGTAGCAGAGGTTGAGGGCGACCGGTTCTGTGTGGTACAATATTTTCACCGGAAGGTTTTGGAAGATGTCCACTGTAACTTGACAGGAGATGGGGATTTCCGCGGGTGGATGAGAGTGCAAGATTTTACCGATCGCTCTTGTCATCCCGGAAGTTAGACTAGACTACTAAGATACCATAGAAACAAATACCAGTACAATAAACTTGATTCCTGTCATGCACATTGCCATTCTAATGCTTAACTGACGTCTACTCATTAATACACATTGCCCAAATGTCCAATCATTCCCGGTTTTGTTGAGGCACGTGACCGATACTTCCGCGGAATGTCACTCGGTCGTGTCTTCAGATTCAACTGCCCAATGCCCCCAACTACCAGAACGCCCCTGGACGAACTCAAATGTCTGAGCCACAGTGACACACAGCGATTTGCGAATTACCTCGGGAGTCGTCTGAGGACAATTGGGAAGGTTTACTACACAGGGCGTTTTGCAGCGCCCGAGGCAAAAACAACATTCTATAATAATTGGGGTCAGGAGCTGGTAAGCCGCAATTGTTTCCTGAATATTTACTTCTTACCTTGACGCTGTTGCAACCTGCCTCATAGATTCAGTCAGTCAGCCTTCTGGGCATATTACAGTGCACCGGGAAACCCCTGGCGATCCCGAAGTACATTCAGGCCAGCCTCAGAGTGGATGGTGGAGGGACATCCCAGCAGCTGTCAGAGGAGTGGGGGGAGGAGGATGGACTGACGACTCTCCTTGCGGAGAATGGAGGGGATTGGTGGGATGTCGGTCAGTGCAATGAGCCGCCGCCATTCACAGTTGGCCACTTGTTTTGGCGGTGGTCACTATTCGAGTGTCCGGTATGTTTTGTGGTTCCTGTTTTCTATCCACCTGATCTGCTCCCATTCAGGAATCAAGGTGTCTCTCCCGACTCGAGGACTTATCTCCCGAGGAACTTGAGGAGCACATCCGGGAAATGGGTGAGATCCATGACTCCTGGGCCGAACTCCTTGGCCGTCGGCAAGCTGATCTCAAGGTAGTTGCAAGAGACCTGGAGACAGTCCGGGGGCAACTATTCCACGTGGAGCGAAAGGAACTAGCAGGACTGAAGCGAGCATGATTGATGGCCGCTCAGGTTGTTGTACTTAAGTAGATGTTATTGCAGCAAATTGAAGAATGGACCCATTGGTAAATGAGGCATCGGGAATACATTGAGATGCCAGAAACATAGAAACAAAGTAGCTGGGACATTTGTTGGTGATACGGTTTCGGAATTCCTGGAAATCCACAGCACATGTGTAGAAGATCCGCGGAAACACCAGAATATACGATGTCATGCAAACCGTGCTTACCAGCCAGGGAAGATTGCCGTTGAAGCCCCGGCTGACGTGCCCACAACTCCCGACGACCAATGTTCAACCCACGCGATAACGGGCGGAACAGCCAAAGCGAGCTCAACGATGATGGGAGACATGCCTGGCAGGCACGATTTTAGTGAAATCGGGCTTACCAGACATGGAAGATTGCCGTTGAAGCTCCTGCTGAACTCCCGACGACCAACGCTCAACCCACGCGATAACGGGCGGAACAGACAAAGCGAGGTCAACGACGATGGCAGACATTCCTGGGACGCATCCTTTCAGTGAAATAGTGCTTCCCAGGCATGCACGATTGCTGTTGAAGCTAGTGCTGCAGTGCCCACAACGCCCGACGACCAAAGCTCAACCCCCCCGCGATAACGGGCGGAACAGGCAAATTGAGCTCAACGACGATTGGAGACATGCCTGGGACGCATTCTTTCAGGGAAAAAGTGCTTCCCAGCCATGTACGAATGCCGTTGAAGTTCCTGCTGCAGTGCCCACAACGCCCGACGACCAAAGCTCAACTCCCGCGATAACGGGCAGAACGGGCAAATCGAGCTCACCGACGTTGGAAAACATGCCTGGGACGCATTATTTCAGTGAAATAGTGCTTTCCAGCCATGCACAATTGCCGCTGAAGGCCCTGCTGAAGTGCCTGCAACTCCCGACGACTAACGCTCAACCCCTGCGATAATGAGCGGAAACGCGATAGGCCGCTGAACCAGGATGAGAGACATGCGTTCCAGTCGCAATTTCACCGAAATAGCGACTGTGATGCATGTCCCAATGCCATTGACGACGGTGATGAAGTTCATGTCCCCAACGGTCACCCTGAGCCCTAACC
>JBAVQC010000055.1:0-9863 GCA_049693715.1 Acidobacteriaceae bacterium | reverse complement strand
GTGTTGAAACTGGAACTACGGCTGAGGTTTCCCGAGGACTTCGCCCGGGTGTACGACGGGCCGAAGCTCACCGTCGGGAAGTACGCGGCACGCGCTTGCCCCACCAGGGCCCGGGCTTGCAGGTAATTCTCAAAGAAGAGCTTCAAGTTCTGGTTATTGATGTTGAGCTGGCTTTCCAGGTCGTTCAGCTCCGGCTCGTTGAAGATCGCCCACCAGTCGCCGCGGATTTTCGCGTCGGACGGCTGGGCCACGGTCCAGGTTTCCGTCGTATTGTCTTGCGTCCCGTTGGCCTGGTTGCCCGGCTGCGCTTGCGGAGGGTTCGACGTCGGGCCCGGCGGCGGCGCTTCTTTAAAGGCCGGCGGCGGCTGGAGCACGGGCGGATGATATTTCGGGCCCACCGTGCAGCCGGTCAGCATCACGCATAAAAGCAAGCCAACCTGGCTTCGGCGAATTGTTCCTGTCGTTTTCTCCATAGCCGAGACTCTTTCTAAACCGCTCCTTCGGGGTTCGCGGTGAAGGTATCGTGATGTTTCCCTAACGCGCGCAACCGCAACCGGTCCATATACAGATAGATTACCGGGGTAGTGTAGAGGGTAAGCATCTGGCTTACGATCAGCCCACCCACAATGGTAATGCCTAGCGGCTGCCGCAGCTCCGAACCGGTCCCGGTGCCGAACGCCAACGGGATCGCGCCAAAGAGGGCCGCCAGAGTGGTCATCATGATGGGCCGGAAGCGTAGCATGCAGGCCTCGAAAATGGCATCCTCCGTGCTCTTGCCGTGTTCCCGCTCAGCCACCAGGGCGAAGTCGATCATCATGATGGCGTTCTTCTTCACCAGGCCGATGAGCAGCACGATGCCAATGATGGAAATGACGTTGAGGTCATTATGGAACAGCAGCAGAGCCAGCATGGCTCCGACACTGGCTGGAGGCAAGGTGGAGATGATGGTGAGCGGGTGCACCAGGCTCTCGTACAAAACCCCCAGCACGATGTACACCGCCAGCAGAGCCGTGGTGATCAGGATTGGCTCCGTTGCCAGGGACTCCTGATAGGCCTGGAGGGTGCCGGCGAAAAATCCGGTGATGGTCGAGGGCATTCCCAGCCTGGACTGCAACTGGCTGATGGCCAGGGTCGCATCGCTCAGCGAAAGGCCGGGCGCAAGGTTGAACGATACGGTGACCGAGGGGAACACGCCGGTATGGTTCACCTGCAGCGGAGTGGTGCCGGGATGGAAAGTGCTGACCGCGCTGATTGGGGTCACCCCATTGGCCGCCCGGGGATAGGTGTAATTCAGCCCCTCAGGAGACTGGAAGAAGCGGGGCGCCACTTCCAACACTACGTAGTACTGGTTCAACTGGGTAAAGATCACCGACGCTTCGGACTGGCCAAAGGCACTGTAAAGGGTGCTATCGAGCGCCTGCGGTGTGAGGCCAAGGCGGGCGGCCATGGTTCGGTCGTAAGTCAGGAATTCATCCAGACCGCCGTTTTGCTGATCGCTGTTCACATCCTGGAAGCCGGGGAGTTTCTTGATATCCGCCAACAGGATCGGTCCCCAGTGAGCCAGATCGTTCACATTGTCCGCCTGCAGCGTGTACTGGTAGAGCGCGTTGCTGCCCCGTCCACCGATGCGCAGATCCTGTGCGGCTTGCAGGAATACCGAGGCGACGGGTAAGCGATTGAGCTTTGGCCGAAGGCGGTTGATGATTTGCGGCGCGCCGATCTTGCGCTGGTCGAGCGGCTTGAGCGCGACGTAGACAAACCCGCCATTGCTGGAGCCATTGCCGCCGGTATAGCAAATCACGTTCTGTACCGCGGGGTCCGCCTTGACTGTGTTCACGATCGCTCTGGCCGAGGCCTCCATCACCGGGAAAGACGCGTCCTGCGGTCCCTGCAAGCCACCCACCAAGGCACCGGTGTCCTGCTGCGGGAAGAAGCCCTTGGGAATCTTGATCACCAGAACTACGTTCAGAGCGATGGTCAACAACAGAACCACCAGCATCAAGCCTGAATTGTCCAGCACCCACGACAATGAATGCTTGTAGATACTCAGCATCCCGTCGAAAAATCGTTCACTGGTGCGATAAATGCGTCCGTGCTCCTCTCCGTTGTGACGTTTCAGCAAATGGGCGCACATCATCGGGGTGGTGGTTAAAGAAATCACCATGGAGACAATGATGGCGGTGGAGAGGGTGACGGCGAATTCACGGAAGAGCCGGCCCACAATGCCGCCCATAAAGAGCAGAGGGATGAACACAGCAATGAGCGACGTGCTCATGGTGAGCACGGTAAAGCCGATCTCCTTGGCGCCTTTGAGCGCGGCCACTGCCGGGGAGAAGCCCATTTCCAGGTAGCGGGCGATGTTTTCCATCACCACAATGGCGTCATCCACTACGAAGCCGGTGGAGATGGTGAGAGCCATCAGGGACAGATTGTCCAGGCTGTAGTCCAGCAGATACATCACGGCGAATGTACCGATCAGCGAGACCGGAACCGCGACACTGGGAATCAGTGTGGCGCGGGCGTTGCGCAGAAACACAAAGACGACCAGGATCACCAGGATGACCGACAGGGTCAGCGAGGACTCCACGTCATGCAGCGACGCCTTGATGGTAGTGGTGCGGTCCAGAATCACGGTGGCCTTGATGCCCTGGGGCATCACCGCCTGCAGGAAGGGGAGTTGGTCGCGGATGCGCTGGTTGGTCTGGATGATATTGGCGCCCGGTTGGCGGAAGATGATGACGCCAATCGAGGGAATTCCGTTGGTAAAGCCGGCGGTGCGAATGCTCTGGGCTGCATCTGTAACATCGGCGACATCAGAAAGATGGACCGCCAGCCCGTTGTGCTGGCCCACGATCAATGGTCTGTACTCTTCGGCCTTGGAAAGCTGTCCGTCGGTGACGATATCCGCCGTCACCGGGCCGTCAATGAGTTGCCCCCGCGCCAGGTCGGAGTTTTGCAGGCTGAGCATCGACTGGATATTCGGCAGCGTGATTCCGTAGCGGTTCAGCTGCACCGGATTCACATCGACGCGCACCGACGGGTAGGCGCCGCCTCCCACCCCTACCTGCCCCACGCCCTGAATCTGCGACAGCTTCTGCTCCATGATCGTAGAGGCCGCGTCGTACATGGTTTGCCGGTCGTACTTATCCGAGGTGAGGGACAGAATCATGATGGGTGCGTCGGCCGGGTTGACCTTGCGGTAGCTAGGGTTAGAGGGCAGGTTGGCGGGCAGGTAGGTTCTGGCGGCATTGATGCCCGCTTCCACATCACGCGCTGCGGCGTCGATGTTGCGGCTCAGGTCGAACTGCAGGGTCACGCTGGTGGAGCCCAGGGAACTGGACGAGGTCATCTCGGTCACGCCGGCGATGTGACCGAACTGGCGCTCCAATGGAGTAGCGACCGAGGACGCCATGATCTGCGCACTGGCGCCGGGCAGGCTGGCCGAAACCGAAATGGTAGGAAAGTCGACCTGGGGCAGCGGCGAGACCGGCAGCAAGTTAAAGGCAATCGCGCCGGCGAGGGCGATGGCGGCCGTGAGCAAGGTGGTCGCTACCGGCCGGCGAATAAAGGGACTGGACAGGCTCATGCTTCACCTGCCGGCATCGGCTCGGGGCCTCCACCATGCCGGCTGCCCGCCCCCGCGAAACGTTGCGCCAGGTTGTCAAAGAAGATGTAAATGACGGGCGTGGTGTAGAGGGTGAGCACCTGGCTCAATATCAAGCCGCCCACCATGGCAATGCCCAGCGGCCGGCGAAGCTCCGAGCCGAATCCGGTTCCAAACGCCAGCGGGATGCCGCCCAGCAAGGCGGCCATGGTCGTCATCATGATCGGCCGGAAGCGCAGCAGGCAGGCCTCGTAGATCGCATCGGTCGAGTTCAGGCCACGCTGGCGCTCCCCTTCAAGCGCGAAGTCGACCATCATGATGCCGTTCTTTTTCACGATGCCGATCAGCAGGATGATGCCGATGATGGCCACCACGCTCAGGTTCTGCTTGAACAACATCAGCGAAAGCAGAGCGCCTACACCCGCTGAGGGCAGGGTCGAGAGAATGGTGATGGGATGGACAAAGCTCTCGTAAAGCACGCCCAGAACGATGTACACCGTGACCAGAGCGGCGAGAACCAGCAGGTATTCATTGGAGAGCGAGTTCTCGAAGGACGCGGCCGTTCCCTGGAAGCTCGCCTGGATGCTGGGGGGGAAGTTCAAATCCTTGGCGGTCTTGTTGATCGCCGTGATGGCGTCGCCCAGGGCCGCATTGCCGGCCAGGTTGAAAGAGACCGTAACGGAAGGGAACTGACCCTGGTGGTTGATGGAGAGCAGCTCCGTACCCCGGGCGACGTGGGTGAAGGCAGCGAGCGGGACGGCGCTGCTGCGAGTCGAGCTGGCGTTGACGGGGCTGGAGCCAGTGGTGGTGGCCGCCAGGGTATTCGCCGGAGGGGTCAGGACTCCGGAGGAAGGGGTAAAGAGGGTCGGCTCAGTGGTGGCGTTGGAGCCGGCGGTAGCCGAGGCCGATGCAGAAAAAGAAGTGGAGGCGGCCGCTCCACTGGCGCCTGAGGAGGCGTTGGCCTGGATGTACAGCTTGCTCAGCTTGCCGGGATCCTTCTGGAACTGCGGCTGGGCCTCCAGGATCACGTGGTACTGATTGAGCTGCGTGTACATGGTGTTGATTTGCCGTTGGCCGAAGGCGTCGTACAAGGTGTTGTCGAGTGTCGAGGGAGCGAGGCCCAGGCGCGAAGCGCTTACCCGGTCTATGCCCAGGGTCACCGTCAGACCGCCGGTTTGCTGGTCGGTGGCTACGTCTTCCAGCTGCGGCAGCTGCTTCAGCTTGCCGACGAAACGGTCGGCCCACTGGTTCAGCTCGTTTATGTCCGGATCTTCCAGCGTGTATTGATATTGGGTCCGGCTCACCCGGTCATCGACGGTGATGTTCTGCACCGGCTGCATGTACAGCTTGATCCCGCCAATATTGGCCAGGCTGTTGTTGAGACGGCGAATCACATCGGCGGCGCTCAGATCACGCTGGTTCAGCGGCTTGAGGTTGATCGACATGCGCCCGCTGTTCAGAGTGGTATTGGTGCCGTCCGCGCCGATGAACGAGGAGAGGCTTTCGACCGCGGGGTCCTCGAGGATCACCTTGGCGAGTTCCTGCTGCGCATGGGCCATGGCCTGGAAGGAAATGGAAGCCGGCGCCTGCGAAATGCCCTGAATGACACCTGTGTCCTGGACCGGGAAGAATCCCTTAGGGATATAAATGTAGAGAAAAATGGTAAGGACCAATGTTCCCAGCGCCACCAGCAGGGTGAGCCCCTGAAAGCGCAGGACCACCTTGAGCGTGCGGCCGTAGAAGGCGATCATGCTCGCGAAAGCATGTTCCGACGCCTGGTAGAGCCGGCCCTGCTTCTCCGCCGGGTTGTGGCGCAGAATGCGGGAGCACATCATCGGGGTCAGGGTCAGTGAGACCACGGCGGAAATGATGATCGTCACCGCCAGGGTCACGGCGAATTCGCGGAACAGGCGGCCCACCACATCGCCCATAAAGAGCAGGGGGATGAGAACGGCAATCAGCGACACAGTGAGTGAAACGATGGTGAAGCCAATCTGCTCTGCGCCTTCGAGCGCCGCCTGCATCGGCGTGTGGCCTTCTTCCAGGTATCGGGAGATATTCTCGATCATGACGATGGCGTCATCCACCACGAAGCCGGTGGAGATAGTCAGCGCCATCAGGGACAGGTTGTCGAGCGAGTAGCCGAGCGCATACATGGAGGCGAAGGTGCCGACGATCGACAGGGGCACGGCCACGCTGGGGATAATGGTGGCGTACAGGTTGCGTAAAAAGAGAAAAATCACCATCACCACCAGGGCGACGGTCAGCATGAGTTCGAATTCAACGTCGGCGACCGAGGCTTTGATGTCCGTCGTAAGGTCGGTCAGGGTGGTGATCTCAATGCCCGACGGTAGATTGGCCTGCAGCTGCGGCATGAGCAGCTGAATGCTCTTGACCACGCTGATGGTGTTGGCGCCGGGTTGGCGCTGCACGTTGAGAATGACCGCCGGCGTCTGGTTCATCCAGGCCGCTTGCTTGGTGTTCTCCACTCCATCGACGATCTTCGCCACGTCGTGGAGAAAGACGGGGGCATTGTTGCGATAGGCTACGACAACATCTTTGTATTCTGCGCTGGTGACCAATTGGTCGTTGGCGTCGATCTGATAATCCTGGCGGGGCCCGTCAAAGTTGCCTTTCGCCTGGTTCACGCTGGCCGCGACCAGCGCGGTGCGCACCGCCTCCATATCGATGCCGTAGGACTGCAACTGTGCCGGGTTTACCTGGATGCGTACGGCCGGCTTCTGGCCACCGCTGATGCTGACCAGGCCCACGCCGCTCAACTGCGAAATCTTGGGCGCGAGGCGGGTGTCCACCAGGTCCTCCACTGCGGAGAGCGGCAGCGTCTTGGAGGTGATGCCCAGCGTCAGCACGGGCGCGTCCGCCGGGTTGGTCTTGCTGTAGATGGGCGGCGCCGGGAGATCCGCGGGCAGGAAGCTCTGCGCCGCGTTGATGGCCGATTGCACCTCTTCTTCCGCAATGTCGATGCTCAACGAGAGGGAGAACTGCAGCACCACGACCGAGGTGGCGCCGGAGCTGGTCGAGGTCATCTGGCTTAGACCCTGCATCTCGCCGAACTGGCGTTCGAGCGGCGCCGTCACGGTGGTCGCTACCACGTCAGGGCTGGCGCCGGGATAGAACGTAAGCACCTGGATGGTCGGGTAGTCGACCTCAGGCAGAGCGGAGACCGGCAACTGGGTATAGGCGACGATGCCTACCAGCATGATGGCGGCCATCAGCAGCGATGTCGCGACCGGCCGCAAAATAAATGGACGGGACGGGCTCACGGGGCATTCGTCTCGGAATTGGACGGCAGAACTACCTGCTTGGTGATGGTGACCATGGAACCGTCCTGCAGTTTTTCAAAGCTGCTGTCGGCCACCACATCTCCTGCATTCAGCCCTTGCACTTCCGTGTTCGGCCCTTCGCTTACTCCCGGCTTGATGTTGTGGATGTGGGCCACGCCGTTCTGGATCAAAAAGACAAACGAGGCGTCTCCGTTGTGCTGGATCGCCGATGACGGAATCAGGATCACGTCGTTGAGGGTTTTCAAGAGCAGGTTGGCATTCACAAACAGATTAGGGAAGAGAATGCCGTTCTTGTTGTCGAAAATGGCGCGCAGCTTCAGCGTGCCGGTGGTGGTGTCGATCTGGTTGTCGATGCTTAGCAGTTTTCCCGACCCCAGCTTGGTTTGTTCGGAGCGATCGTAGACATCGACCGGCAGGGCCTTGCCCAGGCGCATCTGCTGTTGCAGTGCGGCCACGTTGTCTTCAGGGATGGTAAAGACCACGGTAATGGGCTGCAACTGGGTGATGACTACCAGAGGCGTCGCGCTGGAAGCGGTGGCCAGGTTGCCGGGGTCGACCAGGCGAAGACCCACGCGCCCGTCGATGGGCGAGGTAATGTGGGTGAAATCCAGCTGCACCTGGTCGAACTGCAGAGTCCCCTGATCGGATTTGACCAGCCCCTGGTCCTGAAGAACGAGTTTTTCCTGGTCATCCAGGGTCTGTTTCGGGATGGCATTGCGCGCCCAGGCATCCTGGTAGCGCTTCAGATCCATCTGCGCCTGGGCCAGCAGGTTGGTATCGCGTTCGAGTGCACCCTGGGCCGTGAGTACGTTGGCGGCGAAGGGCCGAGGGTCGATCTGGATCAGCGGTTGGCCTTTGCGCACCAACTGGCTTTCGCGGTAGAGCACCTGGGTGATGGTGCCGGTGACCTGGGCGTTGATGGTATCGGTATAAACCGGGGTGACGGTGCCGATTGCCTGCAGATACACACCGATGCTG
Organism: Acidobacteriaceae bacterium; assembly: GCA_049693715.1. GTDB lineage: Bacteria > Acidobacteriota > Terriglobia > Terriglobales > Acidobacteriaceae > PALSA-350. Next base: position 1,976 of record JBAVQC010000055.1, on the reverse strand, counting down.
CCGTTATTGGCGGTGACGGCGTTGAGGGTCACCGTTCCCCCGGCCGCGCCTCGCCTGCCTGCCTGCCGCGCCGCCGGTTGTACGTGGTGGGTCAAAATCCACCAGAAGAGCACGCCAAAGAGGATCAGAATCACTACCCAGACCAGGATCCGCACTCCGCTGGAGCGGTGGGGAGGGGGCAATTGATGGTTCGTTCCAATGTGCTTTTCGCTAGCGCGTTGCTCTGCCGTGTCGTGGCTGGCTTGGTTGTCGCGAATGTCGTCTTGCATCAGTTAACCTGGTGTCCTCTTTCTTGCTGCTGCCCGGATTTGCTCGACGGTAGGCGTGACCTTGTCCAGCCTGGCTTCCGCGACCTCAGTCCGGGAAGTCAGGTTCATGGGCGAGGCGACAGCAAGCACAGGCAGACGGTATCAGAAGGCTTTGCATAACCACCCAAGGAAGCTGATCGGTACTAAAAGGCGAACCTTGGCCCCCAGTCGCTCGCGGACTGTGTGGGAAAAGTCCTGAAGCCGCCGTTCAACAGGCGGAAAGCACGATGAATCTCTGGCCCGTGAAAGTTCTCTGGCACCGTAATCCATAGACGGAGGATCCGCGTCCAGAGACGCACGCGGTCTGCCGTGGTATGGGATGAGCATAACGCACGCCGGGGTCCGGGGAAAAGGCGTTCACCATTGCGGGGCGGAGGCTTGACAAGAAATGCCCCGCAGTATGCATTTGCGGCACAAGATGCGAAGAAGGTTGCCGGTCGCGTTGCCTGGTCGCGTTGCCCGTCGCGTTGAATGACCGTTACGTTTTACCGCCCCGGTGCGCTCGCGCAGCGGCGAGCTATTTTTCCGCTGCAGGGGCCGGAGGCTTCTTCTGGGCTTTCACTTTGGCCCAACGCTTGCGCTGTGCTTCTGCGATCGCGTGCCGTGCCTTAGCACTTAGCTTGCGGCGCGGCTTAGAAACTGACGCGGCGGACGATTTGCGTGCCGTCTTGCGGCTTGTTCCTTTGCTGACATTTCCGAGGAGGCTGCGGGCCTGGCGTAACCGCGCTATCTCTTCATCGAGGGCCTTCAAGATATGGTCGTTCACGGGGGAGTTCCTTTCCTCTGCAACAAGAATAACAGGGTCGGTATACCGATTTGCCTCTGGGAACTTCGGCCAAGTGAGACGCCGTCGTTGCTTCGTGCTCTGGTAATAAGTAAGTGTTGTGGTTACTTGTTGGGGGTTGCCAAGTGGGAGGTTACCCCGGTGCGCCCCAGTAATGGCGCTAAAGTGACACCAGTCGTTCGCGACGCTGCCCGTTTCGTAAGATGGCGCTTTTCTGAAACTCGATTAGTCTCACTCTTGCAGGAAGTCGCGGTCACACCAGGGGGAACGATGAAGCGGTATACCAAGTCAATTCAAGTGGCGATGCTGGCGGCGGCGGCCGCTGTGATGGCAGCCGGTTGTGCCGATAGCAGGGTGGCGAGCAAGGAGAATCTTGCGGTCGCCCTGAACCATGACTACCAGGCGAGTCAGGATTGCCTGTTCGCCAAGCCCATGCCCTTTCCTTACGAAGTAGCGATGAACGATAAGCTGCTGGCGGAAACGCGGCGTCGGTTGGATGCGCTGTCCGAGGCGGGATTGTTGGAGCGGGAACAGGACGTCGACCACGGGCAAACCATTAACCGTTATGTATTGACGGCAGCGGGCAGCCGGACCGAGGGTAAGGGCCGCTTCTGCTATGGGCGCCGCCAGGTGACGAGCGTGGAGAAGTTCACCGCGCCGGTCGATTATGATGGTATGCCTTTGACTAAAGTGGAATACCATTTCGTGCTCAAGAATGCCCCCAACTGGGCCAAGCAGGACGAAGTGCGCAGCGCGTTTCCGTCAGTAGCAAAGGCTACGTCGGAACAGCCGGTGGATGAGGCGACGCTGCTGCTGACCCACGATGGTTGGGTGCTCACCTACTAAAAAAGCTCCCCGGCGCCCTTATCTGGCCACGGTAATGT
>JBAVQC010000054.1:0-1874 GCA_049693715.1 Acidobacteriaceae bacterium | reverse complement strand
GGCTCGGCCTGGTGGCTGGCGCTGGGATGGGCGATTTTTGGCCTGGCCTATGCGGGCGCGGTGGTTTTCGTTTCGTCCTATCTACGCGCGCCTGCCAGCGCAGTGCTGCTGGTGCTGGCGGCGGGTGCGCGGCTATCGGGTTACATTGGCGCGACCGTGGGCGAGATTGGATTCCTGCGTGGATTCTGGGCAGACGGCTCGCGGCGTCTGGCGTGGCTCGAAGACTACGCTGCTTCGGTAGCGGCCAAGGGTGATCTGCCCGTTCCCCGGACACTGCAGCAAGGTATCCGCCTGGAGCAAGTTTCCTTTGCCTATCCCGGGACCTCACGGGTGGTGCTCGACCATGTATCGCTGTCGTTGCCGGCAGGCGCGGTGGTAGCGATCGTGGGAGAGAACGGCGCCGGCAAGTCCACTCTGGTCAAGCTGCTGGCGAAAATGTATGAGCCCTCCTCGGGTTCGATCCTGGCGGATGACACGCCATTGGCGCGCATGCCGGCGCCCGAGTGGAGAGAACGCCTCGCCGGAGCGTTCCAGGATTTCTTCCGCTTCGAGTTCCGCGCCGGCCACACCGTGGGATTGGGCGATGTCCCGCGCATGGACGATGAACCGGCCGTGACCACCGCGGTAGATCGCGCAGGAGCCACTGACGTGCTAGCCCGTCTGCCGTCGGGGCTGGATACGCAGCTCGGTCCCACCTGGCCCAATGGGACGGAGTTGTCCTTTGGCCAGTGGCAAAAGCTGGCATTGGCGCGCGGCTTCATGCGCGATCAGCCATTGTTACTGATTCTCGACGAGCCGACGGCCGCGCTCGACGCGGAAACCGAACACGCGCTGTTTGAGCGCTATGCCGCTGCTGCCCGGGGCAACGACACCAGTGGACGGATCACGATCCTGGTCTCCCATCGCTTTTCGACGGTGCGCATGGCCGATCTGATTGTGGTGCTCGACGGCTCCCGTCTGGTCGAAGTGGGCACCCACGAAGAATTGATGGCCAAGCGCGGCCAGTACGCGGAGCTATACGGCATCCAGGCAGCCGCCTATCGCTGATGTGCGCTCATTTTTCTTTCTCCAACTCCACCACCATCACCTCGATGGGCTTATCGCCGGCGTTGACGTCGGCGTGCATGGTGCCCGGCGGGTTCGTGGGCAGCCAATAGGCTTTCCCGGTTTCCCAGACGTGGCTTTCCGATTTGCCATCGGACTCGACAATCTTCATCGTTCCGCCGCTCAGCGCAATGATGACGCGGGGATGTTCATGCCGGTGCATGGTAAGCGGCGCATTGGGCATCACCACCGACTTCCAAACCTTCACGTCTTCATTCTCAAACTGCGGAAATCGCTGCGTCTGTGTGGCGCTGTTCTGCGAACGGAGAACACTCACCGCAGTCAAAACCAGGACCACCATGACAACTCGGCGAATCGGGAACATCTTCATCATTGCCTCCAGGCGACTCATTTGCACAGCGTGTAGCAAAGATACAACCCGATGAGTCAGCACATCCTGAACCACTGGACGAGTGCCCGATTTCCGAGAGCCACGCCGATGTGATGTTTTGTATCAGGGCACGACTTTAGTCGGGCCGTACAGGGTGTAGCCAATGAGGGCTTAAGAATCTGCGTGAGAACCGCGTTTCTAGACTCAGTCCCGCAGGGACGGCTGAACTTAGCCCATCAGGACGCTAGTCCTGGGTTGGATTCGAAACAGCGATGAGTCCCGGAGGGACGGTTGGAAATAGGCCGCAACGCAGTCCTGGACAACCTTCAGCCGTCCCTGCGGGACTTAATCATGTTTCATGATGTACCCAGGACTGGCGTCCTGGGCTAAGTTCAGCCGTCCCTGCGGGACTGAGTTTGGAGTTCTCACGCAGGCTCTT
>JBAVQC010000053.1:0-5429 GCA_049693715.1 Acidobacteriaceae bacterium | reverse complement strand
GATATCGCTCAAGTCGGGAAGGCCACGCAGGAGATGAGCATGCTCCTCTCTAGTTCGTTTCATGTGTAAGAGTGAAACACTGACTCGCCTCACAATCAAGATCATTTTTTAGAAAAATGTACTCTCTGGCACCTGCGATGCTACTGCGGCCCCGAGTGGCGCGGCTTCCACGCTTCACTTTTGCGCCGCAAAGTAGCTAAGCTAACCCCTACATGCCGTCATAATTCGGGCCGCCGCCACCTTCAGGCGGGACCCACGTGATCACCTGATACGGGTCCATAATGTCGCACGTCTTGCAATGCACGCAATTGGCGAAGTTGATATGGATCTGCCCATCCACCATCTCGTAAACTGCCGCCGGGCAAAAGTGCTGGCACGGATTCCCAAACTCCTGGACACAGCGATTGTTACAAATATCCGTATCCCGTATCACCAGATGAACCGGCTGATCGTCGTCGTGCCGTGTGCCTGAGTGGTAGACATCCGTCAGCTTGTCGAAGGTAAGCTTTCCATCGCTCTTAGCCGGCCCCAGCGTTGCTTCCCGGCCATACGTCGATCGGCCAATGGCATCCAGGTGGCGCATATTTACGTAACCGGCGTGGTTCTTAAAATCTGCGCCAACATTTCTGCCCCCCAGCACCTGCTGTATGCCGCTGTGCACCAGGCCGGGTAGCAACCCGTGCTCAAACCCCTGGTGAAAATTGCGCACCGGGTATAGCTCCTCTTTGATCCAGCTGCCGTCCACCCGGCTTTCGTAGGCGCTGAGAGCCACGCTCGAGTTATCCCCTGCCAACATCGATTCGAAGGCCGTTTCCGCAGCCAGCATGCCGCTTTTAATCGCCAGGTGGATTCCTTTGAGCCGCTGCGAATTGAGCATGCTGGCCGAATCACCCAGAATCATCCAGCCCTTGCCCGCCAGCTTTGGCATCGTGAGCCACCCGCCATAGGGCAGGCTCTTGGCGCCGTAGCGAATCATCTTTCCCCCCTCGAGCAGGGGACGCGTCAACGAGTGCTGTTTGAACGACTGAAACACGTGGTGCGGGTCAATCCGTGGATCCTGATAGTCCAGGCCAACTACGTAACCAACCGAGAGCAAAGTATCGGAGATGCCATAAATCCACGCTCCTCCATACTCCTGTCCTGTGAGCGGGTACCCCAGGGTGTAAATCACTTCCCCTTTGGCCACCCGGCCGGCAGGAACCTCCCACAACTCCTTGATCCCGACCCCGTAGGTCTGTGCGTGCTCCGGGCTTTCCAGGCCGAAACGCTCGATCAGTTGCCTGGTGCACGATCCCCTCGCGCCCTCGGCCAGGATCGTGATCTTCGAACGAAGATCGTACCCCGGCTCGAAGTTAGCCTTTGGATTGCCCTCTTTATTCACTCCTTTGTCATCGGTGCGTACACCGGCGACCCCGTCCTCGTCGAACAGCAACTCGCTCCCGGCAAAACCGGTAAACAGGGTAACCCCGGCCGCCTCGACTTTGGCCGCCATCCACTTAACAAACTTGTTGATGGAGATAACGTAGTTGCCATGGTCGCGCAGAGGGGGCGGCACGATAGGGAGCTTGTAGTGCCCTTTCTCGGTCAGGAAGTAAACCGACTCCTTGGTGACCTCAGCATCAATCGGAGCCTCATTCTCGAAACCCGGCAGCAACTCGCGCATGGAGCGGGGGTCCAGCAGCGCTCCAGACAGGCAGTGCTGCCCGGCTTCACGAGCCTTTTCGAGGACGTAGATATTCTCTTTGGAAACCGGCGGCAGGGGAGACGCCTGGAGGGCCAGCCTATCGTTGTGCGCGTCGATGAGCTGAGACAGCCGCAGCGCACAAGCCATCCCAGCGGGGCCGCCGCCGACGATGACGACATCCGCCTCCATTTGTGGCCGTTCGATTCCCTGAATGGGTTGCCGAAAGTGGATCATGGCGTTGGCTGTGGGGCCGGCCTCAGGCCTTCGCCTTCTTGATTTCCTCGGTCAGTGCCGGGACTATATCGAACAGGTTGCCCACCACGCCATAATCCGCGATCTCGAAGATGGGCGCCTCCACGTCCTTATTGATGGCCACGATGGTGCGTGCGCCTTTCATGCCAACAATATGCTGGATGGCGCCGCTGATGCCAAGCGCGATGTAAAGCTTCGGAGCAACCGTTTGCCCGGAACTGCCGATTTGCCGCTCCAGCGGCAACCAGCCGTTATCGCAGATTGGCCGCGAGGCAGCGACCTCGCCGCCCAGCGCCTTGGCCAGATCTTCCGCCAAGGCGACATTCTTCTGCTCCTTGATCCCCCGCCCAATGGCCACGATGATCTCGGCCTGCGACAGATCCACTGCCTGCTTCGCTTCCTGAAAAACCTCGTGCGGGGTGACGCGCAAGGCTGGCGGAGGCGCCGTCTCGACCGTCTCCACCGGAGCCGTACCAGTCTCTGCCTGGTCAGCACGATAGGTCCCGATTTGCAGCGTCGCCAGCCAGGGCGCTTCTCCCGCAAACGCCACATCGGCCACGAACTTGCCCTGAAACATTTGCCGCGTAAAGAGCAGCTTGCCGTTTTCATACTTGTACCCAACGGCGTCTGCGATCAGCGTACGGTCGAGTGCCAGGGACAGCCTGGGCGCGAAATCGCGTACCTGGTAGGTATGGGGAAACAGCACCAGCTTCGGTTGCTGGCTGGAGAGGAACTGCGTCAGGGCGTGTACGTAGGCGTCGGAGGTATATGCTTCGAGCGAAGCCGCTTCCAGGTCGTACACTTTTTCGACCCTATACCCTGCCAGGTCCTGCGCCACGGCGGTGGTGTGGTAACCGGGCAAAACCACGTCAACCGGCCACCCTGTTTCCTTGCCGATAGCTTGGGCGCCGGCAAGGGTCTCCAGCGAAACGCGGTTCAACTTACCTTCCCGCTGCTCCGCGACTACCAGGATCCGATCTGCCATCACTACCTTTCGCTAAGAGCCCGTACATCAACTACCCGACATACGAGGGGCTTTTAGCCCCCGAGGAACGCTTTTCTGCCGGTGTGCTTTTTCAGCATCCCGCTAGAACTCCGGGGCGCCCCGGCGCAGGTACATCCCGGCCAGCCCGGCGAACGCTGAAACCATCAGCGCAAAGGCAAAGTAGTAGGCGACCGGATGTGCCCATCCGGGCGCATAGGTCAAGTCCTGCACCAGCCACAGCAGCAGTATCGTGGTGATGATCCCGAACTGGCCGGAGATCACCAGGAGCGTCATGCCGAGGCTCCTGCGCTTATCCAGCCATTCAACCTGGTCGGGGGTCAGACTTCGCTCTTCGATGGGGAGGAGTGTATTGGCCATGCTATTTCCCTCGTGCGCAACACTGAATTGTACTAAATCACCCGTGCCTGATTTTTGAGTTGCTCTACCAGCTTCCGCGCCACTTCCGCGGGCGGCCCTTCCAGCATCTCCGTCTTTTTTTGCTTCACCGGCACGTAGAGCCGTTCGATCTGCTGCTGGTTCTTGCTCAATTTCCCTTCCACGTCGGCCCACGCGACCTTGCGCAGTGGCTTGTTCTTTGCCTGTTTGATGCCGATGAGCGTGGCATAGCGAAGCTTGTTAATACCGCTTTGAATCGTCAGCACCGCGGGCAGCGGCACATCGACATGCTGGTATCGTCCGGCTTCGAGCTCCCGCTTCAGCCGCAGGCCGGCATCGGTCTTTTCGATGCCGATGATGATGGTGGCGTGGGGCCATCCCAGCACCTCAGCCAGCAACACGCCGGTCTGAGCGTGGCCGAAATCGTCCGACTGCAAACCGGTCACGATCAGGTCGAACTCTTCCCCCGCGATCGAAGCCGCCAAAGCGCGCGCGACGTTGGCCGCATCCAGGGTAGCGAACCGGTCGTCCTCAAGATGAATCGCCCGATCCGCGCCTTTCGCCAGCGCCTCGCGCAAAACCTGCTGCGCTCTCGCCGGGCCGGCCGTGACCACCACCACCTCGCCGCCGTGCTTTTCCCTTTGCCGCAGCGCCTCTTCGAGCGCGTACGCATCCGGCTCATTGACTTCGTAAGAAACGTCTTCGCGAATCCAGGTGCCCGCGTCGTTCAGCTTGAGCGGCGCATCTTTCTGCGGTACCTGCTTGATGCAGACGAGTATTTTCATAGGTCTCTTGGCCTAGATAAACGCCACCGACTGCAGGCTCGACATCTCGAACCGCTTCCGGCAGCGAACGTTCTTGCACCCGACGACGTCATCTTTGCGCACCATGTACGACTGCGCCTTGGCGAACCGGGCCCGATCCCGTTCGTCGGCCCTCCCTGGCAGTTGGGTCTTTTTGCGTCGCACCAGCCACGCCACTTCATATTCTTCGGCCTTGCCGCAATGAGGGCAGGTCAGCGTGTGTTTCCGCTGTTCAGATTTTTCGTCGAAGAAGTCCCGTTCTTCCATGTGGCCTGTGACCCGCTTTCCCGGCGGCGGACAGAACTCCTCCACCGAAATCTATAGAAGTATTCCATACTTGGACAGGGATTCCATAACGGCGGGTCTCGAGGAGGATCGCTTTATGGCCAAGAGGAAGCGGCGGCCGGAAAGATTTTCCGTCGTCAAAGCGGTCAAGGCCAACGCCAGGGAGCGGGTAGGGCAACCCCGGCCGGAACGCGTGATCGAGGACCCCAAAAAAGCCATCACACGCAAGCCCAAGCACCGCCAAACCATGCCGCAGCTATTGAGCGGAGAATGAAGGGAAAATAATGCGAGCAATCGGAGTCGGGGGTATCTTCCTCCGGGCTGCAGATCCGGAGAAGCTGCACGCCTGGTATGAGGAGCATCTGGGCATCAAGCGCACCGAAGACGGAGCCTTTGCCTTCTTCAGCGAGGGACCTCGGGAGATGACCGTCTTCGCTTTTTTCCCAATGGACACGAAGTACTTCGGTCCCACCGAACAACGAGCCATGCTCAATTTACGGGTCGACGACCTGGATGCGGTTCTGGAGAAACTCCGGGCGGCTGGCGTCGACATTGATCCCAAGCGCGAGGACCACGATTACGGCCGTTTCGCCTGGTTCAACGATCCCGAAGGCAACCGGGTAGAACTCTGGCAACCCCCGGGCCCAACTGACGCCTAACCGCCAAACTTCACTCCAAACAGAGAGGGTGCCGAGATACTTTGTCCGGAGAGACAAGGATTTACGACATAGTCCCGTAGGGACGGCTGAACTTAGCCCAGGACGACAGTCCTGGGTACATCATGAAACATGATTGAGTCCCGCAGGGACGGCTGAAAGTTGTCCAGGATTACGTCGCGGCCCATTTTCAGCCGTCCCTTCGGGACTGCGTCGTCGTTTCAAAGCCACCCAGGACTAGCGTCCTGATTGCATGACAGCGTCGGCTCCCTCAAGCCAAGTAGACTGGTTGCTACCAAACGACCATGAAGCTCGGGAAGAAGGAGCCGAGCATGATGATTATAGGCTGTGATTTTCATCCCCGTTTC
>JBAVQC010000052.1:0-17088 GCA_049693715.1 Acidobacteriaceae bacterium | reverse complement strand
TGTTGGTGGCGTTGGCGAACCTCATGCGCCTTTCCTTAAAAGAAAGGCGCACACGCAGCCGTGTCCAGCGCAGCGTAGCAGGAAATCCGGGTCGGGATGACAAAGGGAAGGGCGGCGCTTCCATGGAAAGTGGTTGCTGGGCTTCCGTTCAGCATCTCCTCTCCCTGGAATCACTACTCTGCCCTTTGTCATCCCGAGCCGGTGACCTCGCCTGCGGCGAGGTCATGAAACCAATGAACAAAACGCGGCCCAAATCTGCTGTTGATTCTATGTGGTTTAACATTTTGTACATAGGGAGCGAAGCCGAGGGATCTGCAGTTCTACCGCACCAGCAACTAATCGCAAATGGAAGGTGTACTCTCCGCTTTGTCATCCCGACCGCAGCGTAGCGGAGCGGAGGGACCTGCGGTTCCACGGACCTTTCCTGGAAACATTTCTAGGGAAGGGCGTACCCGAGAAACCGCCCCGCGGCCTGGCCTTCACAGCCGGCATCGTTGCTGACGAAATCGTCTTTGCCGGTGCTGCAACGGTAAAGCGTTACCAGGTTGAGACCCGCGACCGGCTTGGAGTAGCCGTAGCCCTCGCTGCCCAGGATGAGAGTTCCTCCACAGGAGTAATCGAGGGAGACGAAATAACCCATCGACCCACTCTTGCAGCTGAAGAACTGAAGCGTGGCGCCCTGTTGCGGGCTTTCGTAGAGATGCCCCACAGTCGACTGCAAAGAAAAGCCACCGTTAGGGTCGATCCAACCCGTGGTGACCTCATGAACGATCTGGTTAAAGTATTGATTCAGCGCCTTCGGTGGGCCAGGTTCCACGGTGATCAACGAAATATCCCATCGGCCGAGGGTGGCAGAAAATTGTGCCTCGTAGGGAGTCGCATTCCACGCCGGCGGCGGGTTGGAGATGGATGTATACAGCTGTATCGCGGGATACGTGCCCACGTTCAAATTGCCATAGGGGTCGCGCACAAATCCCGGAAGAAAATTCGATTCGAAACCCGTCAGGCACGTGTCGATCGTCATCACCAGTTCCCACGGCGTGGCTCCGGTTAAGAGGGACGCGTCGGGGATGCGGTATACCTGGATGCCGTACTGACCCAGCTCCTGCACTCCTCCTGTGGCCGAAGGTTGCCGGTTCGGCAGGTTGAAGGCGGCGTACCAGTATCCAGTCACCTGGTCATAGTCCATGTCACCCCAGCTCGGGTGCGGATTGTTTGGGTCCAGCCCGTTCATGGTGAGCGTACCCAGCACCTGAAAATGCACTCCATCCTTGGAGATCGCCTCTACGTGATAGGTAGGCCCTTCATCGTCTTCGTAGAACATCCGGATCGCGGACTGATGATCGTCGTTATGGAGCGACGGTTGGCCGACACCATACCCCGCCACGCCCACCGGGGAGATGATCGGTTGAGGATATTTCTTCCAGTCCGTACCGTTATTGGAAAAAGCGACGCCGATTCGATTGTGCGTCCCCGCAACCAGGTCGGTGGCTACGTAGTACAGGGCGTAGCTATAGGTCTCGCCATTGCCCAGCGGATTGGCGAAGGAACCCCGAATGACCTTCGGGTTACAGGTGTATGCCCCATCCCACGCGTACTGGGTCTCGCCGAACACAGGCTTAGGAGGAGAGTGCGCGCCGGTAGAAACGTTGATGGACTCGTACTGTATGGAGTCGGAGATCTGCGTTCTATCGGACGCATTGTCATCCCATCCGCACCACCAGAGCTGCCGCACATTCCCTGACTGCACGGAGGTCGGTGAATAGTCGTAGACTGCATACCTCCCGGCGACAGTACCCGGAAGCTGAGGTCTAAAGCTAATGCCGCAACCCGACACGCTGAACATCAATATCCCGAGCAGGGTTCTCATCAATGCACGTGCACTCAGCATGGGCATGCTACTGAACCGTCCCCTGGGGCCTTAGTTTGCGCAGCTCCTGGGCGCACTCCACTGCATTCAGAGCTGAAAGCTCAAGGTTGTCGGCAGAAGCCCAAAGCCACAACCGCCGCGATTGCGAAACTCCCTCTTCATCAAAACGCACTCTGACCGAAACATCCTCGTCGCCAATGGAATTCAGGTTGCCGGGAGCGTCGGCGTCGCCCAGGATCACCTCCAGGTGAGGCGCGGAAAGAATCGCCTCAATCTGCTCCAGCGTCACCGCCTGCTCGTACTCTACCGCGATCGAAAAAGTATGGCCGTGGAACACGGCCGCATGAATCAGTTGCAGCGACAGTTGCGGCAACCGACCGCCGGAAAGCAGGGCATAGTGGCGCCGGATGCGCGCCTCGGTATCCGCCAGGCTGATCTTAGCCGCCTCCCCAAACGCGACCACGGTGTTGAAGGCAACCTGCACGTCGTACACCTTGGTGGGGATGCTTTGAAAGGAAAGCAGCGTCACGGTTTGCTGATGCAACTCGTCCAGCGCAGCCTTACCGTACTCCGACGCCGGCTCCAGTACGGTCGCGGAGACCTGGCGAATGGCGCCGGCTTGCTGCAGGCGCTCCAGCAACAGCGCCAGCACCAGCGCAGCCGGGTGTGCGGAAACAACAGCCGGCGTATGCAGATTGGGCGAGGCGGCCACCGCCGTTTCTCCCATCGCCTCCTGTATCCATGGCGCGCACACCAATACCCCTGGTTGTCCCTCCAACCCGGCGGAAAGATCCACGATGCTCGAACCGGCCCGCTGTGCCGCTTGCCAATGCCGCCGGGGCAACTCCGGCGACCCGGCGAAGAAAGTGAAATCGACACTCGCAAAAGAGTCGGCCGTAATGGGCTGGATAAAGGTCATCTCATCGCCCACCGCCTCCAATTGCCCTAGCGCCTCCTGATCGTCCATCAGCAGGAACTCCGCAGCCGCAAAAACAGACTCGGCCAGGGCTTCGCTGAGCTGTTTGCCGCGAATGGAAGCGGCGCCAACAATCGCAATACGGTAGCTGGGGGTCATCTATGTCGGTGCCTGCTCACTGGTGCACGGGCGGTTGAGGGGGTTCGCTGAGCACCACTGCCTCAGGGGTCGCCATCCGGCGATGGCGGCGCTGCCAGGAGTACGCGGCACGAGCAAAGATGCCGGAAAACGTATAAACAGCGGCCAACGCGAGGAGAACATATTGAGAGAAAGCGACCGTGGCGTAGATCGCCAGTCCCATCAGTACGATGCGTTGAAACGGATGACGATCGGAGAGGTCAATTTCTTTCCCGCTCCAGAAACGCCAGGTGCTGACCATCAGCAGGCCGATGAGCAACACCAGCAGCATCCACATGATGGCCACCCGCCAGTTGGGAACCGGCGTTCCCAAAAAGAAGTGGACGACGGCAGCAATCACTCCGGCAGCCGCCGGGATAGGCATGCCCACGAAGTACTTTCGGCCGGGACGGCCGGGATTGGTGGCTACGGGGGCGACGCTGATGTTAAAGCGCGCCAGGCGGCCGGCGCCGCAGAGCAAAAAAAGAAAACACACGAACGCGCCCCACTCCACCACATGCTGCCGCAGGCCAGGATCCATGGCCGTTGGAAGCGTCTGAAAGCCCCAGGTAAACGCGAGGAGACTGGGAGCGACGCCAAAGGTGATGACGTCCGCAAGCGAGTCGAGCTCCTTGCCGAACTCGCTGGTGGTTTTGGTCATGCGTGCGATGCGGCCATCAATGGCATCGAAAGGGATGGCGAAACCGATGGCCAACGCGGCATAGTCGAAATGCCGCGGCTCCTGCACTGACCCCTGCAGGCTTTGGGTAATGGCGAAGTAGCCGGCCGCGATATTGCCGGAAGTGAACAGCGAGGGGAGGATATACAAACCCCGGCGCAAGCGGCCTCTGCGCTGGCGCTCGGGCGATCTGAGGGCGTCACGCTTCAAGCAAAACTCTCTTGCAGAACATCGAGCGACTCTTCGTCCTGCGGCGGATTGATATCGGCTAAAACGGAAGCGCCTCCTTTGACCCGATGGCCCAGGGCCACCCGGACATGCGCATGGCCGGGCAAGATCACGTCCACGCGAGAACCGAACTTGATCAGGCCCACCCGCTCCCCGCGCTCTACAAAATCGCCTACCTTAAAGCGGAAAACGATGCGGCGGGCGAGTATCCCGGCAATCTGGCTAAACGTTACATCGAACTCATCGCCCTGAACCGTCACTATATTCTGCTCGTTCTTTTCCGCACAGTGGCGGCTGAGCGCGTTCAGGTGCTGGCCTTTCTGGTATCGAACCTCGCGCACGGTTCCAGTGATCGGAGAGCGGTTGACATGAACATCGAAGACGCTGAGAAAGATGCTCAAGCGAATCCGCTCGCCAGCCGGTGTCTGGATGCGGGCGACCTCTGTAATCTTGCCGTCCGCGGGCGAAACCACCAGGCCCGCCTCAGCCGGTACCGGACGCTTGGGATCGCGAAAAAACCAGAGGAAAAAGCACGCCAGCAGGATAGGTATCACCGCCCAGGTCCAAAGCCCGGTTAACAGAAACACCAGAACGCCGGCCGCAATGAACCCAAATCCGTAAAAATATCCGTCACGCACCATGTTTTCGATCAAACCCTTGGGGAATTATAGAGGTACAGAGGCGCGGGGAAACAATGGCGCCTGCAGCAACAGCGCATCTTCCACCGGAGCCGAGTAGTAGGCACGCCGGACCCCCGCGGTGGAAAAGCCGTAGCGGCGATAAAGTGCGTGTGCGGCGGTGTTGGACGCCCTTACCTCCAGCCGGACCGCAGAGGCTCCGGCTTTCGCTGCCCAGGCCATGCAAGCGGCAATCAGGGCGCTTCCCACGCCATGACGGCGGCAATTCAGCTCCACAAACAGGCCCTCGACCTCTGCCGCTGGCTCCTGCCGCAACCAGCTGGCGACGGCAAAGCCGGCAACCTTGCCACCGTTATCCGCGATCAGTCCGCAACGCAGCAGCCGGTCCGAAGCCTCGGCAAGGATTATCTGTTGGTAATCGCGCCGGTTCCAGTGCGGAGCCTCTAAAGAATCGGCGGCGAGCACTAGCACAGTGTCAAGATCCTGTTCCACCAGGTTGCGGACCAGCAGACTCACGCCCCTACTCTGGCGGCGCGCAAAACCTCAGCATCGGAGCGGCGGAGATAGTTCGCGTCCAGGGTTTCGAGGTCGTCAAAGTCGCCCGCCCGAAAGCGTCCCAGGGAGAAACGAAGCGCCTCGGCCGCGTCGGGTGGTTGCACGTAAACCGGTCCGCAGATGGCAAGGGCAGAACAAGCACTGGTGGAGGCATCATCAGCGCGGCTCTCATCGCAAACCAGAACCCCTGCTCCGGGCTGCTTGGCAGCGGCCACCGTCTCCTCTCCGCTCAGCAGCATTTCGCCCACGCTGTTGCCGTTCCGGTATTCGCCGACATAGTATTCGCCGCGACCCGCATCCACTGCGGCGAGCACATGGGGCAGACCGCTCGCGTTCGCCAGCAACGCCAAACGGGAGAGTGCAATCAGGGGGATGCCGGCTCCTTCAGCCAGCCCTCTGGCGGTGCTCAAACCCACCCGGATGCCAGTAAAGCTTCCTGGTCCTTTGACCACCACGATGGCCTCAACATCGCGCAGGGTCGCATATTGACTCTCGAGCAACGAGGCAATCTCGGGAATCAGGCGAGCCGAATAGGTGCGCACCGCAAGCTCCGCCGTGGCGACAATCTGAACTTTGTTCTCGTCAGCCACGCCAAGAGCCACGCTGGCTGTGTTTCCGCAGGTATTGAGTGATAGAAGCATGGGGCCCTTTAAACCGCGGAAATTGGATCCTGACAGATTTCCAGCAACACTCCGTTGACCGCAATGCCCAGGTGGTCGATATTTGCCATCTTTCTCTCCTAACGCTGCATGAATCGTTCCAACAACTGCGGTACAAGCTGGTAGGGATTGCGTTGCCCGAGCGCGACCTGCTGACTGATCGTTTCCAGTGCCTGGTCGCTCAGGCCGCGTCCGCGCAATGCGCGCAGCAATTCGTGACGCATCATGTCCATGACTCGTGCGCGCCAATGCGCTTCTCGCCGGGCGGTTAGTCTTCCCTCCTGTGCCAGAAAGGACCAGAACTGATCGACTGCGTGTTCCAGTTCTTCGATGCCGGCGCCGGTGGTGGCGATGGTTCGGACTACGGGGGGTATCCAGTCTCCGTGTTCCGCCGCCAATGACTGCATGGCGCGCACCTCTCTTTCTACGTTATCGGCGCCATCGCGATCACTCTTGTTGACCACGAAAATATCCGCAACTTCCATAATGCCGGCCTTGAGACTCTGTACATCGTCGCCCATGCCCGGCACCAGGACCACAACAGTAATGTCGGCCAGGCGCACGATGTCGATTTCATCTTGTCCAACACCCACCGTCTCGACCAGCAAGCGCTGCTTGCCGCTGGCTTCGATGACCGTGGCAACATCTGCGGAGGAACGAGCGAGGCCGCCCAGCGAGCCGCGGGTGGCCATGCTTCGCAAGTAGAAGCCAGGGTCTTCGTGGTGTTCTCGCATGCGGATGCGATCGCCCAGGATGGCTCCGCCGGTGTAAGGGCTGGTGGGATCGACTGCGACCACCCCCACGGTTTGCTGCTGCGCGCGGTACCTGCGCGCGAGCCCGTCGACCAGGGTGCTCTTGCCGGCGCCGGGGGGGCCCGTGATACCGATCCGCATCGCCGAGCCGGTACTGCTAAAGCAGCAGGAGAGAATCTGCCAGGCGGACGGCGCGTCATCCTCCACCAGCGACACGGCCCGTGCCAGCGCGCGTGTTTCTCCGTTCCGCAAGCGCGCGACCAATTCGGTCACTTCCGGGGTATCCAGGCTGGTCTCGCTCGTCATCTCTATCGATCATACGATTGCTGACTTCACCCGATAGGTCTCCAAAAGCGCACCCCAGCATTTCCAGGAGAGGTCCGCGGAACTGCAGATCCCTCGGCTTCGCCAATGAACAAAACGCGGCCCAAATCTGCTGTTGATTCTATGTGGTTTAACATTTTGTACATAGGGAGCGAAGCCGAGGGACCTGCGGTTCCGCGGACCTTTCCTGGACATGTTTTTGACAGCGTAGTGGATGCGGTTTCTGGTGGAGTTCTCGTGTTCTCACCTTCGCTCGAAAGGCGGAGTGATTTTACCGGGTTTTGCTACTTGCTAAAAATAGCCTTGGGGCACATGGCATGAACCCCCACGCTGCCGTCCACTAGCTGCGTGATATCGACATCGACCGCCACGCTGGTTAACATGTACGCGTCATCCCGGCTCAAGTGCTTCTGCTCAACCAGAAAGTTAATCATGTCGCGCACCGCGAGCGTGGTAGCTTCCTTCAAGTCCGGGCTGAAGCCCATGTTGATATAGCTGGTCGGCGTTTCCGCTCTCGGCCATAGAAGATGCTGGTCTTTGTGCACCACGAACCGAAATGTTCCCGAAAGGAACGTTTCCATAGCCGTGATATCGACTTCACCGTTGCCCTGTCCGGCGTGGCCATCGCCAACCTCAAAAAGCGCGCCCTTCGCGTGGACCGGAATGTACAGAGTTGTGCCCGCCACCAACTCCTTGTTATCCATATTGCCCGCATGCATCCACGGGGGCGCGCTGTCGACGCGGCCTGCGGACGGAGGAGGCGCATCCCCCATGCTGCCAAAAAACGGATGCAGCGGAATGTCGATACCTGGCCCGAAGTGGGCGATCATTTTCTCGCGGTCCAGAGGAATGATCTTGGTGCGGCCGTAAGGAAAATCATTGGGCAGAAACCCGCGTCCGGCGGCAAAGCCGTTACAGGCCCAGGGTACATCGATGTCAATCTTAAGGATCTGCACTTCGAGTACGTCGCCCGGTTCCGCCTCGGCAATGTCAACCGGCCCGGTGAGAATATGGCCGCCGGGTCCCTTGTCCTTTACCTCGCGATAAATGTCGGCGTTATAAGAAGGAATGTCGGAAGCGGCCACCCCTTCCTTAATCAAACGGTCGTTGGAACCGCAGGTGGAGAGGGTCTGGATGCGTACCGTATCTCCGGAGTGAACAGTAAGCACGGGCTTGGCCTCGGCCGAATAGTAGCCCCAGACGACCGTGGAAGGCGAAGCAGGCAGCGTAGCGGGTGGTGTCTGCCCGGCAGCAATGGCCGCGAACGATGTTGCCGCAGCGAGAAAATACTTCATCGGTGGCTCCCTATCGACACTCCGTTGTGCTGGTAGTCAGGTCAGAACTGGATTCCTTGCCGATAGCTGAATCATACCCGGGGGCGTCTTTCGTGTAGGCTGTCCTTTCGCCCTTAAACGCATTTCGGAGGGACGTACGAATGGCTGTGTGGAGAGTGAAGCAGTGAAAGGAAATATCAAATTGATCCTCTCTACTGGTACGGTTGCGATCATAGCGGCCGCGTCCTTTGCCGGAGCACAAGCACTGTCTTCGCCTCTCGCTCCGCTTGCACTCATGCCCCTCCCCAGCTCGATCACGCGCGGCGAAGGAGCCTTGACCGTGACTCCTGCCGGGGGCGGCCCCTCCACCTTCACCTACAACTATGGCCAGACACATGATGCGCGGCTCGAGGCTGCGGTCAGAAGAGCGCTGATCCGGTTGGGCCGCACCTGCGGTGGAGAAGTCCTCCGCTCCACCATCGATCATCCCGCTCCCTCCAATGCATCGCTTCTGATCAACGTCGTAGCGCCGGGAGAGCCGGTGCAGACGCTGGACGAAGATGAGAGCTACGAGCTTCACGTGACTTCCCAGAGCGCCACCCTGGCTGCGGCCAACGACCTGGGTGCGATGCACGGGCTCGAAACTCTGCTGCAGCTCGCGACCACGGAGCAGGGAGCCTGTGTACTGCCCGCCGTGACCATCCGCGATGTGCCGCGTTTCCGCTGGCGCGGCTTCATGCTCGACGTGAGCCGCCATTTTGAACCGGTAGGCGCGGTGGAACGCACGCTGGATGGCATGGCCGCTGCCAAACTCAATGTCTTTCACTGGCATCTGAGCGATGACCAGGGCTTCCGCGCGGAAAGCAAAAAATTCCCCAGGCTGACCGAAGTCGCGTCCGAAGGCGAATTCTACACGCAGGATCAGTTGCGTGAGGTAGTCGCTTATGCGCGGGCACGCGGTATCCGCGTGGTGCCGGAGTTCGATATGCCCGGGCACGGCTCCAGTTGGATCATGGCTTATCCGGAACTGGCCCCGGCGAAGCCCATCAAAGCTCTTCCCGTGGTTTACGGCATGCCTACCGCCGTCCTCGACCCTACCCGGAAGAGCACCTACAAATTCATCAATACTCTGGTGGACGAGATGGGCCGCATCTTTCCCGACGCCTACTTCCACATCGGCGGCGACGAGGTACAGGGAGAGGCCTGGACCGCCGATCCGCAGATTGCCGCCTTCATGAAGAAACATGGCTACACCAAGCCCGCGCAACTGCAGGCGTACTTCAACCAGCAATTGCAGGAGATTCTCAAGAAGCACGACAAGAAGATGATCGGGTGGGATGAAATTCTCGATCCCGCTTTGCCCAAGACGATCATGATCCAGAGCTGGCGGGGCGAGGCATCGCTTTCCGACGGCGCCCGGCAGGGCTACCAGGGCATTCTCTCCGCGCCCTACTATCTCGACGGGCAGAAGACCTCGGCGCAAATGTATCTTGCGGATCCGATCCCCGCAGACACCACCATGACCGCCGAGCAGCAGACGCTGATCCTGGGCGGCGAAGTGTGCATGTGGGCCGAGCAGCTGAACACGGAAACCATGGACTCCCGGGTGTGGCCGCGGACTATGGCGGTTGCGGAACGTTTCTGGTCGGCGCAGGGCGATCGCGACGTTTCGGATATGTATCGGCGGCTGCGCATTAACTCGCTCAAGCTTGAGGACGTGGGGCTGCGGCACATCAGCGGACCGGAGACGGTGCGGCGCAATCTGCTGCTCCAGCGTGACCCGGAGGCCCTGGATGTTCTGGCCTCGGTGCTGGAGCCGGTCGACTTTCACGCCCGCTCGGGCTTGCAGCATACCAACGGATGGACGGCGCTCGACCGGCTGGTGGATGCAGTGGTCGCCGATCCGCCGTCGCGGCAGCAGGTCGCCGGAGATGTGGAGGCGATCGCAGGCGAGGTTACGGTGCGGCCGCCAACCGATTCGAAGCTGCAGCTCGACCTCAGCGGTGACGTGCCGGAAGGGGATGTTCCGTCCCGCGAAGTAGCCATTCGCCAGCTGCGGATGCGATTCCTCGCCTGGCAGTCGGCCCAAACACGCCTGCTGGAGGATGTTCGCCAGACCCCCCGGCTCAGCGACGCCGGCGTGCGAGCTGCGCAACTGGGTGAGCTGGCCGGGATGGGGCTTTCGTCGTTGGCGTTTCTGGAAAGCCACACCGCGCCTCCGCCCGGCTGGCAGGAGCAGCAGATGAGCACCCTCGATGCGGCGGCCCAGCCGGCCGCCTTAGTAAGGTTTACTGTTCTGTACTCCATGCGCAAGCTGGTGTTGGCCGCCGCTGCCTCGCAAACCGACCATGGCCGCTGAGGGGGAGTAGTCTATCAGAGCCAAGGAGAGATTTCTCGACGTACGGCACGCTTCAGAGGTGCCTTCGGGACTAGAGCAGAGTTCTCACGCACGCTCTCTAGCCCCTGAGGTACGGTCTTAACCGGCCCTGCCACTGGCGCAGCATGCAAGATACGAATAGGACGGCTTGGATTGTTAGCTAACGAGATAAAGCGTTCACAAAAGCCGACAGTAGCACTCACCCTAGGTGATCCGGCCGGAATCGGCCCCGAGCTGATGGCCAAACTGTTGGGCCGCCGCGACGTCATCGAGCGTGCCGACGTGGTCCTAGTCGGAGACACCTGGCTATGGGAAGAAGCGCAGGCCATTGCCGGAGTGATCGTCGCGACGCGCACCGTGGATAGCTTCACTCAGGTAGCCTCACTGCCAGAAGGCTCTCCATTCTTTCTTCCCGTGGAGAGCGCGCGCAAGGGTGAGATTCCGCGCGCCACTAGTTCCGCTGCCGCCGGCGCCTCGGTGCTCAAGGTCCTGTCGATGTGCCTGGCAGCCGCGGCGGCGGGCCAGATCGACGCCATCTGTTTTGCACCTCTGAATAAATACTCCATGAAAATGGCCGGCATGCCGTTCCCGGACGAGCTGCACTTCTTTGCCGACTATCTCAAGGTAAGTTCCCATCTCGGCGAGTTCAATTCGCTGGGCAACCTTTGGACTGCCCGTATCTCATCCCACGTTCCTCTGAAAGACGTCGCATTGTATGTGACAAAAGAGCGCATATTGGACGTAGTCAAGTTACTCTACGATGCGCTGCGGATGGCTGGGTTTGAACATCCGCGGGTGGCTGTGGCGGGGCTGAACCCCCATGCCGGTGAAGGCGGCTCCTGTGGACGGGAGGAGGTCGAGATTATCACTCCCGCGGTGAATGAGGCCAATGCGCAGGGATATCCCGTCGTGGGACCCTTTCCCGCCGATACCGTGTTTCTGAAAGCACGCGACGGCCACTTCGATGGCGTCGTCACCATGTATCACGACCAGGGGCAGATCGCGGTAAAGCTCCTGGGATTTGAGCGGGGAGTCACGATCCAGGGCGGATTGCCGATCCCCATTACCACCTCGGCGCATGGCAGCGCCTTCGACATCGCGGGACAGAACAAGGCCAGTGTCGAGGCCACCGTGCAGGCCTTCCTGGTCGCCTGCCGCATGGGTGCGGCCCATCGCTCTAATCGAGCAGGTCGGGTTGCTCCCTGACGATCAGGTCGTAAAGGGGTTGATATTGGAACCAGGCAACGCGCGGGTTGCCTACCTGCTTGCGCGCAACCACGGCAGCATCATGCGCGATGGGAATCGGCTTGCCTGCGGCCTCTGCCATCAACTGCGACTGGCAACTGCGATCCATCGTGATGTAGTAAAAAGCCGCCTCGTCCACCGTGCTCCCAACCGTCAGGTTTCCGTGGTTCTGCATAATGACAGCTTTCCGGGGTCCTAACGCCTGGGCAATGCGGTCGCCCTCCGACATGTCGTACACAACCCCGGTGTAGTCGGCAAACAGACTGTGATCCTCATAGAACGCGCATGCGTCCTGGGTGAGCGGATCCAGCAGACGACCGAGCGAAGACCACGTCTTGCCATAGAGGGAGTGCGCATGGGCCGCCGCAACGACATCCGGTCTCGCCGCATGCACGCGTGAGTGAATCGCAAACGCGGACTCATTGACCGGCCGATTGCCCTCGACCACCGCACCCTTTTCGTCGACCATCACCAGGTCTGAGACGCGGATGTGCGCGAAGTGCATGCCGAAAGGATTGACCCAGAAGTGATCCGTCAATTCCGGATCGCGGACCGTAATGTGACCGGCGACCCCTTCCACGAAACCGAATTTCGCGAACAAGCGGAATGCAGATGCCAGCCGCTGTTTACGATGCTGCCGCTCTTCGGCGGCCGTCTTGAAGGTCGGCATGGGTGGCGTTTGGGCGATCTTCACTTCAGACGGAACGGTGGTAGCGGCCATGATCTCAGGTCCTTTCTCAAACGCCCCTATTTTACTCCGGGCTGTGCGTCTGCAGGAGGGGCCAGCTGGTTGCGCAGCATGTCGTCGAGGTCGCCAAGCTGATCGGTCATCAGGTTCAGCTTGCGGGAGAGGTTCTGGATCTCCGATTCCGCACGCCGGTTCACGTCGAAGTCCAACTCGCTGCGCAGACGATCCTTCTTGTCCTGGCGGTTTTGGCTCATCATAATGACCGGCGCCTGGAGGGCGGCCAGCATAGATAGAAAAAGATTGAGCAGGATAAAGGGGTAAGGATCCCATGCTTTGGTTCGCAAGGCAACGTTGATCGCGGTCCAGATGACCAACACGACGCCGAAGACAATGATAAAAGTCCACGAGCCGCCGAAGCTGGCGACCAAGTCGGCGATGCGCTCACCGAAGGTGTACTTTTCTTCGATGATCTCGTTAGGATTGCGGCTGGCCCGAATGCGTACCAACTGCTGTGACGCATGGAACTGATGGCCAAGAACGGTCAGCATATCCATACCGGCCATTGGTTTGCGCTGCAGGAGAATAGCGATGTCGTCGCGGCTGACTTCGACACAGATGGTCTTTTCCATGGCGACGGCGGTTGTCTGGTGAGGGGTTTTGTCCAGCATGGAGGCGAAGCCGAAAAACTCGCCGTGGCCGGGTTGGTCGACCATGACCTCCTGGTGGTCCTGGTCGACGGTAGTTACCTGGACGGCGCCCGACAACATAACATAGGCGTGCATACCCGGGTCGCCCATCTTGTAAATGCGCTGGCGGGCAGCGAACGTCTTCAGGTCGACCTGGGCAGCAAGGACCGCTATCTCATCATCGTCAAGCAACGAAAAAAGCGGAACATGTTTGAGCTCAATTGGGTCGCACGGCATGGTTCACCTCAAGGGTGCTGAATAGATTCTGACGCGGCTCCGAGAGACGATACCATAGTCCGATG
Source organism: Acidobacteriaceae bacterium (assembly GCA_049693715.1). Taxonomy (GTDB): domain Bacteria; phylum Acidobacteriota; class Terriglobia; order Terriglobales; family Acidobacteriaceae; genus PALSA-350. The sequence continues at coordinate 3,718 of JBAVQC010000052.1, read as the reverse complement.
AGCCTCGTTCGCAGCTTGTCTCTGGTGATATTGGCTTGGTTTGTCCTTACCGTTCGAGCGCAAACGGTCGCATCCGGAACCCAGCAGCCAACCCCGGAAAGCACGGCCGAGCTGATTAAGGTCTCGTCAGAAATCAGGCAGTTGCAAAAGCTCTCCAGCAACACCGCTGCGGCGGACCGGTGGCAGATCCTCTGGCTGCATCAGCACATTTCCGAACAGGTGATGGCGGCCTCACTGCAGGTGGACGCTACTTTGGCGCAGATCGACAACGAGATTGCACGCGCCAACGAAGTCCATGGATATCTTGCCGACCAACGCGATCGTGCGGTGAGCCGGGCAAATCTGCTCAGCGTTCTCATCGGGGGCGCCGTCGGTGCGACCAGCTCCGGGCTTCAGCTTTCGTCCAACCTCACCAAGCCCGCCGCAGGCGTGGGGATCGGCGCCGGCACGCTCTCCGCCGGGTTTGCCCTGGCTGGGATTCACCAGGAAAAAGGGAAGGGCAGTCCATTCGACTACGACTCCAATATGCTGGCTGAATTTTTCGACCGGCCCACTCTGCCTAACAGTCAATATCCAGCGACGATCTGGATCTTCCTCAATGAAATCAGCCCATTCGGGCCGGCCGGGCTGACACGCAAGGAACAGCTGCTGCAGACCTGGGTTCAGGTGAAGCGGATCGACTCGCTGTCGAGTGCCGATAAAATTGATCGTCTTACCAGCCAGCCATCGGAAAATCTGCACCTGACCATCGATGACTTTGAAGACCGCGGGGCCATGCTGCAGGATGTACGGGCAAGAATCTCCTACCTCAAGCGCGACCTGGGAGCGCTGCTCACATCGTTGCCCGCAGTCAACGACCAGCCCTAAGCCGGGGGAGCGAATGCGCGCAGAACGACCAGAGTCATGTCGTCATGCTGCGGCGCAGTGCCGGCGAATTGGGTAGCCGCGGCGAAGATAATCTCCAGCATTTCTTGCGCCGTCTTTGCCTTGCAGCCGCGAATCGAGTCAAGCAGTCGATCCTCGCCCCACTCCTCGTCGTCCAGGTTCATGGCCTCGCTGATGCCGTCAGTAAAGGCCACGAGCAGGTCGCCGGGCCTGATCTTCACAGAACCCTGCTGGTACTCGACGTTCTCAATGAGACCGACGACCGTGCCTCCGGGTTCGAGGCGCGTGACCTTTCCGCCGTCACCTCGATGAAGAAGGATGGGCGAATTGTGCCCCGCGTTCACAAAGTCGAATTTGCCTTCCGCGGGATCATATTGGCCATAGAAGAAGGTGGCGTAGCGATTTGACGCAGAAGCCTCGTAGACCAGGCGATTGACGTTGGCCACGGCGGCTGCGAGGTTTTCTGGAGCGCGGGTTGCCTCGCCGCGCAGCGAAGCCTGAAGGCTGGCCATCATCAGGGCGGCGGCAATCCCTTTGCCGGAGACGTCGCCGATGGCGATGCCGAGGTTTCCCCGCGGCAACGCAAGAAAGTCATAGTAGTCGCCGCCGACCCCGAGGGCAGGCCGGCAATGACCGGCGTAGTCGAGGCCTGCGATGACCGGCAGCTTCTGGGGGAAGAGCCGCTCCTGCACTTCGCGGGCGATCTCGACTTCGCGGTTGAGCCGCTCGCGTTTGGCCACTTCCTCGGCGACCGTTTGCAGCAGGTTGGCGTTTTCGAGCGCCAAGCCGGTTTGTGCGGCGACGGACTTCAGCAGGCGCACATCGGAGCTAGTGTAGGGCTCCTCTGATCGCTTGGGGCCGAGAGAAATAAAGCCCAGGAGTGTGTCTCGCACCGCGAGCGGCAGCAGCAGCTCCGATTGCAGCGTGGCCAGCTTGCGACGCTCCTCGTCGCCGACGGTTTGCTCGCGATACACCCAGGAATCGCGATCGTTCATGAAGACCAGGGCGGGCTCCTTTTGGCTCTTCAAGAGCATGGCGGTCCCCGTCTTGCTGGGGAACGAAACTGTGGGAAGGGTAGGGTAGCCCATGGCGAAAGCCGGCTGGTAGAAGCCGCCGCCGCTCAGCAGAACAGCCACTTGCGGTACGTGCAAAGTCTCGGAGATCCGGCCGGCCACGGTTTCGAGAAGTGATTTGGGTTCCACGATCGAACGCACGTGGTCACTTAGGTCTGTCAATACATGTTCGGCGTTGTAGTTTTCTCGGAAGAATCGCCGATCGACCCAGGTGCGCACGCGGTCGCCAAGGCCGCGAATGGTCAACGACGCCGTGATGCCGACCAGGATAACCATGATCTTTTGCCAGCGTTCGTGGTTGACGTTGCTGACCATGGTGGTTGCGGCGACAATCACCGCCCCCACGGCAGCCATCTGCAGTACCCGTATGCCGCCCCTGGCGAGGGTGTATTGCAGGCCCTGGCGTAAGGCAACGCCGACGCCCATAGCTTTCTGCACCACGATGACGTAGCTCAGCGTAAGCGGAAAGAGGACCAGGGGAATGAGAACAACGGCCATCAACCAAGCAGGAAAAATCTCGTCTGGATTCTTGCCCTGAAGCCGTGCGTAGAGGGTGGGAATGATTGCAGGAGTGAATGAAGCAATGGCTCCCCAATAAAGAAATTGCAGTCTTCGCTTGGCGTCGGGCGACTGGCTGAAGCCGAGCTTGATGCCCATCGCCGCGAAGAAGCTGCTAATCAGAATGAAGGACAGAACCTGGCCCACGGGATTGAGAGGCGCAAGCAAGCGGTGGAGCCCTGCAACCGATCGATAGTCACTCAACCCGCCTACAGTCACGATGACCCCGAACCCTTCCAGGATGGCGATGGGAAGCGCGCAAAGCCACTGCATGGCTCGCCACATTTTGTCGTATCTGCTTCCCTGGGGGAACGGCTCCGGAAAGAAGCGGCCAAACAGGAAAATGACGATGGGGAAAGCCGCCTCAAGCGTGCTCTCGTAGAGCACACCCGCTTCCCGCCAGCCGGGCGGCCAACCATATTCGACAAGGGTTTGCAGGATATGCGGAAAGCTCAACATCAACGCTAGCAAGAGCCACGCCAGCGGATCGCGGGGACGGCGAAAGGCAACCCAGAAACCCAGCAGCAGAGATATCAAAGGGAGCAGGAAGCCGACGACCGAGTCGCTGGCCACATTCCAGGAGGCAAAACCCGACTCTGTTACCGGCAGAGAGATGGTTCGCTGGCCACCGGCGGGGTCGTGTGCGGGAACAATCGTCACTACCAACGGGATGCCGGCTTCTGTTTTTGTGAATGCCCGGCCCAGGACGCCGGTCCCGGTGTATGCCGTTCCATTGACGGCGACCAACTTGTCTCCATTGTGGAGACCAAAGCCAACGGCCGCGGGAGTCGCCAGGTTAATTTCGTTGGTCCCCGAGTCTGCAAAGAACAAAGGAAAGTTAAATGCTTCCCGGTGGATGAAATCCGGGAGATAAAAGGCCCAGTAAAGCAGATTGACCGCAAAAAGAACGGTCAACACGCTGTAGAGCAAGATGGGGCGCTTGGTGGGCAGAAGGTGCCTCCTGGCGGCCAGACCTAGCCGGGAACATGATTCTATCTTGTAGCCAATACGCGATCGCTTGTGACGAAAGGAAACCGCAGGTCCCTCCGCTACGCTACCCCGGATTTCCTGTTGATGTTGGTGGCGCTGGCGAACTTCATGCGGCTTTCCTTACTGAAAGCCGCACACGCAGATGTCTCCAGGTCAGCGTGGCAGTAAATCCGGGGTGGAGTAGCGGAGGGACCTGCGGTAAGGGTTAGGTT
>JBAVQC010000051.1:0-2414 GCA_049693715.1 Acidobacteriaceae bacterium | reverse complement strand
GACGAGGTTTCAGCCGTCCCTGCGGGACTATGTCATGTTGCATGTGATGTACCCAGGACTGGCGTCCTGATTGCTAAGTTCAGCAAGTTCAACCGTCCCTTCGGGACTGGGTTTGGAGTTGAAGTTCGCACAGACTCTCTTTAGCCCTGTTGCAGGAGTCGACCGACGCAGGCGATGGGTCAAATCTCGACTTCGCCTTCGAGATAGAAGACGCAGGAACCTTCGAGCTCCACCCGTTCGCCGCGCAGCCGGCAAAGAACTTCTCCGCCGCGGCGAGAACACTGGAAGGCGCGGAACGATGTCTTGCCCAGCCGATCGGCCCAATAGGGCGTCAACATGCAATGAGCCGCGCCAGTAACGGGATCCTCAGGAATGCCCTTGGCGGGCGCAAAGTAGCGGCTGAGGAAGTCGTAATTCCCTTCTCCCGGTGCAGTTACGATCACGCCCGGGCGGTCTAATCGCGCCACCGCCGGCATGTCAGGAGACAGCCCACGCAAAACCTGCCCGCTCTCGAAAAAAGCCAGGTAGTTGAAGGAGTTGGCGAAGACTTCGCCAGGTTCCGCGCCCAGCGCCTCAGCCAGCCCGGGCGGCGGCGTAATCCGCTCGGAAGGCCGGGCGGGAAAATCCATCACATAGCCTGTGTCGATGCGATTCACCGTGAGCGGCCCGCTGGCGGAGTGGAACACCACCGAGGTGCGGCCCGGCTCCAGACGCTCCATGACCACCGCCGCGCTGGCCAGGGTGGCGTGACCGCAAAGGGGTACTTCCGTCGCAGGGGTAAACCAGCGCAAGCGATAGTCTTCGCCATCCGGCACCAGAAATGCAGTCTCGGCCAGGTTGTTCTCAGCAGCAATGGCCTGCAAGGTTGCATCCGCCGGGAAGGCTTCCAGGGGCATGACTGCGGCGGGATTCCCCGCGAATAGCCGGGTGGTGAAGGCGTCGATCTGAAATATCGGAGCGCGCACACGGAACCTCTTTCCGTTCACCTGAATCATAAATGGGCTCGTCTCCAGCGAACCTCGAAGCGATCGCTCCGGCACCCTCCCGTGAAAACTGGCCTTGCCATAGAGTTTCAGAAGGCGAGATGCTTATATCGAGGGCACAGTTCAAGATGGAAGAGGAAAACAACAACCAACCGATGCCTTCGAACGAGGAAGCGGCTCCCGAAACCGTGGATCCAGCCGTTGCGCCGCCCCAGGAGGCCGCAACGACCGAGGAGCCCTTGGTTGCCGCGCCGCCACCTCCGGTAGAAACACCACGGCCGCCGGTTTCCGCCGGCATTCGCCTGGATAAGAAGCATCCGCTCGCGATCCGCTGGATGCATTGGATCAACTTCCCGGTGCTCTTCACCATGATCTGGAGCGGTCTCCTGATCTATTGGAACGATTCGGACAACGCCTACAAACACCCTCACGCGGTCTACCGGCTTGGCATAGGACCCTTCACGCTTGTCCGCTTCTTCCCCCACTGGTTCTGGCAGGCGATGAACGCGCCCTATCACGTGACCGAGGGGCTGGGGTTCCACTTCTTTTTCGCCTGGATCTTCGCCGTCAATGGCTTCCTTTATGTTCTGTTCACCATCTTCTCCGGAGAATGGCGCTTTGTTGTTCCCGATCGGAAGAGCCTCGTACAAGCGATCCAGGTGACGTTAAAAGACCTGCACCTGACCAACTACCTGCCCCCCCAGACCAAGTACAACGGCGCCCAGAAAATTGCCTACACTTCTGTCATTCTTATGGGCCTCGGGAGTCTAATGACCGGGCTCGCTATCTACAAGCCCACCCAGTTGCATTGGGTGACGACTCTGTTAGGTGGCTACGAAATGGCGCGGTGGGAGCATTTTCTGCTGACCCTCGGCTTCTGCGGTTTCTTCCTCGTTCACGTGACCCAGGTAGTGCTGGCGGGCTGGAATAACTTCCGCAGCATGGTGAGTGGACTGGAAGTGAAGCCGATTCAGGAACCTTTACTGGAAGCCGAGAGGAAGAGCTGGAGATGAGCGATCTCGACGACAAAGCAACAGAAGCCGCGGAGCAAAAAGCAGCCGACGATGCCGTTCTACGGGAAAGCCGCAAACATACCCGGCGCAGCTTCGCCATCGCCGCCGTAGCCGCGGCCGCAGGATGGGGCGTCTACGAGTGGATAGATAGCAGCCATCCGCTAGGCATGCAGCCAAAGCCCTTCCGTCGAGTCTTCCAGGCCAACGCCAGGCTTTCGCGCACCATCTTCGACGAGCGCGCACTGGCCCCGACCTATCCGCTCAAGCGCGCCGAGGAGCTGCGCGTCAACGGAGTCTACGGGCTAAAGCAGGCTCTGGTCCCGGAGAGTTGGCGTTTGCAGATGGTCGGCGTGGCCAACGCAAGAAACTATCCGCAATATGTCCCGGACGTGACGGCTTGGGAATACCAGTACGCCGA
>JBAVQC010000050.1:0-5428 GCA_049693715.1 Acidobacteriaceae bacterium | reverse complement strand
ATTCCAGAGAGCGTGGAAGCATCCAAATATACGAAATGCGCGGGTTTTCTGGAGCCACCGCTCTGGTGGAACGGGCTTTGCCCCTGAGGGCTGCTAACGGAGAGGGAAAGATGCCCTCAGGGGCTATAAAGCCCTCATCCATCCGATTCTTTATGGCCCGACTAAAAGTCGTGCCCTGATACAAAGCCAAAACTCGGCATCCCATCGAGCTGCTGTCGTTGAAATACCATGCGCTTGGTCCCTAGAAATGTAGAAACTACAGGGCCAGTCCCTACGGGACCGGCTCGGCGGCCCCAACAGGTTCCAATACTTCCGCGAACCGTTGAGCAGAGTTCCGGCATCAAAAGGCCGTTAACTTTCGATCGGCAGAAGGCAGTCAGATGACCAAGGGAAAGGCGAGGCTTCTCTGGGTTTGGGTGTTCGCAGTCTCATTCTGCGCGGCAGGCGCCCAAAGCCCACAACAGATCATTCAGCGGGCCGTCGACAACGAACGCACCGCGGACCAGAACGACCACTCGAACTGGATTTACCTGGAAGAGAGCGATAAACCGAAAGAGCACATTCTGCAGTGGGTCGCCGGAACACAACACGGCAACGTAGAACGAGTCTTAGAGAAGGACGACCACCAGCTCCCCGAGGCTCGCCAGCGAGAGCTGATTGAGAAATACATGCACGATACCCATGCCCAGAACAAACAGGTTGCCGAGGCTAACCACGACAGTAAGCAGATCGATGACCTTTTGAAGCTTCTGCCCATGGCGTTTGTGTGGACCCAAACCGGAGCGACCGCGACTATGACCTCGCTGCACTTCGAGCCGGCGCCAAATTTTCATCCGCCGACGCGCGAGGCGCGAGTGTTCAGCGCCATGATGGGCGACCTGGTCATCGAAAACCAGCAACAACGGATCTGCAAGATAAAGGGGCACCTGATCCACGACGTCACCTTCGGCGGCGGACTGCTGGGAAGGTTGAAGGAGCGCAGCTCTTTTTCGCTCGAACAACAACAGGTGGGACCCGCAGTTTGGGAGCTGACACAGATTCATGTCCACCTGGAGGGCAACGCCCTTCTTTTCAAAAGCGTGTCGCTGGAGCAGGATGACAAACGGTCGAAATTTCAGGCGGAGCCAGCTGATATGACCCTGGAGGGGGCGGCGGGTACGGTGATGAGCCAGCCACAGTTATTCGCGTGCAGCGAGTCGGCTACCAGCGGTGGATCGGAGACTACGTGCACCGAAAGGGCCAAAGGGCCGCCGGGGAAATAGGATTTGGCTCTGATTGAGGAAAAGCGATTGTGGGGCTTCCCCCGGGCTTTGCCCCTGAGGGCTGCTAAGGGAGAGGGAAAGATGCCCTCAGGGGCTAAAGCCCTCATCCATCCGATTCCTTATGGCCCGACTAAAGTCGTGCCCTGATACAAAGCCAAAACTCGGCATCCCATCGAGCTGCTGTCGTTGAAATACCATGCGCTTGGTCCCTAGAAATGTAGAAACTACACACCCAGGACTGCGTCATGGGCTAACTTCAGCCGTCCCTTCGGGACTGAGTTTGGAAATAGAGTTCTCACGCACGCTCTTGAGGCCTGTCGCCAGCACGGTCTGGAAGAAGGGGGCTTCGACTTCTTTGTGCACGATTGCGGTGTGGAGGTTTCCGAAGCCGGCCTTGCCTAACAGCAGTTCCAGTTCCACTTCGCTGAAGCCTAGCCAGACGTCGGCGTATAGCTCTCTCGCTTCCGCGAAACGATGCTGCACCAGATCCAGGATGGCGATCCTGCCTCCAGGCTTGAGGATGCGCCAGGCTTCCGCGACCGCGCGCTCCGGGTGCTGAGCGTGGTGCAGCGACTGGCTGAACAGCGCCAGGTCCACTGAGCCATCCGCAATCGGCACTGCTTCCAGATCGCCCTTACGATATTCGAGGGCCGGGACGCCCTGCTTGCGCGCCAGATCGCTTCCCAGCTCGACCATTTTGTCTGAGTTGTCGACCGCAATCACCTGCTGCGCACGCTGCGCCAGCAACAGTGAGAAGGCCCCTTCGCCAGCACCCAGGTCGGCAATCACCATCGGCGGCAACATCAGCAACAACGCCTCGGCAATGCTCTTCCAGGATCGACCCGGAACATACTCGCGCCCCAGACGGCCTGCCATGTCATCGAAAAAGGCGCGCGTCTTGTCCTTCCGCTTGCGCAGCACCAACTCCAGGGCTGCCTGATCGTGCTGCGCTTCCGGGAGGTCTTCCTGCTGCAAGAGCACCAGCATTTTGGACAAGATCTCGCCGGACTTGGACCGGTACCAGATATTCTTGCCGGCGCGCCGATCCTCGACCATGCCGGCGTGCTTCAATTGCGCCAGATGAGTCGAGATGGTGCTCTGCCCCATACCCAAAACTTCCTGCAGCTCGGCTACGGAAAGCTCCTCTCGTGACAGAAGTAACAACATGCGCAGGCGATTTGCGTCTCCGAGCACACGGAGAGATTTTACGATTGACGGGATGGCCATTTCTGGTATTGTATCAATATATCCCGATGTATTGATATGAGGCGATAAAACATATGTCACCAGCAACGATTGACCGCACTGCCGCCGACTACAAGGTGGCTGACCTCTCCCTGGCCGACTGGGGCCGCAAAGAAATTTCCATTGCCGAACACGAAATGCCCGGGCTTATGTCGATCCGCCGCAAGTATGCCGCGGCCAAGCCTCTTGCCGGCGTGCGCATCACCGGCTCCCTGCACATGACCATTCAGACCGCAGTGCTGATCGAGACCCTGGTGGATTTGGGTGGCGATGTGCGCTGGGCCAGCTGCAATATTTTTTCCACCCAGGATCACGCGGCTGCAGCGATCGCGAAAGCTGGTATTCCAGTGTTTGCCTGGAAGGGCGAGTCACTCGAGGAGTACTGGTGGTGCACGGCACAGGCTCTCGATCACGGAGAAGGCAAAGGTCCGCAGTTAGTTGTCGACGATGGCGGCGACGTGACCCTGCTGATCCACAAAGGCTATGAGCTCGAAAAGGGCGATGGCTGGGTCAACACACCCTCTTCGAATCACGAGGAGCAGGTGATCAAGGATCTGCTGAAGAAAATTCACGCCGAAGATCCCAAGCACTGGCATAAGGTTGCGAAGGAATGGCGCGGCGTTTCAGAAGAGACCACGACCGGTGTTCACCGGTTGTACAAGATGAAGGAACAGGGCAAGCTTCTGGTTCCGGCCATCAACGTCAACGACTCCGTCACCAAGTCGAAGTTCGACAACCTGTACGGCTGCCGCGAATCGCTGGCCGACGGCATCAAACGCGCCACGGACGTGATGGTGGCGGGCAAAGTGGCCGTGATCTGCGGCTACGGCGATGTGGGCAAGGGATCGGCTCACTCCCTGCGCGGCATGGGCGCGCGCGTGGTAGTCACCGAGATCGACCCCATCAACGCCCTGCAGGCGGCGATGGAAGGCTTTGAAGTCACCACGGTTGAGGACACGCTCGGCCGCGGCGATATTTATGTGACCTGCACCGGCAATCTGGATGTGCTGACGCTCGACCACATGTCGCAGATGAAGGACCAGGCCATCGTTTGCAACATTGGCCACTTCGACAACGAAATCCAGATCGATCGCCTGAACAGCGCCAAGGGGGTGGAGAAGGTGAACGTCAAGCCCCAGGTGGACCAGTACAACTTCGCGGCAACCAAGGGCAAGCCGGCACACACCATCTTTGTGCTGGCAGAAGGCCGCCTGGTCAATCTGGGTTGCGCTACCGGCCATCCCAGCTTTGTGATGAGCAACAGCTTCGCGAACCAGACCCTGGCTCAGCTTGACCTGTGGAAGAACAAGGACACGTACAAAGTCGACGTCTACACCCTGCCCAAGCACCTGGACGAGGAAGTAGCGCGGCTCCACCTGGAAAAGATCGGCGTCAAGTTGACCACGTTGACCCCAGCTCAAGCCGACTACCTGGGTGTCCCTACTGAGGGTCCTTACAAGCCCGACACCTACCGCTACTAACCGAAGGAAATACAATTTGAGGGCTCCGGTCTTTTTGACTGGGGCCCTTCTCTTTGCCCGGTCATCTCTTTCCTCCGTTGAAACGTCTTATGAGCATGAAACAGAAAGCCTCCATCATCGGCTGCCTGCTGATTCTCGGCAGCTGTATGGGCGCCCGCATGCTGGCGCAGGCGCCCGCAGTCTCCACCACTGCCCATCCGGCGGTCGAAGTAATTAAGGCCACGACACCGGATGCGTCGCAGCTCAAAGCCCGCAAGGGTTCCTACACTTTCAAAATTGAAGGCGGGGATTGGACCGACACTGGGGTTACGGTCACGCCTGCGGACCACCTCAACTTCACCGCTACCGGGAATCTTGCCCTGGCGGACGGAAGATCGGCCCCTCCCGACGGCCTGACCCGGGGATGGAAAGACCTGTTGCGCACTTACCCATTGAATTCGGCCAATAGCGGAGCCCTGATTGGCCGCATCGGCAACGAAGCCGCGGCGGTTCCTTTCCTCATCGGCGCCAGTAAGGATATGGATATTTCCGCGACCGGCAATCTCTATTTGCGGTTGAACCTCAGCTCCGATCTTTCTGGAACCGGCAACGTCGAGGTCAAGATGAAGCTGACCAACCAGCCCACGCAAAAGACTCTCTCTGCGCCGGACCTGGCGAAGCTTTTGTCACCGCAACTGTTCGCTGATGTTCCCCGCCGGGTGGGGGATCTGCAAGGCAATCCTGGGGACATGGTGAACTACGCGCTGATCGGCACCCAGGATCAGGTGACCAAGGCTTTTGCGGCCGCCGGCTGGGTGCCGGTCGACAAGACCACGCAGGACGCGGTGGTCCATGGCTTGATTTCGACTCTTTCTCACGCGGCCTACACTGAAATGCCGATGAGCACGCTTTATTTGTTTGGCAGGTCGCAGGACCTTTCGTATGCGCGTGGTGATCCGCTGGTGGTGGCTGCGATCCGGCATCACTTGCGAGTGTGGAAGACCACCGAAACGGTAGGCGGCGAGCCGCTGTGGGTGGGGTCCGCGACCCATGACAATGGGTTTGAGAAGGATCAGCGCAATGGCGGGGTCACTCATCACATCGACGCCAATGTTGACCAGGAACGTGATTTTCTGGAGCAGAGTTTCTCCGGGGCAGGGGCTATCGCAGGCGCGGCTTATGTGATGCCGGCGAATCCGTTGACTACGGCAAAGACGGCTACGGGGGGCAGCTTCCAATCGGATGGACGGATCGTGGTGATGGATTTGAAGTGAAGCCTGGCGAAAAACATTTCCACGAAAGGTCCGTAGAACTGCAGACGCTCGGCTACGCTCCCCCGGATTTCCTGTTGATGTTGGTGGCGTTGGCGAACCTCATGCGCCTTTCCTTAAAAGAAAGGCGCACACGCAGCCGTGTCCAGCGCAGCGTAGCAGGAAATCCGGGTACGCTCCGGGATGACAG
>JBAVQC010000049.1:0-2243 GCA_049693715.1 Acidobacteriaceae bacterium | reverse complement strand
AACGTAGAGCTTCCACCCATTCACGACCATCTACAAGATCACCTTGGAACCAAGATCTTCGTCGCGGGAAACCGCCACGCCCCTTACCAGGCTGTCGATTCGCGTGGCCAGATTGGCGCCCAGCGGCGTGATCCGATGAGGAGCTGTCGCGATGTCTTGAGAGAGAAATGCGAGAAATGCCTCCATGGCAGAATCGCTTTTGTCCCGGGGAGCTGTGTCGGCCGTGACGAGCAGACGACCGGGCGCGAGAACATAGGCCGTCACATCGCCATTGAACTCGGGGTGGCTTTTGAAAAGAGCGCTTTCGAAGCGAAAACCAGAGGAATTGCCCGTCTTGGTTTGCTTCCCACGGTACTCCGCGCCAATGGTGAGTCCGCTTTCGCTCGGCTTGGCTTTGGCTCTGCGTGTGCGCATCTTGTCCCTCCTGATTTATGTTAGCACAAACGTGCTTACGCGGGAGGCATCTACGCAGTGGTTGCTAACACTGCGCAAGCGTTTCAACTACCATCCCACGCGTTCGAGCCCTTCGACCGCATCAAAGTGTTGGTCTTGGCTTAGGAGTGGTAGACGGTGTTGCCGGCAGAGTGCAGCGATCCAGAGATCGTTTGAGGGAATAGGGCGACCAGCTTTTTTGAGTGCTGCTCGAATCCCGGCATAATGCCGTGAGGTCTCTTCCTCTACCACAAGGACGCGTGTTGCCGCGATGAGCTCTCGCAGCCACTTCTCGTACTCACCGCGCCGTCGCGATTGCCCGATACCGAAACGATATTCGCCGAGCACAATCACGGGCAGCTCCATGCTCGCAGCCTGGCGATAGACGCGAACCACCGCCGGCTCATCATCCGCCACCGCGGAGAGTGCGTTGGTGTCGAGGATCACTCCCAATCCTCAGGCTCAATCTTCTCGAACTCACTCTTGATGATCCGATTGATACGGACCGTCTCTTTGTGGAGGTGTTTGAGACCTCCAGCAAGCCTCACCCAGGGCTTTTCTTCTCTTTTCAAGCTAGCCTCGAGCTTCTCCTCGACAGCTTCGGTTACAAAGGCGCGCAGCGGGATGCCTCGCTGGGCGGCCACCGATTTGGCGCGGCGAAAGACGGGGTCGGGAATCTCAAGGGTGGTCTTCACCCCTTCAGACTCCCATATTTATGGGAGGTAGTCAATCGACGCTCCCAGAGTGCTAACCAGACCACCAACCCGCCGGCCGTGGCCTCCCACAACAGCCTGGACGACGCCAACGCCGGCATCAAGCCGGGGCACCCACAAAACCCGCTTTGCCACCCATTTCATCTCGCTGCCAACCCGTACACCAAATCCGAGTGACCTTTGGGCCTGTACTCCTGGACAGTCACAGGGAGCATTCAATAACTACTTAGTTATCCTTGAACACTAGGGAGTAATCACGAGTTTACTACCCGCTCTTCCACATGATTATTCTCCAGGCCTATGGACGGCGGCTCCGGGGCGTATTAATGTCGGCCATAAGACAAGATTTTTATGCCAAACGGAACCTTCCAGTCCGGAGCAAGCCGCGCCAAATTCGATATCGGCGTTCGTAGCTCCAAAAACGGAAAATCTGGTGGTGGGCTTTGCCGCATCCGGAGGATTAGTACCCTCCGGTCAACGAGGCAAGATACTCAAATTAATTATTTGAGCACCTTGAGCATCTTCATGAAACAAACGACTTATTTGGCAACGTTGCCAAATCATGTCACCAGACTTAACCCCAGTCCAGTTGGCAACGCGCGAGTCCCGAAGGGACTGGGCCAGCCCGGTTGGACATCGTGCCCTTCTACCTTCGGCCGTTCGTGTTCTCCGGTTTAGCTTAGTAGTTGAGACGGAGCGCTAGCTGTACCTGGCGAGAAGGATACGCATTGGCGGCCGTGTAAGTGCCGAAGCCTGCTCCATCAGTGATCGCACTATCGGGTTGCTGAAAATTCGTGGCGTTTAGGACGTTGAAGGCTTCAATACGGAACTCCAGCTTGCTCGATTCTGACCAGAGGGAGACAGATTTGTGAGCGGCGAGATCAAGCTGTCCAAACGCTGGTCCGCGCAGGATGTTACGGCCGGCGGTGCCAAAGTATTGGCTGGGCGAAGGAACAGTCACCTGGCTGGCGTTCAACGTGCCGCTCAGTGCGCTCGTGGTCTTGACCCAATTTGCCCGTGGTGCATAGACGGCGCTCGTGGTGCTGACTAGATTTGGCCGCACAGAGTAGGCCGCGCTGGTGCTGGAAACGGCGTACT
>JBAVQC010000048.1:0-18134 GCA_049693715.1 Acidobacteriaceae bacterium | reverse complement strand
CATCCGCCGGTGCCGCGCCTCCGGCGCTCGGAGGGCATTGCGAATCGATGTCTCAGCACTTCCGGGCTGGGCTGAAGTTTGGCCCCCGGCCCTCCAGGCCTGTTTCAGTCTGCGATTTTGTTCTCGTGTTGTCACGCAGACTCGATAAACCGGACATGACCACCAGAGAATATCGAAAGCCCGCGGAAGCAGTTTTTGGCCAAAAGCAGGATGAGTCAACACTCATGACCACAATGATCGAATGCGGCTTCGGTGTTCGTCTCGAAAGAGCCGTGCCTTGCACCATGCCGGATGGAGTGGTACTGGTCTCCGATCACTATTACCCTGCAGGGCCCGGCCCGCATCCGACACTGCTCATGCGCCAACCCTACGGCAGGGACATTGCCTCGACCGTGGTGTACGCGCACCCGGTCTGGTTTGCCGCCCATGGCTACAACGTCGTCATCCAGGATGTCCGCGGACGTGGCGATTCGGAAGGAGACTTCTATCCGTTTCGCAGCGAAGGCCGCGACGGAGCGGAGACCATCCGGTGGCTCCGCACGCGCAGTGAATCGAACGGCAGTGTGGGGATGTATGGCTTCTCCTACCAGGGTCTGACTCAGCTCTTGGCTGCGGCCGAACGGCCGGAAGGCCTGGTCTGCATTGCACCTGCGCAAACTGCCTGCGATCTCTACCACGGCTGGTTCTACCGCCAGGGTGCTCTGCGATTAGCGTCAAGCCTGGGTTGGGGCTTGCAGATGTTGAAAGCAGATGCCCGTCGCCGCAAGCTCCGCGACGCGAGTGATGGTCTGGAAAAAGCCTGGGCCGACCTGCGCAGTCAACCGCTCGTTACACCCTACGGCCAGCATCCTCAGCTGCAGTATGAAGGCCTGCCGACCTATGTACGCGACTGGATCACCCATGACACGCCGGGCCCTTATTGGTCTGCGCTGGACGTAAGCGAATCTCTCACCCAGATTAAGATCCCAGCACTCCACCTCTCAGGATGGTTCGACACCTACCTGTCCGGCAGCGTAGCTGGCTTTCTCTCCATGGCGGCGCATGCGGAACATCAATATCTGGTCGCCGGTCCATGGATCCATATCCCCTGGGGAGAACTCGTCGGCGAGCAGAACCTTGGTCCCGAGGCGCTGCTCGATACCGACTTGTTGTTGCTACGGTGGTTCAATCACTGGCTTAAAGACAGTGACGAGTTTGCTCGGGAGCCGCGGATCCGTCACTTCGCGCTGGGTGTCAATCGCTGGTACAACGCCGACGTATTTCCGGAAAGGAGCTTCTCCCTGTATCTGCACAGCGAAGGCCACGCTGAATCCCGCAAGGGAGACGGTGTGCTCTCGACCACGGTTTCGAATACCGGCGAGCCACGCGATATTTTTATTTACGATCCGGAAACGCCGGTGCTCGCTCCAGGAGGCGCAGCTGCGCTCAGCGGCCCATTCAACCAGGCGCAATTGGAGTTAGCCAACAACCTCCTGGTCTACACCACGCCTCCCCTGGACAACCCCATGCACATCCTGGGATCGCCGCGACTCATCCTTTACGCTGCTACGTCCTCGGGCTACGCTGACTTCACCGGCAAACTGGTGAGACTGCGTTCCAATGGGCAAGCTGATTTCGTATGCATCGGCATCGCTCGATCTTCGTATCTCTTTCGCGACTCCAGTTACACCGCGGACGCGATCCATTGCTGGCAAATCGATCTCGAGCCAACTTCCTGTGTCTTTGCCGCCGGGGATGCCGTTCGTCTGGAAGTGGCCAGTAGCGCCTTCCCTCTGTATGACCGTAACGCGTCCACGCCGGTGCAGCCCTGGCTCATGGATTCGTGGAACTGGCAGCGCTCGACGCAGATGGTGCTGCACGACGCGGACCACCCTTCGCGGCTGGAACTGCCATTGGTGGCAACCTCATGAGCGCGGACGTGCAAGTGCCGCAGGTCACCCTCACCGGCGTCACCAAGACGTACGGGAGCAATCCACCTGTGCTCGAGACCATCGACCTGAGCATTGCCAAGGGAGAATTTGTCAGCCTCATCGGTCCTTCCGGGTGCGGCAAGTCCACCTTGCTCAAGCTGATCTCCGGCCTTACCAGCGCGACTTCGGGCGCCATTCTGGTCGACGGCATGACCCCGCTCAATGGGAGAGAAACCGTCTCCTACATTTTTCAGGACGCAACCCTGTTACCTTGGCGCACCGTCACCAGCAATGTAGGCCTGGGGTTGGAGCTGGAACATGTCAGCCGCGAAGTCCGTAAAGAAAAAGTCGAGTCCCTTCTCGAACTGGTCGGCCTCACTCACGTGGCGCGCGCCTACCCGCGGCAGCTCTCCGGCGGCATGAAGATGCGCGTCTCCGTCGCCCGCGCCCTCGCCACACGGCCCCGCCTGTTGCTGATGGACGAACCCTTCGGCGCGCTCGACGAGATGACGCGCGATCGTCTGAACGAGGAATTACTTCGCCTGCGAGCGGAACAGAACTGGACTGCTATATTCGTAACCCATTCGGTGGCCGAAGCCGTATTTCTTTCCACCCGCGTGATCGTACTGGCGCCATCGCCTGGCCGCATCGCACAAGAGATACCGATTCCTCTCCCGTTTCCCCGCAGCAGCGTGACGCGGGAGAGTCCGCAATTCGAATCCCTGGTGACCGAAGTCTCGCGAGCGCTGCGCGGGGTGCATGCTGCATGAAGAAGTACTTCGTCACTCTCCTCAACGCGGCGGCCGTCTTCGCCGCTCTCCTCCTGCTCTGGCAAGGGCTTGACCTGGCCCTGCATGTGCCGCCCTATATGCTTCCCCCGCCATTGGCCGTGGGCAGGGCAGTGATCGGTCGTTTTCCCTCGCTGATGAGCTCGCTGGCCATTACGTCTGAGGAGGCTGCGGGCGGCCTTGCTGCCAGCATCGTGGTAGGGGTGCTGATCGCGCTCATCTTTGCCCAATCCCGCTGGATACGGCGCATGCTCTATCCCTACACCATCCTGTTGCAGACAGTGCCGATTGTGGCCGTGACTCCGCTCGTCCTCATGTGGGTCGGGCCAGGCACCGCGTCGGTCACGCTGGTGGCCTTCCTCATTTGCCTGGCGCCGATTATTGCCAACACCACCCAAGGGTTGATCAGCGTGGAGCCGAATCTCATCCATCTCTTCCTCATGCACAACGCGTCGCGGTTACAGATCCTCACCCGGCTTCGTCTTCCCCACGCCGTGCCTTCGCTCTTTGTCGGCATCCGCATTGCGGCCGGTATTTCGGTCATCGGCGCCATCACGGGGGAACTTTTTGCCGGTTCCAGCAGAGTAGGAGAGGGAGGCCTGGGCTACTCTATCGTCTACGCCAGCGCCCAACTGCAAACGGATTACCTCTTCGCCCTGGTCCTGGCCGCGACCGTGCTTGGTTTTGCGTTCTTTTTTCTGGTCATGTTTCTGGAGTGGTATTTCCTGCACAACTGGCATGAATCTGCCCGCACCATGACGGATGAATAAGCGGACTTTAGGATTTTTTGCAGGCTGGAAAAATTACGTTACGGGGAGGCACGATGCTTCGTTTGCAATCGGAAACCGGTTGGTGGTTGGTCACCCACGTGGATCATGCGCACCTGGCGGGCGCCTTTGCCGAAAAGTGGGGCAACGCACGGTTCCAGGCGCCCGAGCCGCGTGCGCGGGTGTTGCGAGGGGTTCATGCCCACGACGATGGCTGGGCCGCCCGCGATCAACACCCGCAAATCACCCGCCAGGGAAAACCCAGCGCCTTTTCCGTCGAGCTGGTCGGTAAGTATTCCGCCTTTGAAGAAATCGACCTGGCCGACTATCTCGCCGTACGCGATCGTGCGGTCCGCATGGTAGCCGGTCACGATCCCTATGCGGCGTTGCTGGTCTCCCTGCACACCTACAATCTGTTGACAGCCCGCGCCGATCGCACCACCATGCAACCGGAACAGCTCCCCTTGCTCGACGCTTTTCTGGCCAGGCAATTGGAGTTCCAGCAGGAACTGCGAGCCCGTATGGCCGCGGACAAACAGCTGGCGCCGGATGAAATCGCCCCGTCCCGGATCGAGAATCACTTTCGCCTTCTGCAAGCCTGCGACAACCTCTCCCTGCTCAGCTGTGTCGACTATCCGCAACCCGGCGATCTACTGCACGCTCTACCCCTGAGCGGGGGCGGAGAAAGTCGAATCGCGGTCGAGCGGCTCGGCGAGCGCCACTTCCGCCTCGCCCCTTACCCTTTTGCCGAGTCATCGCTGGTATTCCACCTGCCCGCGCGTCACGTGCAAGGCGAACACTTCCACCATGCCGAGGAGCTACAAAAGAAGTTTGCCGCCGCCGCCCCGGAGCACCTGCCGGTCACGATCAGCCGCTAACCACAGAGGGAACGAATTGAAGCCAACCAAGTACTTCTTGTTAGCCATCCTGCTGCTCACATCCGCATTCGGGGTAGCCCAGCAAGTCGCTGCCCGCCAACTGGTAGAGCGTCAAGCGCGCGCCTGGGAGAAACAGGACTTTACCCTGGGGGCGTCCGACTGGCTGCCCACAGCCGTATTGATGTCCCCTGAAGGGAACACGGCCGCCCCCCAGATGCCGGCATCCATGAAGGACTATTTCAAAGACTTCGGCGATCTGCATGTCACCATAAGAAATGTCTTTGCCTCACCCGACGGCAAGAAGTTAGCCATTGAGTGGGATTGGGCGATCACGCGAAAAAAAGACGGGAAGCGCGGCGTTTCGCACGACGCTATCATCGTCGATCTAATAAACGGGAAGATTGCCTCCTGGCGCGAATACTACGACCCCGCCGCGTCGGGCGAAGCGAACCCGTAGAATGTCACGAAGCCGTCAAGCGCAGTTCATTTACGGCAAGGCTGAACCCGTGCCCTTCGTTCGACAGTCTCTTCCTCAGTGATCAAACGGGTGAGATCGCCGGAGGTGAGACCCTTCGGCTGCAAAACCAGTGGAAAGCCCTAAGCGAATACCTCAGCGACGCGAGCAGCAGGCAGAATAGGGTCGTCGAAACGAAGCCCTGCGGACGCGATCGTGAGTAGATGACGTTGATGCTCCAGGCGGGGACGGTATACAGATCGCCGGCATGGAAGGGGCCAATCTGGTTTCTGATCGGCCAATCGTAGAGCACATCCTCAATCGCGCTATTGAAAAACCTCGCCAGACTCAACACGCGCTGGCTATACATGGATGCGGAGAGACGCGGAATACTCCTCCGCTTGCGGAAGCGAATAATCAACCCGGACGCCTCTTCCGCCTGTCTCAGCGCAGCCGTAACACCGTTCGAAGTCATTGGATCCACCATGGCCGCGGCTTCGCCGGCCACCAGCCAGTTGGGCCCGGCTGTCCGGGCGAAAACACGGCAACGAAACGATGTGGTCCGGGGCGGCTTCTTCGCCGGCTCGCGGTATAGGTTCTCGAGATCTGGGAATTGCTGGAGTTGCGCAGCGAAGATGTCTTGAATACTCATCCCCTGTTGCCGCTTTACTTTGACCGCCTCACCAGGACACACGTAGCCCACGCTGATCGTCCGAGGATGAATCGGTATCTGCCAAACCCACTCCATATATCGCGGTCCGGCGCCATCGGCGTGGAGAGTGGTTCCGTCGATCGATTCGGGAACCGTGAAATAGTCCCACATGGCCACCTTGTGCGGACCGTACTCATATACGGGCAACTTGAATATCCGCGGAAATAGGGTGGCTCCCGACCCGGAGGCGTCCAGAAACCATGGAGACACAAACCGGTCCCCGCCGGCGGTCACGACGGCTTTGACGAACCGTCCGATGGTCTCGATGTGTACGACTCTGTCGCTGACCAACCTGATTCCCTTGCCGAGAACGATCTCACGAAGCGCCTGGTTGAGCTGGGTGCGATCGACGTGCAGGGTGCGGAGATCAACGTTGTATGGCGGCTTCCCCAGCCACTCGCCCGGGACATATTGCTGGTGCGATCCGTCCCTGAGTTTCAAAACAACGTGCCGTTTGTAGGTTGCGATGCCTTCCTCGAGGAGACGCTCCTTGGTCAGCCCGAGCCTTCTCAGCAGCTCGGGCGCCGACCAGTCCAACGACTCCCCGACTGGATCGCCATCGACCGGATCCGCCTCGATACATAAAACCCTCAAGCCGGCTTCGGCCAGATGAATCGAGGCCGCCATCCCGGCGATGCCGCCCCCAATGACCGTTACGTCGATCTGCTCTCTTTCGTCCCGCATCAGCCTTTAAGCCAGAATACTAACCCGCGCGGCCCCGCGCGTCATCTGAAAGGTTGATGAGGTATGGACCCTTTGCGCTTGAACAGGCTGCTGAGAAACCAATGTTTTGAAGGGTACTGCCTTTGCAGGCGTGCGGAAAGATGCTCTGCACCAAGGGGACGCCGAGCGGCGCCCCCACCGGGCAGCGCGAGGTTCAGCTTATTGGGCCCGGAACCTTCAGGATGGCTGTGGTTCCGGGCAGGTAAGCGCCTCCAAGTTCTCCACCACGAGCTGCGAAAGCCCGGGCATTGGTGGATACGAAAAAGAACCCGGTGCTTGCGTTTGCCGGAACGCCTTTGCTGAAGGTAAAGCTGTACGTGTTCAGGGCCGGTCCGTAGACGAAGTCGTCGGGCGCGGTCGTGGCCACTCCTTCGGAGCGAACGTCCGCGAGCGTCACCTCGATGTTGGCGGGTGGCGGAGACCAGAGAAAGGCCATATGGGTTGGAGCGCTGAGCGGGGTAGCTCCGGTGAAGATACGGTAATAGAAGTCGAGCAGTCCGGTCTTGGCCGACCGTACGACGCGAAACTGCATCCTCACAGCTACTGCGGCGCTTCTTCCGAGCAGGCGAATCTCCTGCATCGCGTCGTGGAGCACCAAGCCCGATCGTAGCTTCCGTCCGCGGCCGCCGGCCCGCCACGCAAGTGCATCCTCGGGCGAAGGCGTCGGCCTGTCGGGGAATTTCATCTCATAGGCGTCAATCGCCGCCTGAATCGCAAACACGTCGGAAAAAGTCAGAGACATTGCCACCTCTTTTCTGTATCGGTGAGCCGCCCTATGCAGTGGTGAAGGGCAGATGCCCGAGTGAACGAAACCTGGGCGCAGGCAGGCCCAAGCGCAGCTGAAGCTGTCCAAAACAGCCGGGAAAACAAGGCAGGAACTACTTCAAAGCATGGCTTGTCGCCAAAAGCAGGAGGGACCTGAAGAGTGGGTTGTCCTGCGAAGGAAAACCGAACAGCGATTTCCGCGTTCCAGCTCATCGCACTGAAAGTGCGAGGGTTGGGATTGGGAATAGCTGCTTGTCTTCGAGCATACTGATTCTGCCGAAACTTACTACTACCTTTGAGTACCGTTGAGTACTCTCCGACGGAGATAACCTTAGTACCTAACGAATTTCAGCGGGCAGGTCATTTTCGCTCGACGCAGACCGAAATCAGGGGGAGGAGCGGGGGGGCCTGAGGACATCGGCAGGGGGCAGTCATTGTCCAATCCCGAACAACAAAAAGCCGGATGCCTAACTACGCCATCCGGCTTCTTCCCTGTGGTTCGGGTGGTGCTAGAACGTGAGCTGCAGCGACATCTGTATCTGCCGCGGAGCGCCAATGGTATGGGTGACAAACCCAAGGCCGGCTGGGCAGTTATAGAAGCTTTCGTTGGTTTGGTTCCCGTTAGCGTCGCACCCGGTGGCTACGGCGGTCTGGCCCACCGCCGGGAATTGATTGAAGTTCTGATTTTGAAAGACCTCATTGCCGGGGATGTCGAAACTTGTGGTGTTGGTCAGGTTATAGACATCGAAGGTGTACTTGAGGTTGTAATGTTCGGTGAGACTGGTCATTTTAACCAGCGAGATATCCGCCCGCTTCTGAGGAGACTGGCGGAAGATATTTCGCTGACCCGTCGTGAAGCTCGTCTCGACGGTATCGCCCGCAGGTATAGCCGATGCCAGAGGGCTGGAGGAAGTGACCAGAGGAACGGTGAAGCATGCGGGGTTGAGAGCGGGGGCATGACTGGTCCCAAAAGCTCCGGAGTGTCCCGTTTGCGCCTTCTTGGGCGAACAAGCGGCATAGTTCAGAGGCACGATGGGATTGGTGATGCCGTCGTAGACGCTGTAGTAGAGGCTGCCGACGGCGCCGCTAAAGTCGACCACACTGAAGGGCTGTCCACTCTGCAGAACGGTCAGGCCGACCAGCGACCACCCATCCGTAAGCCGGCCCGTCAGGGTGGATTTGCCGTAGAAGTCAGGCAGCTTGTAGACGTAGTTGAAGTTGAGCACATGGGTGCGGTCATAGTCGGAAGAAGCGTAACCGTCACGGAGATTGAGCGGGTTGTTGCCGTTGTAAAACAGCCCCAGCGCGCTTTGCTCGTCCAGGGCATGGGAGTAGGTATAGGAGGCGCCTACCTGGATGCCATGGCTCATGCGCTTCTCCACGTGCACCTGCAGGGCGTTGTAAGCCGAAACGCCGGCTGCCTTGTAGCTGATGGACTCGGCCG
Source organism: Acidobacteriaceae bacterium (assembly GCA_049693715.1). Classification (GTDB taxonomy): domain Bacteria; phylum Acidobacteriota; class Terriglobia; order Terriglobales; family Acidobacteriaceae; genus PALSA-350. The sequence goes on along the minus strand of JBAVQC010000048.1, from coordinate 9,693 downwards.
CATATCCGATGTAGGGAACACGGAGGTCGATGTTGCCGCCTTCAAAGTTGAGCAACGCTGTCGAACCGTCCCCCAGGGTAAGGAAGCTGCCGTCAGGATTGGTGGGCGTGTAACCGTAGGAGTAGTTCTGCGAGTGGACTTGAGACGTGGGTGACGCGATGTTGGGCTGGTTGAAGGGAACCGGGATTACCTGGTGACGGCCCAGGTTGCCGACATAGCCGAAGTCAAAGGCCAGGTCATTGCGCGGCTGCCACTGCACATCGAGAGTGTAGTTAATCGAGTAAGGCAACGTATTCTTGCGGTCGTAGACGCCAAGAGAAATCGGTTGAGCTCCGTTGATGATCGAAGTCGCATTTGGCAGGTAGGCCGCGAAATCGGACGCATTCGGATTGGTCGGCGCTGCACTTTGCACATTGGTGTATGGGAACTCCAACGAACCGGAAGTGCCGCCGCCGCAGGTGGGGATATAGCCGTATTGGAAGGTTGCCGTGGGGCAGGTCTGGGCAGTCACGAAGGGAACCTGTTGCACCACGCCGAAGGGTCCGCCTGTCACCAGGCCGATGGCAAAGCCAGGCGAGAAGTAACTGAAGAGCTCACCCCGGTCATAGTAGAGGCCCAAACCGCTGCGGATAACGACTTTGTTGTTGAACCGGGTAGGGCTCCACGCCGCACCGAGACGTGGAGCAAAGCCCCACTGCCGCCCGGTCAGCGTTGTGTTGCTTATGCCTTGGGTTCCATTCTTGTTGTTGCCGGCGATGATAAAGCCGCTCTGGGTCGGCCCCAGGGATCCCGCCGTTTCCCCGCCTGGCAGGGGGCCGGTGGCCGAGGCGTAGGAGTAAAGCGAAGGGTCGAAGTTGAAGATGTTGCCATTCTTTTCCGTCAGTCCGGCGTCCCAGTCGTAGCGGAGGCCGGCGGTGATGGTCAGGTTAGGCTTGATCTGGAACTTGTCTTGCAGATAGAGGCCAAGCTGGTTGGCCCGGTAATAGCGGTTGGCGTTGCCTTGCAGAAAAGTGGTGACATTGTAACTGTCGTTGGGGGTCACCAGTCCGTTCAAGAACTGGCCAAAGTCGTTGCTGGCGACTGTGCCTGTTCCTGGGCGGCGATCGCGGATGTTGAGCTGGGTGAAACTGTAGGCGCTACCGAACCCGATGCTGTGTTTTCCCTTGACCCAGATGGCGTTTCCAGAGGGCATAAGGCGATTCTGAAAGACGCCGGTCAACGAACCTTGGCTGGTGGCGCCGGCACCGATATTCAGCGAGTCGCCGATGCCGGGGATCTTGCTGTCGCCCAGTACATGGATGATGGAAACTCCAGGGAAGTAGTTTGAGCCGAACGTGTCAATAGAGGCGCTCGGGTAGCTGCCCCCGGGGATGTTCGAAGGCCCAAAGGGCTGATCGTTGGTGTTGTAAAGCTTTTCCCGCAAGAAGCCCAGAGTTTGCTGGGTGCTGAGACTGGATCCGATGAGGTAGGTGTTGTTCACGGAAAAGACTTGTGCGCCGGCGTCCAGTTTTTGGGTGAAGCCGGGCACATTGGAGTAGGCGTAAGGAGCATCGGTCGGGTCGTGCTGATAGTAGTATTTCAGGGCCAGCGTGTCTTTGCTGGTGGCGTTGTAGTCGAGGTTGGCGACCGCCTGGTCGCCGATAAAGGTTGCGGTTCCTGGTATGAAGGCGTTAAAAACTTCGCCGGGCTGCAATGTGATCCCCGGAATGGCGTTGGGGATCAGCCATTTGCCGGGCTCACCCTTGAGCGAGGGTGAATTGAACAGGGCAAGCGCGACGGGATCGACGGCGCCCGTAACCGCTCCACCACTTAAGGCTGCCAACGCCTGCGGGCTGCGATCGTCTGTCAGGCCGACAGGCACGTCGAGAAAGGAGTCACCGATCTCCGCATCGCTGACGTGCAGGTGTTGATAGGCGAGGTAGCCGAACAGTTTGTCTTTGATGATCGGGCCGCCGATGACTCCCCCGAGGGTGTAACGGTGCAACTGCGGAACCTTGTCAGCCGCCGGGACGGCGTTGTCCTGATTGAAGAAGAAGGGTGCGGCATTGAGCCAGTTGGTGGCCCGGTGCAGATAGAGGGATCCGTGATAATTGTTGGTGCCGGAGGTGGTGCTCAGGTCGATGTGGGCGCCGCTGGTCGCGCCCTGTTGCGCGTCGTACATGGATGCGTTGACGCGGACCTCCTGGATGGTCTCAGGAGCCGGTGAAGGCAGCGCATTACCGATGGAGAGATAGACCGAGGCGCTGGACTGAATGACTCCGCCGCCGCCGGTGTTGCCGACGCCCGTGCTGGGGCCCACGCGCGATGAGGCGACCTGACTGGTGCTCTTGCCGTTGAACAGGTTGCTGCCGTCGACGCCGTTGAGCAGGAAACTGTTGGCGGTATCGCGCTGGCCGTTAGCCCAGATGGGCGCGTTGCCCAAGCCTGAGTTGACGCCTGTGCCGCCAGGTAGTTCGGCGTTGACGCCAGGGGTTAGGATGGCCACGCCGGTAAAGCTGCCGGTCGGCAGCGGAATAGCTTCGATCTGCGCTCTATCGAGCACATACCCGTTGGTCGTGTCGACGGCATTGAGCAACGGATTCACATCGACCTCCACCGAGTCTGCGACCGTGCCCACTTTGAGCTGAGCCTGGAGCGACACCGTGCGGTTGGCCTGCACCAGGATGCCGGGATACCGCTCGGAAGTGAAACCATCCTTGGTAAAGGTGACCGTGAATTTGCCCAAGGGCAGATCGTTCAGGTTATAGACACCTTCCGCGTTACTGCGTGTGGTGCGTTCCAGCTTTGTTTCTTCCGATGTGGCCTTGATCTCGGCATTGGGAACGGCGCTTCCCGCAGGATCGATCACCGTCCCGGTGATACCACCCAGGGTTTGTTGTGCATGCATTGCCTGTGGCTGCAACAGGACGACTGAAAACAGCACGGCTAACGACGAAAGAAACCTTCTGGAAAATAGATACATCTTGGCTATGCCTCGCGAGAGAGAGAAGCTGTGACCGGACTCTATTTTTAGTTAAGCGACAACAGGGTCGGTGCAACCAGAAAGGTCACGACGAGGTGACAGCCCAAACAGCAAACCTTGGTGAGCTCGAGCGGTGTGATGTGAGGATAGAACAAATGTCCGTATGGAGCCAAGCAAAATTGCGCCTAATAGAAGGCATGTGGAAAGTTGCAGCGCTTCAGGACGCCCGATCAGGGCAGTAGCGACACGTGGGCGAAGACAATCCGCCATCCTTCGGGAAGGCGGGCCCATGTCTGGCTCTGCCGGCCGCGAGTGAGTTTGCCCTCGACGTCGCGCTCGAAGGCTACGGTGATGCTGGCGAAGTCCTTACCGAAGGTGACGATCTCGAGCCGCTTGATGGTGCGCGCCAGGTTAGCCGGGGAACGCCCTCTCCGAAAGGCTTCAATCTCGCTGATGCCATATAGAGTCTCGGCGGGGCCAAAGCGCGCCACGTAGGGTGAGGCCCAGAACAGGCTCATCAGGGTTTCTACATCGTTGAAGACGAGCGCTTCTTCGTAGCGAGGATACAGTTCGCGCAACTCGGCGACGGTGGCGGGGTCGTTGATGAGCATGGCGGTTAGAACATTTTCCTGGTGGGCAGCACGCATTTGGGCATGGCCGCGCTTACCGTGATCATGGGCTCATTCACCACCTGGTTGATGCGCAGCTTCATGGCCACGCTGCACAGCAGGTATGCGTGAATCGGGGTGAAGGACCACCGTGCGATCAGGAGATCGATCATGCGTTCGGTTGCCCTGCGGGCTGCCTGGATTGCATCGGGGTCCGACTCGACCACGATCCACGCGTCCGCGGGCGCGTCCGGAGAGCGCGACTCCGCTGATTCGAGCAAGGGGCCGGAGAGCGGTTGATGGCGGTGCACCCAGAAGCGCAGAGAGACTTCCGCGGGGCACTCGATGCCGTTGATGCAGACTTCCCCATCACCCTGTGCGGCGTGCGCGTCCCCTGCAGAGAACAAGGCGCCTGAGTTGAATACGGGAAGATAGAGCGTAGCGCCGGCACAGAGCTCGCGTACGTCCATGTTGCCGCCAAAGGGGCCAGGCGGGCGGGTACGGAATTCGCCGTCCCCGGCCGGAGCAACGCCCATTACTCCGCAGAAAGGGCGTAGCGGGACGATGGCGAATCCAAGCGAACGGCTTATCTCGGGGTCGAGCGCCCAGTGAAAGAGATAGGGCTCACGGAATCGATCTTTTAAAAAACCGAGGCCGGGGATCACGCTGGTCCAACCCCATCCACGGTGTTCCACTTGCAGCACTTGAATTTCGAGCACGTCGCCGGGCTCAGCTCCTTCGATGCGGATGGGACCAGTGAGCGCGTGAATCTTGTTTCGGTCGATGGCTAGAAAATCCTCGACGCTCGCTCCTGGCTTTACCTGGCCGCCGCTGGCGTCGAGACAGCTCATGTGCACGGTGTCTCCAGAGGAGATCGTCAGGCGCGGTTCGATGGCGCGGTTCCAACGGGAATGGGTAGGCTCTGCAGTTAACCGATGTTCGGCCATGGGTTTGTTATATCGCTACGACCATTTGCAGCTCAACCAGGGCGTTGCGTGGTAGTGCGCTCACGCCAACGGCGGCGCGTACGTGGCGCCCTTGGTCTTCGAATACGGCTATGAGGAGATCGGACGCCCCGTTGATGATTGCCGGGGAGTCGGGAAAGCCGGCGATCGCGTTTACGTAGCCGTTTACGCTGATGACTTCGCGGACTTTGTCCAGGGAACCTAATGCGCGCTTCAGGACGGCGAGTTGGGTTAAGGCACAGGCTCGCGCTGCGGCGTAGCCGTCTGTGATGGTTCGATCGGCGCCGGCGGTCCCGGTGATGATTCCGGTTGTGCCGGTGGAGATGACTCCTGAGAGATAGACGAGGTTGCCGACGGTTTTCGCGGACACGTAGTTGCCGCCTGGGGCGGGGGGCTCCGGGAGGGTAAGACCAAGTTCTGTTAGGCGTTTCTCAGCACTCATGTGTTCGTAATCTATATCAGTTTTGGGTGATTGTTGCGGAGATGCAGGTTAGTATGAGCCAATGAAACGAGTGGTTGCCGCTCTTATTGTTGCGGGTACGTTGTTGCTTGCCGCGCAAACGCGCAGTCCACTCCTGCACGCGGCACGACAGGCTCCGACTGATCTCCAGGTCGGTGAGTCCCAATTTGTCTCCTATCAGGACCTGCTCCGTCTGCCCCAGGCGAAATTCACCACTTCGGATGACTCTAATTTTGCTACTCCCGCGCAGGTGAGTGGCGTTCCTCTCGAGGAGCTGAAACGGGCGCTGGGTTCGGATGCGGATATGGTGGTGGCCATTGCCGCAGACGGATACCGCAGCAACTATCCCGCCGCTTATCTCTCCGCACACCATCCCGTCCTGGTGTTGACGGTGAACGGCGAGGCGCAGCAGGGCTGGCCGAAGACCCATGAAGGCAACATGGCGCTGGGACCTTACGTGATTGCTAACCCCGGCTTTACTCCATCGTTCAAAGTGCTTTCCCACAGCGACGAGGCGCAGATTCCTTTTCAGGTCGTCCGGTTAGACTTCCGCAACGAGCGCGAGGTGTTTGGCCCTATTGCTCCGCATGGCTCTTACGCCGCTGATTCGCCGGTCATGCAGGGATACAAGATCGCGCAACAGAATTGCTATCGCTGTCACAACATGGGGGCTGAGGGCGGCCACATGGCTTCGGTACCCTGGCCAGTGATCGGCGCCTTAGCCAAAGGCAATGCGGAGTTCTTCGCCAGGTATGTACGCAATCCGCAGGCGGTGAATCCATCCAGCAGGATGGCCGCCAGCCCCGAGTACGACGACCAAACGATTGCCGCTCTTCGGGCCTACTTTTCTACTTTTGCCGCTGGAGGACCGTAAATGACGATTCGTGTCTCGAAGGCGCTGATGTTGTTTGCGCTTGGTTTCTATTACACCCTGGTGGTGTTTAACAATACCAACGACTACAACTCCAACCTGACGTTCGTGCGCCACGTTCTGTTGATGGACACGACCTTTCCGGGAAACAATGGCATGTGGCGCGCCATCCATGCGCCTGCGGTGCCTTTCATGTTCTTCGCGAGCATCGTCTGCTGGGAAATTGTGACCGGGGTTCTCTTGTGGTGGGCAGGCTTTCGCCTCATACGCAACTTGCACTCGAGCGCTGCGGTCTTCAATGCGGCCAAGAAGCTGGGAGTGGTGGCGCTGACGCTCAGCCTGGTGATGTGGCTCTCGGCGTTTCTCACCGTTGGCAATGAGTGGTTCCTGATGTGGCAGTCGAAGGAATGGAGCGGCGAGTCCGGCGCCGATCACATGTTTGCCATCGCCGGCATTACGCTGCTTTACCTTGTCATGCCTGATGTCGAAGGCCAGGCGTAGTTTCGTCTCTATACCTGTGACAACCTGGCCAATGTGGAGGCCAGCACCTTGACCCCGGTTTCGATTTCCTGCGGCGCCGAATATTCGTCCGGCCGATGACTGACTCCACCACGGCACGGGATGAAAACCATCCCTACCGGCGCGATGCGCGCCATGAATAACGAGTCGTGATAGGCGCGGCTGACCATTTTTTTGTACGGCAGTCCGTTTTCCTCCGCAGCCTCGACCAACGCGTTGATGACGTGGGGAGAGCAGGTGGCCGGGGAATCGGCATTGATCGGGGTAGCTCTCACCTGCAACCTTCGCCTGGCCGCCACCTGGACGCATGCCTGCTCGATCTCGCGGAGCACGCGATTCCTGCGTTGCTCATCGGTGTCGCGAATGTCCACATCCATCTCCACGCGGCTGGGAATGCTGTTTACCGCACCCGGGTAAATCTGGCACTTGCCTACGGTGCCGCAGGTGTCGATCGAGCCGGTGGCGCGCGCTCGTTCTTCGACCGCGAGCACGATCTCCGCCGCGGCACAAAAGGCGTCTTTGCGGTCGGGCATCAGCACGCCGCCCGCATGGCCTCCCTCTCCCTCTATCGAAATGCGCAACGCAGCGGGCGCGGCGATGCTGGTCACAATGCCCACCGGCAAGCCTTCCTTTTCCAGCAGTGGACCCTGCTCGATATGCAGCTCGACGAACGCGGCATAGTAGCCATCTGGCAGGCGCACCTGGTCGAGCGAACCCTGGAAGCCGGCTGCAGCGCGCAGTTGCGCCAGGGTGGCGCCCTCCGCATCCTTCAGGCGCGTATCCGCGTCGCTGTTCAGGCCGCCACTCAGCATACGGCTACCCAGGCAGCCCAGTCCGAAACGCGTTGGTTCTTCCGAGGTGAAGAGCAGGAGCTCGATCGATCGCTGCGGCTGAAAGCCGCTCTGCTGCAAAGCGCGAATGGCCTCGAGACCGCCCAGCACGCCGACCGTTCCGTCGAATTTGCCGGAGTGAGGGATGGCGTCGATATGAGAGCCGGTGCCGATGGCGGGGAGCTGGGGCCGTGCGCCCACCCAGCGAGCGAACATGTTGCCTACGGCGTCTTCGCGCACGGCCAGGCCAGCATCGCTGCATTGTGACTTGAGCCATACCCGTGACCTCTGATCCGCGTCGGCAAAGACCAGGCGAGAAATGCCGGGAGGTGTGTCGTCGGAGAGCGAGGCCAGGGTCTCGAGATCGGCAACCAGGCGGTCGCGATTGATTTGCATGCATTACCTTCCGGGAAGCGGGTGACGATTCCAGTCTTTGTAAATCAGGTACTTGGCCGCGGTTTTGCCCAGGGCGCCGAACCACTGCGGGCAGTAGGGCGCCATCCAGATAAAATCTCCCGCCTGGACCGGGTACCAGTTGTTTCCGAGACGGTAGATGCCGCCGCCTTCGAGCATCAGCAGGCCGTGCTCCATCACATGAATCTCGACCAGGGCGAGTGTGGCGCCGGGTTCATAACGCATGGTGTTTACGGCGTAGTCCAGGCCGGGCACAGTGGGCAGCAACTGCTTTACCTGGAGCGCTTCATCGCCGCCCAGGGGCTGCGACACAACTTTGGCTTCATCGCCAAAAATTGCGACGGCAGGGGCATCGTTCATCAGCGCGATCGCCGGCTTCTCGATCACAGCGACGCGGGCTTTGGCTGACGACTTCACGGCGTGTTGTTGGTTGGCGGGCACATGGGCAAATTCGCCCGGGCCCAGCTGCCGCGTCTGGCCGCCGAGCGCTACCGATACGTTGCCTTCCAACACATAAAGAAAACGCTGCCCATGCGCTGGTCCCAGGGAGCCCCCGGGCTCGAACTCGGCGGTGTATTGGGTGAAGGCGGCTCCGATGGCGGGCGCCGTGTGCACAATAACGGTTACAGAATCGAAGCCTGGAAGAGGCATGCCGATAAAGGTATCCGGCGTCTGCAACAGGTGGGTGGGTTGGCGATCGCTGCGCGTGTGTCCGAGGTTATACACTCTGTTCCTTACTTACTACTTTAGTCATGAGGCGCAGGAAGGCACGTCCGGCCGCCAGCGCGTTCTGCACATCCTGGGGACGAACCGACTCCTCGGGATGATGGCTGATGCCTCCGGGGCTGCGTAGAAAAATCATCGTCGTGGGAACGCGCTTGGCCAGAATCATGGCGTCATGGCCGGCGCCGCTGACCATGGAGAGCGGTTCGATCCCGGTTTCACGAATTGCCTGCGCAGCCAGGTCACATAAGTGGTTATCCATGGGGACGGCGGGCTGGTCCATCAGCATTTTACTGGCAACGGTGAGGCCGCGGTGCATGGCGATCGACTCCGCCTGGGCAAGCAAGGTTCGAACAGCCTGGTGACGAATGGAGTCGTCTTCGTGCCGCACATCGAGGCTGGCGCGCAATTGACCGGCGACTACGTTCCCGGCTCCTGGGTGGGTGCGCAGATCGCCGACGGTGGCTACCAGGCCTGGAGTGTCAAGAGCCAGGCGCTCCACTGCGACTACCCACTCCGCCGCGCCCGCCACGGCATCGTTGCGCAACCGCATCGGAGTCGTGCCGGCGTGGCGTGCGCGGCCGGTAAAGATTATCTCCGCGCGGGTTTGTCCAACGATGGCGTGGACTACGCCGAGGGACAGGTCTTCGCTCTCCAGCAGGATGCCCTGCTCGATGTGGAACTCGAGGAAGCCGGCAACATCGTCGCCCACCTCGCAATCTCTTATCTTGAACGGATCGAGTCCGAAAGACGTTAATGCCTGGGCGATGGAAATTCCGTCTCCATCCTGGGTCGCCAGGAAATCAGGATCTACGCGCCCTACCAAGGCGCGGCTGCCGATGAAGGGGAGGTGGAAACGCACTCCCTCTTCCTCAGAGAAGGCGGCCAACTCGATGGAAAAGGGGAGCTTTTCTCCGTCCAGGGACTCGACCAGGGCCAGTCCCAGCATCACGCCCAGCACTCCGTCAAACGCTCCGCTATTGGGCACTGTGTCCAGATGTGAGCCAATCATCAGGGTTGTATCCGAGATGCCGGCATGGCGGCCGCGGAGATTGCCGGCTGCGTCGATTTTCACCTGCATACCTGCCGCTTCCATCCATCCCTGGACTTCCCGCATGCAATCGCGCATGGCCGGGGAGAGGAAAGTGCGTTTGATCTGGCCCGGCTCTTCACTGAATTGCCCCAGGTGACGGCAGCGGTGTATGACTTGTTCAGCCTGCATGGGTGAGGTTATCCATTCGGTGACTTTAGAGGTGTGTGAAAGCGCGAAAGCAAATCACAGAACTGAAAACAGGCCCGGAGGGCCGGGGCCAAACGTCAGCCCAGCCCGGAAGGGCTGGG
>JBAVQC010000047.1:0-20627 GCA_049693715.1 Acidobacteriaceae bacterium | reverse complement strand
GAAGAGGGGACGGTTCTGTTCCATCCAATTTGTGGTCAGAAATCCCGGTCCCGCGGCCTGCTCGATGGTGCGTCCGATCTGGTCGGCGCGATTGAGATCGTCCACCTTGAAAGAAATGATTGACACTACGTCGGGTTCGCCAAAGAGGCGTTGCGCATCCGCAAGGCTGGTGAACGCCATGGTCGAGTCGTATTGGTAAAAGCCGGTATGAAAGATGCCGGCGACGCGAAAATACTGGAATTTCGGTACGAGCCCAAGCGGCGTGAGTTCCCCTTGCGGGCTGGTGATCAATACTGTATCGCCCACCTTGGCATCGATGGTGTCCGCCAGGTCGTGCCCGATCACGATGGGCGGCGGCCCGTGATCATCGTTGCCCTTTGGTTGTGGATCGAGCGCGGCAGCGCTGCCCAGGGTCACGTTAGAGAGCAGATCGCTGACGCGGCGTTCCTGTTGCGGGATGATGCCCTCAATCAGCGCGCCACCGGAACGCGCGCCGCGCGAGATGAGGACCTGCTCATAAAGCCCTGGCGCAGCCGCCTTGACGTGGGGCAACTGCTGCAACCGCGCAGTCAGTGAACGCCAGTCGCGGATGCCATCGCTCGAAACCCGCATCAACTGCACGTGAGCCGTGGAGCCCAGCAACCGGTCCTGCAAATCACGGCGCATGCCATTGGTAATCGCCAGGGCAATGATCAGAGAAGCGACACCCGCCGCCACACCGACAATGGAGATCACGGTAATCACGCCCACCACCGCCTGGCGGCGCTTCGCCCGCAGGTAGCGCACGGCGACAAAAAGTTCGAAGCGCATCGGGCCTAGTGGAGTACGGTCTTGGCCGCGCTCACGTTGTCGTACCGGTCATAAACGCGAACGGTAAGGATATGCTCTCGCGGATCGGTAACCGGCGGCGGAGATCCCTCCGGCTCGTCTGGAGTGGGCCGCACGGGAATCGACGCGAGCGGGATGCTGAAGTCGTAGTGCTCGCTCAGGGAGTCAGAGAGCTTTCCTACCGGCTCGAGAACCTGCCATCGGCCGGCATCGAGTGAATACTCTGCGCGGGCAATCGGCGAAGTAGCATCGGTCGCGACGAAGCGGCCATGCAGCACGCCGGATTGCAGATTTCCCTCGAGGCCGGTCAGCACCGGTGGAGTGGTATCGATGATGAAGTGATCGCTCTCCCGCTCACCCGCGAGCGCATCCCCCAAAACATGCGCGGGAGCATCGCTGGCCACTACCCGTATGCGATAACCACCGTCAGGGATGCGGATGGAGTCGAAGGAATAGAAACGTTCGCTCACCCGTGACCGGAGCAGGCGCCAGTTCTTTTCCCCGTCGCCGCGAACGTAAACATCGAAAACCAGATCGTCGCCATTGTCGTCGTGCGCCGACCAGCGCACCGTCACGGCAGTGCGGTCGCGGATCGCGGATAAAGGCGCTGAGGAGGGATCCTGGGTGTAGCTGATAGCGTTCTGTGCCGACGGCAGACTGATGGTTACCTGCTGCGGTTGGCCGCTCGGTGGGGGTGGTTGGTTCGCTCTCGCTCCCGGCTCGACGGCAATCTCATCCACCACTGGAGCGATGTTCACCGGCAGGTAATTGATACCTACAGAATCGATCCGAGACCCTGGAGAGAGGACCGCTTTCCACTGAACAAATCGTGCGGAAGGAAGGCCGGAAGAGCCGGCGTCCGGGGTGATCTTGCGCCACTCGCTCCAGTTTCGCTCGGGATTTTCTACGTTGCCGGAGCGGGCGAAGATCTCGTAACTTCCTGCGCTACCGTCGGCGTTCACTTCCATCCGGCCGAACCGGGAAAACACCCCTGAATCGAGCACGTCGCTCAGGTAGGAACCCTGGGCAGCAGGTTGGTTTGCCAGCTTGTACAGCCTCCCCGTGTTGCTGGTCGCTACGTAGAGCCCATCGGGAGCACTGGCAAACGCCGTTGCCTGCCCGGTTGCGGCGTGCGCCAGGTCCCAGAAGGATCCGTCCTCCTGAACACGATAGATTCGGCCCCGATTGCCGGTGGCAGCCAGAAGGCCCTGCGGGGTAGAGTGCAGGGCATAAACCACATCATCGCGGGTAGCCCAGAGCTTGCGCGGAGCTCCCTGGGGGCTCAGTTCGTCCACTTCAGAGCCATCGGGAATAAGGCCATTACTGCTGGAAGCCTGAACCGAGCCCGGGGTCACGATGGTAATGGTTGCGGTGGCCACCGCGATTCCCTGCACCGGCAGCGGGGGTAAAGTGCTCTTGGTCTTTTCACCCACTGCTGCCACGTACAACCGGCCATCCGCGGATTGAGCCAGGGCCGTAACCTCACGCTTGGGGGTGTCGAAAATCACCAGGGCTTTGCGGTCCTTACCGATGCGGTAAACCAGACCGCCTCCATCGCTGCCTGCAATGAGGTCTCCGTTGGGTTGAAAGAGGAGGCAGCGAATATGCTGCTCATCACTCTGGAAAAACATTTCCGCGTGAGGGGCGGCCGAGGACACGTCGACGCGATAGATCGCAGCCGGTCCACCGGTCGCGATATACAACGCGCCCTGGGCGTCAAACGCCAGATCCCAGATGTAGTGAGCCTGATCACCGCGCTTGGCTGAATTCGCGTTTTGGGTCATGGCCGCGGAGTCAAACACTACGGTGGCGCTGCTTTCGTCGAGGCCGGACTGATCAGGCTTGATGCGATAGACCTTGCCTGCCGGGACTGTTGCCGCGTACACCGAGCCATCCGGGCCCACCCGGACGGCCTGCACGGTGAGTTCCTTGGTCGAAAACAATTTAGTCGACACACCCGCGCTCGTAACCTTGAGCACGGTTGCCGGCGAGCCGGTGGCCAGATAGGCGTTGCCCTGGCTATCGGAAGCTACATCCCAGATATACGTGGAAGGCGTCAACAACACCGATTTCAGAACCGGACCCGCCTCCAGGTATCCGCGGCTGGAAATCGCGATGCTTTCCGGTTGGCCTTTTTCAAATTCCTCGTACCGGGATTGAACCCAGAGACGGGTTCCCTGGGCTGAAACAACGTGTGGGTAAATAATCAGAGCCAATAGACTTGCTGTTACGACGCGAGGCATCATTCTGAACCGAGTCTACTAGGCCGCATTTCTCACCACAAATGCGGGTTTGCCAGAGCGTGTTCGCGGACGTCATTTCCAGACTCAGTCCCGCAGGGACTAAATTCGTAAAGTCCTGGTCCTCGCACGCACTCTCTCGAAGCCCTACGTCGCCAGCACAGCTCGATAACGCACTTTGTTTTTCTTTACCTTGTTCATGGCGTCGTTTGCCTTGGACATGGCAAACCGCTCCGTAATGGCCTGGACCTTATGACGCTCAGCCACCCGCAGCATTTCGCGGATCATGAGTGGACTCCCGTGCGGACTGCCAGTGACCACCTTCTGGCCGGAAACCAGGGGAAAGACCGGTAACCCCAGTACCCCCGGCGGGACACCGACAAAGCACAGTTTGCCGTGGGGACGCAGTGCCGCGACAAAGGCGCTCCAATCCTGGTCTGCCTCAATGGTCGAAAGGATGAAGTCGAAGTGGCCGGCAAGATTCTTGAGCGTCTTGGTTTCGCGTGTGTTGACGAAGTTATCGGCGCCCAGCGACCGCGCGTCCGCCTCTTTGGCCGGCGAAGTGGAAAACGCCGTAACTTCCGCTCCAAAAGCGTGGGCAAACTGCACCGCCATGTGGCCTAACCCACCAATGCCCACAATGCCCACCCGGGAAGCCGGATTGACTCCATGACTGCGAATCGGAGTGTACACAGTGATTCCACCGCAGAGCAGAGGGGCGGCCCGCTCACTCTCCAGGCCGTCGGGGATAGGAGCAACGAACCGTGCGTTGACCCGCACCCGGTCGGCATATCCGCCGTGACGATGCACGCAAGTACCCTGGCTGTCGGCACACAGATTTTCCTCACCCTGCAGGCACCACTCACAGTGCCCGCAGGAGTTGGCCTGCCAGCCCACTCCCACCCGGTCGCCGGAATTCAGTCCCAGCACCGCGGTTCCGGTGATCGTGACTTTGCCCACAATCTCATGCCCGGGAATAAGAGGATACTGGCTGATGCTCCAGTCGTTGTCGACCATATGGACGTCGCTGCGGCAAATACCGCAATGGGAGATGGCAATCTCCACCTCATTCGGCTTGATTTCCCCAGGATCGTACTTGTAAGGCAGTAGCTCAGCGCCAGCCGCATGTGCGGCGAATCCTTGAAAGAGAGGCATAAAAGCGTTTGCCCTTGGCAGTGGAATTAGGAACCAGGGCCCGCGTAAGTCTACCTTATTCGATTTCTACAGACACAACCTGCATACCACTTAGCATGGCTTCCACCGGGATAGAAGTCACGGGCACGACCGATTCGCCGTTAAGCGAGATACCACGATTCGTGCGCAACGGCTCCAGCACGTTGGCCATCGAGATAGGAATCGATACCAAGGTTCGACCGTCGACAACCGCCTGCGCATTGGGTAGCAGCAGGGTTACATACAAGCGGTCGTCCTGGTGCACTGAGTTCAACTGGTGAATAATGCTGGTCAATTCCAGTGGCCCCTCGGTTGAAGAAGAATGGGCGGTCAGCCGGTCGAGGGTGGATCCGTCGCTCACCAGGATCCGCAATGGACCCGGATTCAGGGTCAACGGCAGGGGAATGGGTATGCGGAGGTTCTTGATTTCTCCGCGATATGGGCGCAGCGTGGCTTCTACCATCACGGTGTCGCCGGGATGAGCAGCCGGTTGGGTCGCCTGCGCCCGCTCCAACTGGATGCTGCGCCGGCCCGGAAGTGAGTCGATGTCAAGGTCGATGCGCTGGATGTTCCGCACCCGCGCCGAATTGCCGTACACGGTCTGGAAGCGCTGGCCTACAGTCAGCGCCGCCCGCAGAGCCGAGGGCAACTGCTCGGTAGGCGCGATGAGCGAATCCAGATGCAGCACCGGATAACCATCGATGGCAACTGTGCCGCGCAGCTCATAAGTAAGCTCCTCGCTGTAGCTATTGGTCTCCAGCAGGGATTCGTAAAGCGAAACCATGATCGCTCCGGGAGTGATATCCGGGTTGTCGATGACCTCCATATGCAGGGTCCGGTCGCGGCGGCCGCCGTGGGTATGGATGGCCACCGGGATCATGCGCGCCGACTCGCCCGGTACACCGCGGATGGCAGAGGAGCGATCCTCGGTAAAGGCGCCGATGGTCTTGGTGGTGTTGACGATCTTGAAGGAGTTCAAGGGCGAAGCCAGGGTAGTGACGACGTCCGCCTTGGTCATCGGGATGGAGACGTTGCCATAGCGGGTGATGGGGTGGCCACACGCCAGTACCTGGTGGGGATCGACATAGGTCACGGTACAGGTAGCGGCGATCTCGAGATCGCCCCGGACGAGCAGTGCGCTCACCGCCGAACCGGGAAGCAGCGGGGGGGATGTATCGGCTTTGCCATCGTCAGGAGCACTTCCACCCAGCCCGGCTACCGGAGTGAGTCCCATGATCGAAACGTGGTCCTCAAAAAACTTCACCGCCTCCGGGGCGAAGCCGGAAAGGATCAGTGGGGTCTCGATGGGGTGGATGTCGGTGGCGTCCCCGGTTGCAGTTGCCAGGCTGGAAGAGGAGTCAGGCTGCCACATGGGGCCGCTACCGGCGCGAAGAACTTCGGGTTCCGCGGTACCGTCGACCGCCAACATCTCGGCTATAGGAGTGATGCCCGCAATTGGTTCCTTACTGAACTGCCCGATCCTGTAGGAGAGCGCGCCCAGTAACTTCCCATCTATGTATACGGGACTGCCGCTCATGCCCGCGACCACTCCGGTGTACTCTGGTTTGGAGCCGTGGAGGCGCGCCAGGATCATATCCTGATCGGGGCCGAGGACGTTCTTGAGCACCCCGAGTATTTCCACATCCATGGCTTCCGGCTGCGTGCCTTCAAAAACCGTGTAGGCCACGCCATGGAGGCCACGGTGTACGTCGGATAAGGGATAAATTCCTGCGGTGGCAGACGCGGGCGCAGTCGCCGGGTTGACCTGGGCAACCAGGCTGCCCGCAACGAGAAAAACTGCGGTTAAAACAGAAAAACAGGTTGATATACGGCTCGTGGACACGTCTACAGATTAGACGTTCCCATCGCCGGAGCATAGAGGCTACAAAGTGCTAAACCTATATTTTGTAGCAAACGAGGAATTAGATGACGTGGAATTGCCAAAAACTATCCGTTGCATGCCTGGCGCTGGTGCTGGGCGCTGCGACCTGGGTCGGTTCGGCCAAGGGCCAGGCTACACAGAGCACGCCGGCTGCGACTACCCCCCAGCAACAACAGCAGCAGGAGCCGGATCAGTCAGGGCCTGATTCCGGGGGCCCGGGGGCCGACAATGGCGCGATTGCCATTCCCAAAAAGGCAGAGAAGCCGGACGTGCCCCCACCGCCACCCGAGCCGAAGGTCAAGAATCCTGCCGGCCTGACCAATTTTTCGCTGCGTGTCGATGTCCCCGAGGTGACCCTCGATGTCGGCGTCATCCTGCAGAAAACGCACGAGTTCGTGCCCAATCTGCAGCCGGTCAACTTCCGCGTCTATGAAGATGGCGTGCCGCAGAAAGTGATTGGTTTTCAGCGCACGAAGGCGCCCATCACGGCGGTTCTGTTATGCGAGTTTGCTTCCACCAACTACCGGTTCATCTACGACATGCGCAACGCCGCCTATGCCTTTGCTCAGCAATTGCAGCCGGATGACTATGTCGCGGTCATGACTTATGACCTTAAGACCCAGATCCTGACCGACTTTACCCAGGACAAACGGCTGGTCTACGAATCCTTGAATACCTTGGTCATCCCTGGTTTCAGCGAAACGGACATGTTCGACGCGGTCTATACGACACTCGACCGGCTCAGCCGCATTGAGGGTCACAAGTACGTAATTCTGATCGGGTCGGGCTACGATTCGTTCAGCAAGATCAATCTGGACAAGGTGCTGGCAAAAATCAAGGCGACTCCCAACGTGACGATTTTCAGCGTCGGGACAGGACAAGCGGCAAGAATCACCGGCAACGCGCGTACGGGTTTGTTCGGCCCCAAGGAGATCGACTACTTGCAGGCCGACAACCAGATGTCAACCTTCGCGCGTATGACCGGCGGCCAGTCGTTTTTCCCTCGCTTCGCAGGGGAGATGCCCGACATCTTCCACTCCATCAACGATTCCATCCGCAACCAGTACGTACTCAGCTATACCCCGTCCAACGCCAAGCAGGACGGCAGCTATCGGAAGATCAGGGTGGAACTGGTGGACAACGAAGGGCAGGCTTTGAAAATGCAGGATGAAAAACATCACCCGTTGAAGTACGACGTGATCACGCGTGACGGGTATAGAGCCAAACAGCAGGTGGACTAATCATTGCAGGGTGGCCCCGCGTACCGTGGGGCGTGCTCTC
Source organism: Acidobacteriaceae bacterium (assembly GCA_049693715.1). Classification (GTDB taxonomy): domain Bacteria; phylum Acidobacteriota; class Terriglobia; order Terriglobales; family Acidobacteriaceae; genus PALSA-350. Next base: position 13,223 of record JBAVQC010000047.1, on the reverse strand, counting down.
ACGGAGAACCGAGCACTTCTGCGGCGGCTCGCAACCCATTCTTGCCTCCCGCCGCTTCTGTGGCCTGTCCTTGCCTTGAAGCTTCGTACAATCGAGACAACCATTCCAGCGAGTTTCGGGACGAGCATTGGTCACAGCGACAATACAGCCGCAGCGAAAGCCTGCCGCCAAGCCGGTGCACCACTCCTCCGTGGAAGGCTGGCATCCCAAGCACAATCCATGGTTGATTGCGCTCACCGTTACCCTGGCGACATTCATGGAGGTACTGGACACCTCCATTGCTAACGTCGCGCTACCCCACATAGCGGGAACGCTGGGCGCCAGCCAGGAGGAAGCTACCTGGGTGCTGACCAGCTACCTGGTGTCGAGCGCCATCGTTCTGCCCATCTCCGGCTGGCTTTCTACCCGCTTTGGCCGCAAGCGTTTCTACATGACCTGCGTGACCTTGTTTACCGTCTGCTCGCTGTTTTGCGGCCTTGCACCCACCCTGCCCATTTTGATTCTGGCCCGCATTCTGCAAGGCCTCGGCGGCGGCGGGTTGGCCCCCAGCGAACAAGCCATCCTGGCAGATACGTTTCCGGTGGAGCAGCGAGGACAGGCCTTCGCTCTTTACGGCATGGCCGTCGTGGCTGCGCCGGCCATCGGACCGACGCTGGGAGGATGGATCACCGACAACTTCAACTGGCACTGGATCTTCTTCATCAACCTGCCCATCGGCATCATTTCTCTGCTGCTCAGCAACCGCATGGTTGAAGACCCACCCTACCTGGTGAAAGAAAGGGCCAAAGCCAATCCCATCGACAAAATGGGCCTGGGCTTGGTCGCGGTGGGCGTTGGCTGCCTGGAGTTCGTGCTCGACAAGGGACAAGAAAAGGACTGGTTCGGCGACCGCACCATCACCCTTACGTTTTTGCTTTCCATGGCCACGCTGGCATTTTTTGTGTGGTGGGAATGGCGACACCCCGATCCCATTGTCGATTTGAAGCTGCTCAAAAATCGCAACTTCGGTACCGCGGTCGGCTTCCAATTCATCCTGGGTTCCGTGCTGTTTAGTACCACGGTTCTGATTCCACAATTTCTTCAAGGGTTAATAGGCTACACCGCCGAGCGCGCGGGCATGGCGCTCTCCGCGGGGGCACTGGTGTTGATGGTGATGATGCCCTTGGCGGGAAAGTTAGTGTCGCGGATGGACGCCCGGCTCATGGTTTCGATCGGGTTCCTGGCAACCTCGCTGGCCCTCTACAACATGACGAGATTGGATTTGAACGTGAGCTTCGGCCATATCGTGTTGTGGCGCGTGTTCCAGGTGCTGGGGTTGGCGTTCATCTTTATCCCCATCAGTACGCTGAATTATGTGGGCGTGCCTGCGGGCAAGAATAACCAGATCTCGAGCTTCTCAAACTTCGCCCGCAACTTTGGCGGCAGCATGGGCACGGCGCTGCTGACCACGTTCCTCATCCGGACGCAGCAGACGCACCAGTCGGCGTTGTCTGCCAAGCTCATCCCTGGCAGTGTCGCTTACGAGAATTTCCTCGCTCAGACCAGGATCGCCTTGATGACTGCCGGACAAAGCGCTGCCCAAGCCAAGGCCGCGGCCACCGGGTATGCCTACCAGCAGTTGCTACGGCAATCATCGATGCTGAGCTATCAGAATGCCTTTTGGGTTCTTAGCGTGGTCGCGGCCGTGCTCGTTCCATTGCCCTTTGTCATGCGTCGCCCGCCCAAGCGCAAGAAACAGGCCGCCGAAGCCGTGGGACACTAACGTCAGTCGCCGCCTGACCCAATGTAGGGCCCCTGCCGATGGAACCGTGGATCTGTCAGCTGCAGCAGCATAAAGTCAGCTACATCGGCGCGATTGATGCGCAGCGCCCCGGGTGAGAGTGCGTCGGGCAGGACCCGGTAATTGCCGGTGAACGGGCCATCCATGAGCCGGGGAGCGCGGACAATGGTGTAATCAACGTCGCTGGCGGCGATCAGACGCTCCTGGGCCGCCTGATCGACAAAGGGATGTTTGAGCACTGTCTTCTTCGCGATCCACAGTCCTGTGACCGTGAGAGCATTCTGGTATTTGCCCCAATCCGGGTGGTTCCCGGCCGCGCCCAGGACGATGAGCCGGTTCACGTACTCCTGGCGCATCCCCTCAAGAATATGGGGTATGGCCCGGGCAAGCACGTCAGATTTTTTCCGGCTGCGGGCGCCCAGCGCCGAGAGAACAGCGCGGTGGCCGCGAACGGCGTCCACAACCGCGCCGAAATCGAAGATGTCTCCTTGAATGACACGCAGGTGCGGGTCTTGCGGCAGCCCTTCGGTACTGCGGGCAAAAGCTGTGACCGCGTGTCCCTTAGCCAGCGCCTGGGTAACAATCAGCTTGCCGGTTCCTCCCGTAGCGCCGAAGACGATGATCTTCATTTGAGCCCAGTGATTCCTTCCCACAGGTGGTACAACCACCACACTATACATGGCACAACCCTTCTCGCAGACAGACATCTGAGGAAGGAGAGGGAACGTTAATAATGTCAGAAAATCTGAAAAAGACAGAAAAGAACCTGCGCGACCTGATTGAGACCCTGCGGGACGGGCACCAGGGGTTTATCGAACTGGAAAAGAACCTGAAAGATCCGGAAGCGCGTAAGGTGTTCCGGGAGGAAACGCTGGTGCGTGCCGGTTTCGCCGCCGAACTGGAGAATGAGCTTCACCATTTCGGAGTGAAGGACGTGAAGGTAGCCAGCTCGACGGCAGGTAAAGTACACCGCGCCTGGGGCGAGTTGAAAGCCCGGCTAGGCGGCGGGGACCACGCATTGCTGGCAACAGCTGAGAAGGGCGAGGATGAAGCGAAGCATGCCTATGAAGAGGCACTCGCCAGTGAGGATTTTCCCCTGCCGCTGCGGGAAGTTTTATTGCGCCAGCAGAGGCATATCCTGATGGCTCATGACCGCGTAAAGGCTCTACGGGACCGGCTGGCAGCGTAGAGTTCTTTGCAGGGTACGGGCTTTAAAGAACTAGCGGAGAAACCCGTCGGCCACAATTTTGCAAATCAAGAACGCCGCAACCCCTGCAAAGAAGACAACCGCCATCCGGATTCCGGGCTCACGATTCACTTCCGGCACCAGGTCCGTAGCCGTCACGTAAATGGCAACTCCGGCGGCAACGGGCAGGCCGGCACGCACCCATCCAGGAAAAAGGTTGATGACCAGCACCCCGGCTAATGTCGCGGCGGCCACAATCACAGCTGAAGTGAGTGCCGCGCTCCGGCTCTGCCCGCTCGCCAGCATCACCGAGGCGACAGTGAACCCCTCCGGCAGCTTGTGCAGCAGGATGGCGATAAAGATGACCCAACCCAGCCAAGTGGAGAGCACGAAGCCGGAGGCAATCGCTACACCATCAAAGAGCGAATGAGCCGCCAGGCCGGCGACCACGGAGTTACTGGTGGAAATCGAAAGCAGCTCGTCATGACACTTCTCTTCGCCGAAATGAAAGTGCGGAGTGATCGTGTGCTCCAGCAAGTGGATGAGGCAGTAGCCTGCCAAAACCAACGCCGGGGTCCAGCGAAAGGATAGACGAAAGCTCTCCGGAATCATCTCCAGCAGCGCAGCCGCGAGCATGAAGCCTGCACCCAGGGCAACGAAGTATCGAAGATAGCGTTTCTCCCAACTGGTACGAACCAGGATCAGGGCACCCAAAACATCGGCGAGCGCCGCAACCAGGCCCAACACCAGCGAGAGTGAAAAGTTGGACATGGTGTCTTCGAGACTAGCCGCTATGCCGGATGTGCATCACATCCCCATCCTCGACCCGGTATTCCTTGCCCTCGAGCCGCAACGTTCCCTGGGCGCGTGCCGCAGCTTCAGAACCTGCGCTGAGCAGAGTATCCCAATGGATGGTTTCCGCGCGAATGAAGTGCTTTTCGAGATCGGAATGGATCGCCCCGGCGGCCTCCTGAGCACGTGAATTGACCGGGATGGTCCAGGCACGGCATTCATCTTCGCCCACGGTAAAGAAGGCCACCAGCCCCAGCAGCTCGTAGCTCTTGCGGATAAGACGGCGCAGGCCGCTCTCCACCAATCCGTAGGAAGACAGAAACTCGGCTGCTTCCTCATCGCTCATCTCGGCAAGTTCGGCCTCGACTTTGCCGCAAATCGCAGTGGCGCCCGCGTTGGGCCGTGAGGCTACCTCTTCCAGCTTGTGGCGGGCGACCGCCGATTCCAGATCGGCGCCCAGGGTGGGGCTCTCCGCGATGTTCAATACGAACAGCATGGGTTTCTGAGACAGGAACATGAAGCCGCGGATCAGCTTCTTCTCCTCCGCCGACATTTCCATCTCGCGCAGAGGCTTCTCCTGCTCCAGCTGTTGCTTGCAGCGCAAAAGCAGAGCGTGCTCCTTCTCCAGGTCCGGGGTGCGCATCTTCTTGAGATCTTTTTCCAGGCGCTCCAAACGTTTCTCCACCTGGGTGAGGTCAGAGAAGATGAGGTCGAAGTCGACGTTCTTGATATCGCGCAGGGGATCGATGCCGCCGACGCGAGGAATGGAGTCGTCTTCAAACGCGCACAGCACATGGATCAACGCGTCGTTGTCGCGCAGGTGGGTGAGAAAGGCGCTCTCCTTGAGTGCCTCCTGACCCACAGCCGCGACGTCGGCGTACTCCACCGTCGCGTAGACAATCTTCTTCGGCTTATACAAGGCCGCAAGCTTGTCCAGCCGATCGTCGGGGACTTTGGCCACGCCAAGGTGAGCCTCGCGCGGGTTAGAGTAGGCGGGGGTTTCGACCTTTGCCTTGGTGAGGATTTTGAATAGGGAGGTCTTACCTACTTGAGGCAGACCAATGATGCCAGTTTTCATGGGACTCGCCGTCCAGCCAAACGGCGCATACGCGCCAGAGATTTTTACTGCATGCGGGCCTTGCGGCGCTATAGAGCCAGTATATCGCCCTTATATCTCCCGCCCCCGGGACCAGTGGGCCGTGGCCACCAGGGCAGCGATCCCGCACAAGAGGACCAAACCTTCCACGTGGGTTGAGGTTCGGTGCAGACTATCGAAAATCTGGCGTCCGGGATTATTGGCAGCCACGGCATCCACATTGCCGCCGATGGAGTCCCGCGCCGTATCCATACGGGGGATGATGGAGAACTGCGAGTACCCGGTGAGCAACATCATCAGCAGCACCAGCACGGACTGGGGAATGATGCTGCGGTAGTGGGCACGCCCAAGCAGCATCACGAGCAAAAAGACGACTCCGCAGAACAGGCCCATCCAATGCAGGCGGACCAGCGATCCCCCGACAAGCAGGCCGGCGGCGTGCACACCCTGAGCGCCGAAAAGCGGTGGCAGTTGACTGAACGCCAGGGGAGCAAGAATAGCGCCGAAAAATATCAGGGCGCCGAGCCAGACACCGAGCGCAAGGTATACCAGCGAATGAAAGAGGGTTCTCATGAGTGGCGTATCGATGCTACATGGGGGCCCGGCCGGTGAGCCGCTCAATCCGGCTCGCCATTGGCGGATGGGTAGAAAAGAGATTGGCCAGGGTAGCCCCACTCAACAGGGGGGCAACGATAAACAGATGGGCGGTCGAGGGCGAAGCCGGCATGGGCAAGCGCCGGGAATAGGCGTCGAGTTTTTTGAGGGCGCTCGCCAGGGCGTAAGGATTTCCGGTGACGTGCGCTCCGGTAGCATCCGCTTCATATTCCCGCGAACGGGAAACGGCCAGTTGGATCAGGGTCGCAGCAAACGGAGCGAGGATCATCATCAGAAAGCTGCCGCCACCGAATCCGCGGCGATCGTCGCGGCCGCCGCCGAACATGCCGCCAAAGTGCGCCAGGAGCGTAATGGCTCCGGCAAGTGTGGCGGCGATGGAACTGGTCAGGATGTCACGATTCCTCACGTGCCCAAGCTCGTGAGCCAGCACACCTTCGAGTTCTTCGTCGTTGAGGAGATTGAGAATGCCCTGGGTAACCGCAACCGCCGCGTGTTTGGGATTGCGCCCCGTGGCAAACGCGTTGGGTGACTCGGTAGGGATGACATAAATCCTCGGCATGGGCAGCGCCATGCGGGGCAATATGCGCTCGACGATCTGGTAGACGCGGGGCAGCTGTTCGCGGGTGACCGGCTGGGCGCGGTACATCGACAACGCCATCTTGTCGGAATAGAAGTAGCTGAAGAAGTTCATCCCGGCGGCGATAAAGAAAGCCAGGATCATGCCATTGCGGCCGCCGAAATACGCGCCGATGAACATCAGGAAGACGGTAAGAGCAGTCAGCAGAAAAGCAGTCTTTAAGGTATTCATAGCGCGGCACCTCCCGCACCTAAACCATGCTTCCTCTATTGTGTCATGTTGCTCCTCTGGCCGCTTCACCGGTACGGAGGGCTTTCCAGGGTAGGTCCGTAGAACCGCAGACGCTCGGCTTCACTCCCCCGGCAGGCCGGGACGTGCTGGTAGATTACTGCTATGGCCCGCTAATTTATGAAAGCAATCGCCTATACCATCATGTCCCTACTCACTGCACTGCCCGCACTGGCAGAAGGAAGCCAAGCCCCTCCGCACGCGGAGATCGCAAATTCCGTAATGCGGGTAAAACTTTACCTGCCCGATGCAACCATTGGTTTCTACCGTGGCACCAGGTTCGACTGGTCGGGAGTAGTGGCAGACCTGCAGTATGCGGGCCACAGCTACTATGGACCGTGGTTTACGCAAACCGATCCCACGGTCTCTGACTTCGTTTATCGGGGAGCGGACATCGTAGCCGGACCGTGCAGCGCAATCACCGGCCCAGTCGAGGAGTTCACCGTGCTGGGATACGACGAGGCCAAGCCCGGCGGAACCTTTCTCAAAATCGGCGTCGGCCTGCTGCGCAAGCCCGACGACGCACATTACACCGCTTACCGCCTCTATGAAATCGTGAACGGCGGTGAGTGGAGCGTCAAGAAAAGCAAGGACGCCGTAGAGTTCACCCAGGAGCTGCACGACGCCTCGTCCGGGTACGGGTATATCTATCACAAGAAGATAAGCGTGGCCGCCGGCAAGCCCCAGATGCTAATCGAGCATAATTTCAAGAACGTGGGCACGCGCGCGATCCACACCAGCGTTTACGACCATAACTTCCTGGTATTGGATAAACAGCCGACCGGCGCAGGCTTCACCATCACCCTGCCATTCGCCATCGCAAGCCATCCCCCGGTTGAGAAGGAACTCGCGGAAATTCGCAAGAATCAACTTGTGTACCTCAAAACGCTTCAAGGGGAGGAGCGCGTTTACACCTCCATCGAAGGATTTGGCAACACCCCGGAAGACTACAAAGTTCGGATCGAGAACTCGACGGTTAAAGCCGGTATGTTGATCACCTCGGATCGGCCGATGGCGAAGATGGCGCTTTGGTCTATTCGCTCTGTCATCGCCGTGGAGCCGTTTATCGATATATCCGCGGAACCCGGAAGCCAGTTGACATGGCAGTACCACTATGACTACTACACACTTCCCCGCTAACGGGACCTCGCCCACATGAAAGCTCTGGTCAAGTACGCGAGTGGCGAAGGGAATGTCGATATCCGCGAAGTTGAGGAACCTGGTTGCGGAGACAACCAGGTAAAGCTCGAGATTGCCTATTGCGGAATTTGCGGAACCGACATCCACGTTCTTCACGATACGTTTCGCAATTATCCCCCGGTCATTCTCGGGCATGAGTTTTCGGGAACCGTGGTCGAGGTGGGGCGCAACGTCAACCACCACGCCGCCATCGGGGAGAGAGTTACGGGCCTTGGCGCCACCTCCGTTACCTGTGGTCAATGCGAGTACTGCCTCTCTGGATACTTCATCTTTTGCTCCAATCGCCGGGGCATGGGTCACGGAGTCAATGGCGCATTTACCCGCTACGTGGTCATGCGTCCCGATCAGCTCTATCGCATTCCTGAAAACTTTTCTCTGGACGAAGCGGCCATGAGCGAACCCTTCGCGGCCGCGGTGCAGGCAGTCACGGAAATCACCAATGTGCGGATTGGAGACACGGCCCTTGTTTCCGGGCCCGGACCCATGGGCCTGCTCTGCCTCAAACTGCTGGTTGCGGAAGGGATACGAACCATCGTCGCTGGTGCTCCGGGAGACACGGAACGCTTGAATGCGGCGCTCCGGATTGGCGCGGCAGCCGTGATCAGCACAGGCGAGGTAAGCCTCAACGAAGCAATCCAGGCACACACCAGTGGAGCGGGCGTGGATGTAGCCTTCGAGTGTGCCGGGCATCCCAGCTCCGTCCGCGGATGCCTCGAAGCCCTTCGTCCCATGGGGCGCTACACCCAGGTCGCCATCTGCGGACAGGATATTCAATTCCCTATCGACCTGATCTTTTACAAGCAGCTGACGATGTCCGGCTCCGTCTGCTATACCGCTCGCACCTGGGAACGCATGATGAAGATCTATGCCGAGGGTCGCGTTCGGCTGAACGATTTGATCTCCACCAGGCTTCCCATCTCGGACTGGCAAACCGCCTTTCGCCTCTGCGATGAAAAGAAGGCGATTAAAGTATTGATGTATCCGGAGAAATAGCGGCGAGGCCCTCGCCCGCCCCTCATAAATTATGAAAAAACTGAAGGTCGCCATCTTTGGAATTGGTTTCATGGGCCGGACGCACACCGAAGCACTCCGCCGCCTCGGCAATGTAGAAGTAGCCGGGGTTGCTGGACGCACAGCCGCGGCGGCGCGCAAGTTCGCCGACGCCCTGAGCATCGAGCGCGCCACCGGCAACTACCAGGACTTGCTCGCTGATCCGGAGCTCGATGCCGTCCATATCTGTACTCCCAACGAACTCCACTTCCCCATGGCGCAAGCCGCAATGCAAGCGGGTAAGAATGTACTGTGCGAGAAGCCCCTCGCCTCCACCATCGCGGAAGCGAATGCGATGCTCGCCCTGGCAAAGGAAAAAGGCCTCGCGCATTGCACTCTGTACAATGTGCGCGCCTATCCCCAGGTGCAGAACATGCGTCGTATGCGCGAAGCGGGCGAACTGGGTGACGTGCAAGTAGTCCAGGGCACCTACTCGCAGGATTGGCTGCTCTACGACACTGACTGGAACTGGCGCATTGAATCCGGGCCTTCCCGCACCTTCGCCGACATCGGGACCCACTGGTGCGACTTGGCTGAGCACATCACCGGCCGGCGCATCAGCTCCCTGTGCGCCGATCTCACCACCTTCCTCGACACTCGCAAGAAGCCTAAAGGGTCAGTCGAGACCTTCACCGGCAAGACTCTCCAGCCAAGCGAGTATGACGAGGTTGCCATCAAGACCGAAGACTTCGGCGCAATGATTTTTGCCATGGGGGAGAAGACCAAGGGTTCGCTCACGGTGAGCCAGGTCTCGGCGGGGCGCAAGAACCGGCTCTTCATCGAGATCTTCGGCACCAAGGCATCGGTAGCCTGGAATGCCGAATGCCCCGACGAGCTGTGGATCGGTCACCGCAATTCTCCCAATCAGATCGTAGTCAAGGATCCTTCCCTGTTGACCAACGGGGCTGCAAGTTGGGCTGATCTGCCGGGCGGTCACAGTGAAGGTTACGATGACACCTTTAAGCAGATCTTCCGCCGTTTCTACAGGAGAGTCGCCGATAAGAAGGCGCCCATCGAATATCCCACCTTCGAGGATGGGATTCGCCAGATGAGAGTTCTCGACGCGGTGCTCGAGAGTTCACGAAAGAGAGCCTGGGTGCCCGCGGAAGGCTGAACAGGCTGGGCCTTTTTAAAGGGTATGGCCTTTGGAGGGTGTGTGAGAACTCTGTTTGAGTCCTGAAGAGCCTGCCCTGAGCTTGTCGAACGGGGACGTCTGAACTTTGCCCAGGGCAGGCTCTTCGGGACTCAAGCAGACGGCAGACAGCCAGGTCATCCGCCCGGAAATGCGCACGCACTGGATCAAGGTTTACCCGTAGCGTTCCAATTTCCGGCGGCGGCGATGGCGGCCTGTCTCTTCGCGATTCTGTTTCCCTTCGCTTTCTGGAGCGCGTTATCGGCTCCAAGGCGCAGGAGTTCGGGCATTCTCGCGGTTGCGCCGGGACGGGCCGCAACCGTGGCAACTCCCACATTCACCGTAAGCCGGCCGTCGTCTTTCCCATTCTCGTCAAAAGCAGAGCGGAGAAGCTGGGTGGCGGCCTGCACCTTGGCGGCAACTCTGGCCGCACCACCCGAGTCGGTGGAGGGAAGAATGACGGCAACGTCTTCTGCGCCGTAGCGTGCAGCAAAATCCGTGATGCGTAAAGCGCTATTCACCGCCGCCGCCGCTTTGGCCAGACACGCATCATCTTCCCGATGTTGCCGCCAATCGTGGAACCGGCGAAAGTGATCAAAGTCCAGCAGCAGCAGGGAGATTTGCGAGCCTTCGCGCTGGGTCCGGTTCCACTCTCGCTCCAGCGCCTCCTCAAAACCGCGATGAGTGGCGAGCCCGGTGCGCGAGTCCGTGAGCTCCAATAGGGACAGCTGCTCTTCCAAGGTCTTACGCTTCGTGACGTCCCGCATCACGATGATCGTTTCCCTGGGCTCGCCGGTAGCAGAGTCGCACATCACGCGATGTGTGACCTCAATCCAAGCCACCGTTTCATCTTTCTTGCGCATGCGTACGGTGAGAGGAGAATCCTCGAGACCCGAAATCAGCCGGTCTGGAATAAAGGAAGCATCTTCGGAGAGAATAAAAGCATCGGGTCTCTTGCCGGTCATCTCCTCCGGCTTCCAGCCCAGGACGCGGAAGCACGAGGGAGAAACGTAATGCAACAGCGCGTCGGAGCCGGCACGGCAAATAACATCCGTGCTGTTCTCGGCGAGGAACTGAAAGCTGGCCCTGTCTTCAGCTGACATAAGCGCCATTCGGATGGGTGGGCATCAGCGGCGCCTGCAGAGCTTCCAGCGTGTACCGCGTGATTGCCAGGCTCACTTGAGAATGGATCTGATCGGCTATCGTCATCACGCCTACGAGCAACACGCTGTAGTCAAGGATGCCCAGGTTTTTCTGCAAGGTGTGAAAGATGCTCATCTGCAATAGCCGCGCCTCTTCGACCAACATCGCAGCGCTATAACCCTGCCGGAAGCGGTTGGCGCCGTGCTCGGCCGCGCTTGAGGAAGCCAGCTCCTTTGCGCCGATAGGGTGGCCGGCGCGCAGGCGGGCAATCAATTCTTGAAGGAGCAGTGGCAAATGGCGGCAGCGCTGCTCGCAGCTCATCGGAACCGACATCAACGTTGGGTCGGATTCAACGCGCCCGAACCACTCCAGAATCGTGCTTTCCGTGGCTTGTTCCAGGATCGAGGCAACCGTCTCGATCTGCCTCCTTCCCTGGGGACCGCCCGTCACCCTCTCTTTGATGATCTCGATGAGCGACACCAGGTCGACGGGCTTCACCAGGATCTCATCGGCCTGCTGCAGGATAGCCGCAACTGCGGCTGTCATCTCCGGAAACGCGCTCAAGAGCAAAGTTGCTGCCTTGGGATTGGCGTGCCGCATGGCGCTTACCACCGTGAGCCCGTCCCCTGCTCCCGGCATGTGCAGATCGCTCAGCAGCACGTCGTATGACTCCGGACCGATGATGAGCTTCAGCGCCTCCTGCACACCGGCCGCGCACGTTACCACAAAGCCCGACTGCTCCAGCGCCGCCGTCAAAGCCATGCGCACAATTTCATCATCGTCGACGAGAAGTACCCTAATATAGTCCACTTTGTGTCTCTTATTGGGACTATCGGCGGGTATTCGTCAATGCTTTAACGAACGGTGCGATTGTTTGAGAAGAAATCGGAGATGCAGTCACCCCCCACTGCTGACGCTGCCCTCAATGTTCACTCCGCTTGAGTAGATAGTCGAGACCGCAAACACGAAACCAGCGGTATCCGTAGGGTTCCATCAGCAGGCAGTGTTTGCCGTTGGCATCGGGCTGACTATGTTCGGCGGAAAGCAGGTTGACCAGCATACACGCCTCTTCCCCCGGCTTGACGGACAGTCGAATTTCTCTCGGTACGCCACTCAGATTGTGAACGCACAACACGGCGCTGTTCCGCCACTCGTACCGTATGGAGAGTACTTCAGGTGTTCCGCTTGCGATGAATGAGAAGTCGCCCCAACCAATCTCCGGAACTTCTTTGCGCATGCGGACGATGCGCTCCATCCAGTTTAGAAGTGAATTGGGGTCGCGCCGTTGGTCGGCTACGTTGACGTGTTCAAAGCCATAGGGACCGTTGCTGATGACAGCCAGAACCGGCTTATCACTCTTCGTGAAGCCGGCATTCGCTTCAGTGGACCATTGCATCGGTGTGCGGGCGCAATTCCGCTCGGGCAGTTTAAGATTGTCGCCCATCCCAATCTCGTCGCCGTAGCGAATCACTGGGGTTCCGGGCAAAGTCATCATTAAGCTATAGGCAAGCTCCAGGCGACGTCGATCCCCTTGAAGCATGGGGGCCAGGCGGCGGCGAATGCCGCGTTGGTAGAGTTGCATGTCCTTGTCGGGCCCGAACGCGTCGAAGACTTCCTTTCTCTCGTCATCCTCCAGGCGCCCGAGGTCAAGCTCATCGTGGTTTCGTAGAAATTGCCCCCACTGCGCGGTCCCGGGTCTGGACCGGGTCGCCCTCATGGCTTTGATCAACGGACGAGAATCGCTGCTCGCCAGTGCATAGAACAGATGTTGATTGACTTCGAAATTGAACATCATTTGCAGCCGCTCGCCTGCGCCTCCAAAATAGTGCAGATCGGTTCCTGGCAGCACGTTTGCCTCGGCGAGGATGATGGCTTCTCCATTTCTCCACGTCAGGAACTGGGTGAGTGTACGCAGCATGTCGTATTGCTCTTGCGGTTTCGCGATGTCCGCACCCTTCTGAGCTATGACGAAGGGCACAGCGTCCATGCGGAAACCGGAAACGCCAAGCTGCAGCCAAAACCCCATGATTTTGAGTATCTCGGCCTGAACCTCAGGGTTTGCCGTATTCAGGTCAGGCTGGAAGTCATAAAAGCGATGGAAATAGTAAGACTTCGCAACGGTGTCATAGTCCCAAGTGGACTTCTGCACTCCGGGAAAAACAATGCCCGACTCGGCGTTTCTTGGCTTCTTTTTCGACCAGATGTACCAGTTGCGATACTTCGAATGCGCATCATGGCGCGCTTCCTGAAACCATGGGTGCTCGTCAGATGTGTGATTGACCACGAGGTCGATCAAGACGCGAATTCCTCGTTGCTTGCATCCGTGGGTGAACTCGACAAAGTCCCCAAGCGTACCGTAGCGAG
>JBAVQC010000046.1:0-32332 GCA_049693715.1 Acidobacteriaceae bacterium | reverse complement strand
GCATGAATTCACCTTGCGTATAAAGTCCAAATCGCACGGGTGCCTGTTCCACGGGTACATTCTCGCCATGATCTGGAGGTATCCTCCGAGTAATTCCGGCGATGAGTTGGTCGAGTTCGGCGCACTCCTTTTCAAGGCGGACGCACTCTGCCTTTAACGCCTGCCGTTGGTCGTTTAAGTCTTTCAGGACAATGGCATAGCCGTCGTTACTTGTCATTTCAGTGTCTCCCTCTAGGCTATTTTCTTGAGCCCTGGGCTAGGTTGCTGTTAAACTAACGACAAAGAGGATGGGGCGCGGCGTATATAGGTCGCACCCCTTTGTCCGCGCACTCCTTCGTGCGCCCGTGCCATATCGGCATGGCAGCCTCCTACCGAGCGGCCGGGAGATACCGTCGAAAGTCGTCTCTCGGCTGCTTCCTATATTTTCAAGGATACACGACTGTAGCTAACGCGCAAGTCGTAACTTGTAGGTATCTGTAGCCTGTTTTCCACAGGGTGTAAGTATTGACAAAACAAGAAATAGTTGATAGGCGCATAATCCCCAAAAATTCTGCTTGGGCATGGCCGGAGATCCTAACGACTCCCTTGTGCCGCCCATTTTTCGCAAACCTTTCACCTACGCCTGACCTTCGCTTCTTCACGGCCGCTCCGGCCACGAGTGCCGGGGATACCGGCGTATCAGCTCGCGGCGGACTTGTGGATACAGCCGCTCCCAGAATCCCGCGAGATCGGCAGTGGTTTGCACTGCCCGCTGATTGGGCGCCAGCAGATGGACCACAACCGGTGTCTGCTCCGGCCCGACCCGCGGCGTTTCCCGCATGCCGAAAAAGTCCTGCAAGCGGGAGGAAATCCACGGCGGCTTGCCGGCCTCGTAGTGCACTTTCGTCTGCCGCCCATTCGGCAATCGGATGCGCGTGGGAGCGATCTGCTCCAGCCTTCGCGTCACCTTCGTTTGCTCGAGCAGTGAGACCAGGTTTGCCGCCGCATTCTTCAACTCGCTGAAGCTTCGCAGCCCCAGGCACAAGCCTTTCAGCGCTTGTGGAATGTCAGGCGGCTCAAAGCCCGCGAACTGAGCCCGCGCCACGAATTCATCTACGGCCTCTCTGTCGACGAAGCGATCGATGCCCGCTTCCAACGCTTTCTGCGCCAACAACTCGGCTGCGGCTTCCGCGTCCGGGACTGCCCCCCGTGATTCTTGTATCACCAACTCGTCATACAGCAGAGCACTCACGGCCTCCACTCGCTCACTCAGCCGGTTCCATTCCACGCCGGATTTCTCCCGCACATGATCCGGAAATAACTCGATCAGCCACTCCGGCTCAATGCGAGCCGTCATGCGAATCAACGGCAGCGGCTTGTCCTTACGATCCTCGGCATCGACAGCCACCATGAACTCGTATCGAGGCGGGTCGCCCGCCACCTCCGCCGACCCGCCAGTCGAGAGAAGCACCTGGTTGCCCGCGCGCCGCCGCGCTACCCGATCCGGAAATCCCGCCAGTACAGACATCAATAGCGCGTCGTCGTTGTGCTCCGTCTGCCGGCCAGGCCGAGCAATTCTGCGCAGCTGCTCAACCTGTTGCCTGATTCGGTAATCCTGATCCGAGTCGATCGCCGTGAGCAGATCGTTTTTCTCCGAGCGCGCGCCCGATCCGAGTTGCGCGGCCGCCACGCAACCGTCTTCACCCACCCCGCGCTCCATAGCCGCGATGAGAATGCGTGACAGCCGCGGATGCAGCGGATACCGCGCCAGCTGGAGCACTCGCTCTTCGGTCCCGCCCAGGCGGTCAAGCAACGCCTCGGCGCTGTGCCATGCTGCCTCCGGCGGGGCATCCAACCAGTCGAGGTCGCCGATGCTCATCGCCCGCAGAGCAAGGCAAAGCTGGGAGAGATCGCTGCGTGTGATCTCCGGTTCGTCGTGTTCTGGCCGGCGCTGATAGTCCTCTATCCCGTAGAGACGCAGCACTCGGCCTGGAGCGGTACGTCCCGCTCGACCAGCTCTTTGCGTAGCCGAGGCCTTACTCACCCGGCCGACATGCAGCGTCGGCAATCCTGTCCACTGGGAGTAAGTCGCAATGCGCGCCAATCCGCTATCGATGACTGCGTTTACACCCTCGACCGTCACTGAGCTTTCCGCAACATTGGTAGCCAGGATGACCTTTCGTTGCTGAGCAGGCATGATGGCTCGATCCTGTTCGGCAGGGGACAGGTCGCCATGCAACGGCAGTACCAACAAATTCGCCCGCCGCGCGACCGCCTGGCTCTCGCGCATGGCGCGCCGGATCTCCGCGGCGCCAGGCAAAAAAGCCAGCACGTCGCCCGCGGCTTCCTCGGCGATCAGCAGCTCAAGCGCGTCCGTCAACTGTGCCTCAAGGCTCTTAGCGGAGTAGGGCAGATGCCGGATCGAAACCTCGAACAATCGCCCCTCTGACCGTAGGACCGGACACCCGTCAAGATATTCCGCGACGCGACCCGTATCGAGCGTCGCCGACATGACGATGATTCGCAGGTCCGGCCGCGTGCGCTGCAGGCGCTTCAGTAACGCAAGCGCGAGGTCGCTCTCCAGGTGGCGTTCGTGGAACTCATCCAGCACCACGGCCCCAACGCCCTTGAGTGTGGGATCGGAGAGCAGTCGTCGCGTCAGTACTCCTTCGGTAACAAATCGCACTCGAGTACGCGAGCTGACCGCCTCTTCGAATCGGACCTGGTAACCGATCGTCTGGCCAACCGGTTCGCCCATCTCCCAGGCCACACGCCGCGCCGCCAATCGGGCCGCAATCCGCCGCGGCTCCAGGACAACGACTTCACCACTGACAATCTCAAGCAGAGCCGGCGGCACGCGGGTCGTCTTACCCGCGCCAGGCGGCGCCTCAATGACAAGGTTAGGAGAGCGCTTGAGAGACGCAATCATCTCCGGCAGAATCGCGTCCACCGGAAGTACAGGTTTGCTGATCACCAATTTTCATCGAAACACGCCCCATCGCCAGCGTCAACGCCAACAAGGTCTACAGGAAATCCGGGGGAAGCCCCTCTGTTGCTTTTGCTCGGTATTTATCTCTTGGCGCACCAAACAGCCAACCTTGCGACCAACACTCCCGGTGACTAAACTCCTCTCCATGAAGTTCGTGATGACAAATACCCTTAAACTCACCGTCGCAGTCATGCTTCTTTCTCTATCAACCGTCTCCATCCAAGCGCAGGACTGGGCAAAAACCCGCCTCGAAGCATCGCCCCGCCATCACGAATACGTAGCGCTCAAGCATGGCGATCGCACCGTTCAGGCCTTCGTGGTCTATCCCGAAGTAAAAACCAAAGCCCCTGTAGTCATCCTCATTCACGAGATCTTCGGTCTCAGTGACTGGGCCAAGGAGCAGGCCGACGAGCTGGCCGCGAAGGGCTTCATCGTGATCGCCCCCGACCTGCTCTCCGGTTTCGGGCCCAACGGCGGCGGCTCGAGCGAGTTCCCCGATCAGGACGCAACCGTAAAAGCCGTCTCCGCTCTGAATCCAGACACCGTGAATGCCGACCTCGACCTCGCAGCCGAGTACGGCAAACATCTTCCCGCCGCCAACGGCAAAATCGCCGTGACCGGCTTCTGCTGGGGTGGTGGCAAATCCTTCGCCTTTGCCGCCCATCGCAAAGACCTCTCCGCCGCCTTTGTCTTTTACGGTACCGCCCCCGCGGACGTGACCCCCATCACCGCTCCCGTCTACGGCTTCTACGCCGGCAACGACGCGCGCATCGGCGCCACCATCCCGGCTACCACCGCAGCCATGAAAGCCGCGGGCAAGAAATATGAGCCCGTCACCTACGATGGCGCCGGCCACGGCTTCATGCGGGCCGGCGAGGACCCCACCGACACTGTCCCTGGAAACAAGACAGCGCGGGAGCAAGGTTTCGCCCGGCTCGTCACGCTCCTTCAAGGCATGTAAACAAGAAAGGGAACAACATGGCTAAGGTCGTCTCCGTCGAGGCGCGTACCGTCCATATTCCTCTGCGTGTGGCGACTGCTTTTGCGCGCCGCAAGGTGACCTCACGCGATTACAGTCTGGTAAAAATTCGCACCGACGACGGCATCGAAGGCATCGGCCATTGCTATGCCGGCCATTCCGGGGGCAATGTAGTGACCACGGCAGTGCGCGAAATGCTGGCGCCCATGCTGATTGGCGTTGACCCTTACGCGACAGAACTGCATTGGAAAAATATGTATCAGGAAGTGTTACTGCATGGCCGCGTCGGCTCGGTCATGCGGGCGCTCAGCATTCTTGATACCGCGCTATGGGATAGAAATGCCAGGGCGGCCAGTCTGCCCCTGTACAAATATCTCGGCGCCGCCTACGAGGACACCGTTCCCGCCTATGCCAGCGGCGGCTACTACCTCGACGGCAAGACGCCCGAAATGCTGGGCGAAGAAATGGCCGGCTACGTAGCCCTCGGCCTTGACGCCGTGAAGATGAAGGTCGGCCGTGGCGATCTGAGGTCAGAAGAGGCAAGAATCGCAGCGGCGAGGAAGGCCATCGGGCCGGACGTGCTGCTGATGCTCGACGCCAACAATGCCTGGTCCGATGTACCCACAGCTTTGCGCTTTATCGAACGTTACGCGCCTTATGACCCCTATTGGGTGGAAGAGCCCTTCAACCCCGATCAGATCGACAACCACGCCAGGTTGGCGGCGGCCATCAGCATTCCCGTAGCCACCGGAGAAATCGAGGCCGGACGTTGGCGATTCAAGGAGCTGCTGGACAAGCAGGCAGCATCCATCCTCCAACCCGATGCCCTGGTCTGCGGAGGCATCACGGAATTCCGCCGCATCACCGCTCTCGCCGACGCTTACGGTGTCACCATATGCCCCCACTGGTTCCACGATCTGCACGCACACATGGTGGCGGCCTCGCCCAACGGCCAATTCGTCGAATACTTCCCCGACGAAAAAGTATTCAATTTTCGTGAGATTATCGACCGCCAACTCACCGTGCGTAACGGCGGCCTGGCACTCACAACCGAGCCCGGCCTGGGCTATCAATTCGACGAAAAAGCAATAGCCCGCTACCAGTCGGATGCTTGGAATTAGCCCCTGGATAAAGGTGGGGGGATCCATATACCCCAAGTAGAATGACCCTATGGACTTTGGCCTCAAAGGAAAAACCGCACTGGTGCTAGCTGGCGGTGGCGGCTTGGGCCGGGCAATAGCAGAATCATTGGCCCACGAAGGTGCAAACATCGCCGTAGCCGGCAAAGGACCCGATTCCATCGCCGCCACGCAAGCCTCATTAGCAGCCATCGGCATCAAAAACCTGGGTTTGGTATGGGACCTTTCCGACCTGAACCAAATCGACAAGAACATCTCGAACATCGAACGCGAGCTGGGGCCGGTCGACATTCTCGTGAACAACACCGGCGGCCCTCCGCCCACGACGGCCAGTGGTCAAGACCCAGCGCTATGGTCCAAATATTTTCAGGCCATGGTTCTTTCGGTCATCGCCACCACCGACCGTGTGCTGCCCAATATGCGAGCCCGCCATTGGGGCCGCATCATCACCAGCGCTTCCTCGGGCGTGGCGGCGCCCATTCCTAACCTCGCCATTTCCAATGCACTCCGTCTCTCCCTCCTCGGATGGTCCAAAACCCTGTCCCGTGAAGTCGCCAAAGACGGAATTACTGTAAATGTCGTTCTGCCCGGACGCATCGCGACCAGTCGCATCAAATTTCTCGACGAGGCGAAAGCCAAGCGCGAGGGGCGCACCCTGGAGGATGTGGAAGCAGAGAACACCGCCACCATACCCGCCGGCCGTCTAGGCAAGCCGGCAGAATTCGGCGACGTGGTAGCCTTTCTTTCTAGTGAACGCGCCGCTTACATCACCGGGTCCGTCGTCCGGGTGGATGGCGGCATGATCCCCTCCATCTGATCTCATTTATCAGGAGCCACCATCTGGGAACCCCACCAGCGTTAGACGAAAAAACCATCGCCACACTCTCATCGATAGCGACGGCAACGCTCACCACCGTCCTGTTGAAGAAAGGTCTGCGCAATATCTGGCTGCGCGGCGCCAGGCCGTTGACTCCAGGCCAGAGGCGTCTGGTCGGGCCGGCCTTCACGTTACGTTTTGTCCCTGCGCGCGAAGACTTGGCCACGCCGGAATCCTGGAGCTCGCCCGTCTCCACCCGTGCCGCGATTGAAGCGATGCCGCCTGGCTGCATTGCCGTCGTCGACGCCATGGGCATCACCGACGCCGGCATTTTTGGAGACATCCTCTGCGCCCGCATGAAGGTGCGCGGTGTTGCCGCCCTGGTCACGGATGGGGTAGTACGCGATGTGGCCGGCGTGCTCGACACCGGTTTGCCGGTGTGGTGTAAGGGCGTCGCCGCGCCGCCCTCAGTCGCCGGTTTGACCTTCGTTAATTGGCAACAGCCAATCGGCTGCGGCGGGGTAGCGGTGTTTCCAGATGATGTAGTCGTCGTCGATGACGACGGCGCCGTCGTCATTCCCCGCGTGCTGCTTAATGAAGTGGTGGAAGCAGCAGCCGAGCAGGAGAAGCTCGAAGCGTGGATTATGGGTGAGGTGAAGGCAGGGACCCCATTACCCGGCCTCTACCCGCCCAATGCGGAAACCAAAGGTCGCTATGAAGCCTTCCGCAACGAAAGAACCAAGGCGTTGAAGTAGAGCACATTCCAGACTTGCTCGGACGGTATGAAAGTAGCCCCAAACGGCGCCGGGCTGAAGCCCGTACCCTTCAAAAAGTGAGTTCTCACACACCCTCTGAAGCCCTTGGAGGTAGCATCTTCCGCTAGGCCTTCCCCGCACCAGAGTAGTGTTCCGAAGCCATCGAGCGTTACATCCCTTCGCCGAAAAAAGCCCAAACCCGCAGGAAATCGCCAAATAGTTCGCGTTCCTGTAACGTTCGCTCCAGATTCACCACTACTCGGGCATGCAGACCCGTCCGATGCTTTCCCCGGCTCGAATAGGCAACCCGCCAGGGCGCCGTAGGCGCTGCAAAGGGCTTAGCCCTTTAAGACCAAATCATGCCCCAACGGTCCTCTTATTAGCGGGTTCACACGGCAGTGTAAACTTGATCCCACCCGCTTTCGCCGGGGAGGAATCGCGATTGGAATTCTTTGCGTTTGACGCGTCCTACGTCGAAAAACTCCGCTCCGGGGACGCACATATCGAAGCGCACTTCGTGACCTACTTCAGTGAACTGATCCGGCTCAAACTGCGTTCGCGATTAAATTCCAGAGAAGCCATAGAAGATGTCAGGCAGGAAACCTTTATGCGCGTGCTGGCATTGCTACGCGGCGAGCCAGGCTTAAGACAGCCTGACCGCTTAGGGGCGTTTGTTAATTCTGTCTGCAACCATGTGTTGCAGGAACACTATCGTTCCAAGAAAAGGACAGAGGCCACCATCGATGGCGAAACGGAGTCGACGGTTCCCGGCCGCGAGCCAAGTGCACTCCGCTTGCTTGAGGCCAAGGACACCGAGCGCGTGGTGCGTAAAATCCTCAACGAATTGCCCGATCGGGATCGCCGTCTGCTTCAGTCGGTGCTCCTCGAAGAGCGTGACAAAGATGAGGTATGCGCCGAGTTCGGCATCAGCCGCGAGTATCTAAGAGTTCTGTTGCACCGGGCAAAGCATTCATTCAAGTCGTTTTACATTGACCACTTGGGGTTGCATCAGGGACGATGAGGCCCTCCAAACCTATGGATCACAACCAGTCCACCAATCTTATGGCCGTCGAAAAATATCTTCTCGAAGAACTAACGCCAGAGCTGCGCGACGAGTTCGAAGAGCATTTCTTCGATTGTCAGGAATGCGCTCTCAATGTCCGGGCAACGGCTGCCTTCATGGTCGCGGCCAGGCAGGAGTTCAAGGCAAATCCGGTTCCAAAGCCGGGAAAGGCCGCCAAAGGTAAATCGTTCTCTGCTGGGTTCTGGCCTGCCGCAGCTGTCTGGTCTGCCCTTGCCGCCTCGCTTCTCCTGGTCGCCTATCAGAACCTGTTGGTCTTTCCGCGCTTGCAAAGCGAGATTGTGGAGCTGAAGGCTCCGGAGGTTTTGCCCGTCATTTCCCTGGTCGGGGGCAACAGTCGCGGGGGAGAAACGCCCACGGCCTCCGTAGGAGCTGCGCATCCTTTCCTCTTGTCTCTTGATATTCCGACCCAGGACCGCTTCGCCAGTTACACCTGCCTGCTGTATTCACCTTCCGGCACTCTTGCTTGGCGGGTCGAGGTCTCTCCCCAGGCCGCCAGGGATACTGTCTCGATACGCGTGCCGTCGACGGACAATCTGCCCGGGGAATATATCCTGGCTGTTCAGGGGAACCTTGCCGGACCCTCAGTCGATCTAGTGCGTTACAAATTTGCCTTGAATGCTCACCATTGAAATTGCTGCGTGACGAGGTGCAAGATACTCGGGTGCAACTCACAGGGAAAGGTAAGCGTTGGCGCCGCCTCGGTTCGAGCTGGCACGATTCCGCCGTCTTAGCGATACCGTTCCTGTTAGCGATAACCTTGGCTGGTTGCCGCCGCCCTGCCACGGTTGATCCCACAGCCGTCTATCAAAAAATCCATAGCGATTTCCTCCGCGGTAATCTGGCCGTGGCGCAGCAAAATGCAGAGAAGGCTCTTAAGGCGTCTTCCGCCGGCGAGGTGGATTGGCCGATGCGATTCAGACTCCTCGATGCCGAGATCCTTATGGATGAAGGGCGTCGGCCGGAAGCGATCGCTTTGCTCAACGATTCTGGGGTCACCTATCCCACCTCCGGCGATCTCGCAATCAAAAGAGATTCGCTCTGCGGGTTGGCCGACGCCACGCTTGGCCGCGACGACCAGTCGGATGCGGAGTTGCAGGAAGCGCAACACCTTGCCGACGCAAGCCATTCCGAGCTGAACGGCGAAGTTTTGCAAACAGAAGCAATCATTCAAATTCGCCGGAACCATTTGCCTGAGGCTGCCGACCTTGCCAGAAGAAGTTTGCAGGTCGCCCAGGAACAGCGGGACTCATACCTTGAGGCAAGCGATCTCTTGAATCTTGGCCTGGTAGACATCCAAATGAGGCACTACGACGAGGCTCTAACCTTTTTGAATGCGGCCGCCCATCTTGCCCGACCGATTCAAGCCCGGGCAGTCGTAGAAGTCGCATCGGGAAATCTTGGACTCACCTATTATCACCTCGGAGACTTTGAAAAGGCCCTTTCCAACTTTCAGCAGGCAGAAAGCGAAGCGAAGGAAATAGGAACCGCGAGCCTGCAAGTTGACTGGCTGTTGGACGCCTGTCATTCCAATTACATGCTCGGTAAATTGCCGGAAGCGAAGCAATGCTTCGACCAATCGCTCAGGATTGCAACCGGTACTGATGCGCTTTCGGAAGTTGCGGATATCCAAACCGGCCTCGCATTCTTGCTCTATCGGCAAGGGCAGTTCGATTCGGCAAAGGTGCATAACCAGGAAGCAATTCAGGCGTCACGCAGGGCCGGTGACAAACCCGAAGAGCTTGAGACGCGTTATCTGCAGGCACTTCTGGCAGCTCGACAGGAAAATGATCGAAATTCCGAACGATTGTTGTTGCAGTTGAGTCATGACTCCGCAGCGGATCCTGCGCTGCAGGGGGAGATCGAAGGTGCTATCGCAGACTTCTATGCTGGCAAACAACAAGCAACGAAAGCGGATCTCTGGTACCGCAAGTCCATCCGTAGCTTTGAACAGCAGCGCGCGGCTGTTGAGGATGAAGAACTCAGGTTATCTTTTTTTGCGAATGGTGATGCCCTGTATCGGCGATATGCCGACTTTCTCATCGCATCTCGCAAACCTGACTATGCCTTACAGCTTCTCGATGTCGGTCGGGCGAGAACACTGGCAGAAGGCCTGAAGCTGCAGAAGGAGACCCCAGACCCGCAGCCGGAACATCCGTTAGACGTCCAAGGCGTTGCGCGCAAGTTCGATGCGGTTATCCTCTTCTACTACCTGGGACCAAAGAATTCCTGGTTGTGGGCAATTACTCCCCATCACACCCATATTTTCCCGCTTCCCGTTCAGTCAGCCGTAGAAAATCAGGTGCGAACCTATCAGAGCGCAATCCTGAAATCGACCGATCCACTGCGCGAGCAAAATCAGGCAGCGAAGAACCTCTACGAAACTCTAGTCATGCCCGCCGCGGCCATGATCCCCGAGGGTTCCAAAGTCCTCATCATTCCTGATGGCGTTCTCAACGGACTTAACTTCGAGACCTTGACCACTCCGGGACCGGGCGGCCCGCACTATTGGATCGAGGATGTAACCATCCGCAACGCAAACTCAATTCGCATGCTCGCTGGGGTCAAGCCAGAGGCTTCCCCGGCCAATATGAAGAAACTGCTGTTGATCGGTAATCCCATCATCACCGGAACCGGTTATGACAACCTGGTGAACGCCTTTGCAGAAATCCGCGGTATCGAAAAGCATTTTCCCAGGGACAGTCAAACCGTAATCACGCAGTCTGGTGCGGTCCCTGCCTCCTACCTGGAAAACAAGCCGGAGGAATTCTCCTACATCCACTTTGTGGCTCACGGTACGGCCAGCCGGTTGGATCCGCTGGATTCGGCTATAGTGCTTTCCCCATCGCCAGACAATCCCGGCAACTTCAAGCTTTATGCCCGCGACATCATGCGTGATCCGTTGCACGCCCGGTTGGTCACCATTTCCTCCTGCTACGGATCGGGTCTTCGCGCCTACGCCGGCGAGGGGCTGGTCGGCCTATCCTGGGCGTTCCTCCGTGCCGGGGCGCACAACGTAATCGGCGCCTTATGGGAAGTGAACGATGCTTCCACGCCGCTCCTGATGGACCGGCTTTACGCCGGACTTGAAGCCGGTAGCACTCCTGACGATGCACTGCGCGCGGCGAAGTTGTCTCTCATTCATTCTCCGGCTGTCTACCGCAAGCCACTATACTGGGCTGCATTCCAGCTTTACACAGGTTCCTGAGACCAATCGCACCCGCCAAACGTCAAATCAATCGAAAACCCAAAAAATTGAATACGAGTTGATACGAAAATGACTCTTGCGTCACTATGACTGTGATGAGAACGGTCCGTCATGGATAGGAGAAAACTCGTGGCAACTCTGGCGAAGTCAAAACCTGAGACCTCCGTTGACCAGGTTCAGCGTTTTGAGCGTAAACTCCGCGAAGTGAAACAGGCAGTAGGCAGTCTCCCGGGCGATGAGTACCACGCCGACCTTCTGAACCTCGTTCGCCGCGCGGGTTGGACCACCAACGCCGAAGGCATCTTCTTCGATGCCCTGACTGACTCGATTCTGGCGCAGACCCGCGATCTGCAGCAGCTTCACCAACGCCTGAAGGCTGCGTTCGAGGCGGTTCAGAAACAGTAGCTGGGCAGTATAGTATGGCGGGATGGGTGATCCGGCACAACCAGACACTGGCAAGGGCCTGCGCAAAGGACTCACCAGCTACGGTGACGCCGGCTTCTCGTTATTCCTGCGCAAAGCCTTCATCAAAGCCGCAGGTTATTCCGGTGACGCGCTCGACCGCCCCATCATCGGTGTGACCAACACTTTCAGTGACTACAATCCCTGCCACGGCAATGTGCCCGACCTGATCGAAAGCGTTAAGCGCGGCGTCCTGCTCGCAGGCGGATTGCCCATGGTGTTCCCCACCATCTCTATCGGCGAAAGTTTCGCTCATCCCACCTCCATGTTCCTGCGCAACCTCATGGCCATGGACACCGAGGAAATGATTCGCGCCCAGCCCATGGATGCGGTGGTGTTGATCGGTGGATGCGACAAGACCCTTCCTGCCCAGGTCATGGCCGCTGCCAGCGTAGATCTTCCCGCCGTCGTCGTGCCAACCGGGCCCATGGTCGTGGGCCATCATAAGGGAGAAGTCCTCGGCGCCTGCACCGATTGCCGCCGCTTGTGGGGGCAATATCGTGCCGGTCTCATCGACGTTGACGAGACCGAACTGATCAGCGGCCGCCTCGCCCCTTCCGTCGGCACCTGCATGGTGATGGGGACAGCGAGCACCATGGCCTGCATCGTCGAGGCCATGGGCTTGGCCCTGCCCATGAGTGCCACCGCGCCCGCCACCCTTGCCGATCGCCGCCGTATCGCCGAGGCCAGCGGCAAGCGCGCTGCTGCGATGGCAATTGCCGGTGCGCCCAGGCCCAGCGAATTGATCACCGAGGCCTCCGTACGCAATGCCATGATTGTGTTGCAAGCCATCGGCGGTTCCACCAACGGCTTGATCCATTTGATCGCCATAGCCGGCCGCGCCGGTGTGAAGTTCGACCTCGAAGCCTTCGACAAACTGGGCCGCCAGATTCCCGTGTTGCTCAATCTCAAGCCCTCGGGCTCCCATTACATGGAGCATTTTCACCATGCCGGCGGCCTGCCCGCTCTCATGCGCGAACTCACTTCATCGCTCGATCTTCTCGCGCCCACGGTAACCGGCCGCACCATCGGCGATGCGATTGCGAGCGCGGAAAAGGTGCCTGCGCAGGACGTGATCCGAACCCTCGCGGCGCCGCTCACCAAAGAGGGAGCCATGGCCGTGCTCCACGGCAATCTCGCCCCCGGAAGCGCGGTCATCAAGCAATCCGCCGCTTCTCCGAACCTGATGCGCCACACCGGCCGCGCCCTCGTATTCGACGGCGTAGAAGACATGACCCGGCGAATCGATCTGGCCGATCTCGATGTAAACCCTGAAGACATTCTGGTCTTGCGCAACGCGGGCCCGAAGGGCGCGCCGGGCATGCCGGAAGCGGGCTATTTGCCCATCCCGATGAAGTTGGCTCGCCGGGGCGTGAAAGATATGGTTCGCATTTCCGATGCGCGCATGAGCGGTACGGCCTTTGGCACTATCGTGTTGCACATCACGCCAGAGTCCGCTGTAGGTGGCCCCCTGGCCGTTGTCCAGACCGGCGACCGCATCACTCTCGACGTAGAAGCCCGTCGGATCGAACTGCTGATCGACGAAGCCGAACTACAAAGCCGTCTCGCTGCCTGGAAGCAACTGCCACCGCAACACAAGTCCGCAACGCGAGGCTACGCCCGGCTATTTGAGGATTCCGTCCTCCAAGCCGACCAAGGCTGCGACTTCAATTTCCTCCTCCGCCCGGGCGATACACAGGATCCCTAGCTGTCTGAATTCGGCTGCGTTTGGGGATTCGTCTCTTCCCCAACCTTTGCCCGTTGAGCATCTCCCTTCCCCTTGTCATCCCATAACCCATTGCGCACCCCTGTGCGTGTCAGATCCAGACAATGAGAGGGAAATACCCGGGCAGCGTGGGAGATCCGGGTCAGATGCTTACCACCAAAGGGCCCTATCGGGCCCCTTTGTTGTATTTCAGCCCCGTTCAGTCAGATGCATCATGATGTTGTGAAAGAGACAAATCCAGACTTCGACGCGTTACTTGCATTCCTGGCCGACTGGGAAGCGATAGAACGTTCCGCACTGGGCAGGATCGTAACCGCAGGCCAACTGGCCGACGTGCAGGAACTGGAGCGCCTCTTCGCGTTGCCATCGGAACCAACGGAACATCTGTCAGAGTAAGCTGCGTTCGCCCGCAACTCACCGCGTGTTCAGCTGCGGAGATCCCGCAGTGGGTATCTTGGCCGGCCCCACCTGTACCACCGTCATAACCCCATCACTGACAATACTGTCTCCGGTCGCGTTCGCCGCGTGCCGCGGTGCCGCCGGGCGATTCACATCCACATAACCCGTGGCCGTCCCCGCAAAAAGCAGGTCACTCTCAATCCAGTCTCGTTCCCGGTCAATATAGGGATCGATCCGATGCGTCCACTTGGTCATCGTCTTCGTGTGTTCGACAGCAATGTCATGGGTCGACGAGGCCACCCAGACCTCCCGGCCCTCGTACGTAGAAGGCAGCTTCCAAACACGAATATGGTGGCGCTTGGCAAAGGTATCGAGAGATTTCTGAAACACCAGGTCAGGCAGTTGTCCATTGATCATCAAACCTGATACCGGCGCTTCGGAGTAGCCCGTTTGCCGTAAGGTGGCCTGCACCACCTTCATGTTGTTGCCGAAATCTGAGGGAACAGCCTCAAACCATCCTGCCTCGTTGAAGGCGGAAATCAGTTGCTGTCGTGAGCCCAGAAACATCAGGTTCGTTACATCCGACGGTATTCCTTTCGAGGTATGCGTGCGCGTCGGGGCATGCTCGACCAAGGCGCGCAGCTTAGGAGTAAGAGGGAGTGTCGGCCATCCCTCCCAGGCTTCCTTCTGCGTCAGCACCGACGGGCGTACCACCTGGATCTGCACATCTGTGCCCGCCGGAAAAAGAATCTCCCGCCGGATCGAAAGCCCGTACACCGTGCGAGCACCGTTGATCGCGTATCCCACGATCGGATTAATGGCTCCCAGGGCGGCAAAGGCAATCGAAACTTTCCCCGTGACGTGCGGCTGAATGATGCCCAGAATTTCGTTGTTGCGCACCGTCTCGCGCGCGTTGTCGACGTCGATCACCCGCGAATAAAGCTTTGACGTCTTTCCACCTTTGTGCACCACGTTGGACCAGTCCAACACCAGGCGCGGCCGCCAATACTTATCCGGCGCTTTCTGCGCAAAAAGTACCGTGCCGTTGACTTTCGTTCCGGGAGGAATCAATAGCTGGCCTGGGTTGCAAGCCATCCGCTCGCCATCGGTGCAAAGCGGATAAGTGACCACGCCCTCGATCGGGTCACCGGTGCGTGATCGATCGCTCGCCGCCGGTGTGATGAGCCTGATACTCAGGGTCAGCCCCGGCGTGAGGTCTGACTTCATGAACGCGGAAATTCTCGTCGACTGCTCTGACTGCGGTTGCCCGGACTGCGCACTGGCCGCTTCCGGATCCTGGGCAAGCGAAACCGCCGCAGGAAAACTCTTTCCCCCGGGACCATGATTCACCGACGAGCGGAGAGAGGGATTCTGTCCCTCAGCGGTCTTACAGATTTCCAGCTGGTTAATGAAGTTAAACGACGCCGCTAGAAATCCGCTGCTGGCGCCGTGTTCAATCAGGAGCGTCTGCATTTCGAAGTTCGGCGAATACAGCAGGTAGTCGAGCGCCGTGTCGTTGTAAACATCCTCATGGTTGATATCGACGCCACGGGCAATGAGCGCGGCAGCGGTTTCTTCATAAGCAACAATCAGCGCCTGGTTGCTCGCGTAGCTGGATCCGAAGATGGCCCAGTGGAGTGCGGTCCGTCCCAGCGAATCCGTGGCCTTTACATCCGCTCCTCCGTCAATCAGGCGCTTCGCCTGCGTCAGGTCGTCAACGGTCGGCTGCGTCTTGGTCTCTCGGGTCGCGGCATAGAGCACCTGGATGAGCTTGGAAGCATTGGAAACGTCCAGTTGAACGGCTGCCGGCGCCAATTCACCATCCGGAACCTCCGCCTCCTGATCGTCTGCCGTTTGCGTCGCGTCGGGAGCCGGATTCGGCGTAGCCGTCTGCGCGGCCATCGGTAATATCAAAAAGGCGAGCAGCAGCCATCGTGCTGATCTGCACCCGGATAGGGCAACATTGACGGCAGTCACATCTCACCTCATGCGTGCGTCGCCATTCTAGCAGCGGACTCGGTCGCGACAGGATTGTCGGAAACACGCGAAGGGCGTCCCAGGTAGCCCGGAACGCTTGTCTTGCGTACACTTGGGACGCAGGTCGGGGTCAAAATGCAGCGCTCACAATTCTTTTCGCTCCTGCTGCTGGTGGGCGTTATCTTGCGGGCCTCCACGGCTCCGGCACTACAAGACCCAGATCAGGCCTGTGCCCCCTGCCATCAGAAAATCTTCGACAGCTACAAGAAAACCCCCATGGCGCGGGCGAGTGGCTTAGCCGTCGATGGACTCTTGCCGGGTGAGTTCACCCACGCTGCCTCTGGAGTTCGCTATCGGCTCTTCTTACGAGACGGCCGTGCCTGGCTGAGCTATGAGCGGCCCAACGCATCGCCCCAACAAGCTCTCAAGGGTGAGCAGGAACTCTTCTATTTCGTCGGCTCTGGCCAGCGAGGCCGCACCTACTTATTTCAAAAGGACGGCTATTGGTTCGAGAGCCCGGTGAACTGGTATGGCAAGCAACGCGTGTGGGATATGAACCCAAAATCGATTGACGCGCGCGAAATGCCTTTCACCCTTAAGGTGGAACCAGGCTGTCTCCACTGTCACTCTACCGGCGTGCAGCCGGCGCTCGGCGCCAACAATCACTTCGGGCCTCAGCCCTTTCTTTACGGCGGCATCAGCTGCCAGTCTTGTCATGGAGATCCTGCCGCACACCTGGCGAGCGGCGGGGCCGCTCCCATTCTTAATCCCGCCAAGCTGTCGCCTGGCAAGCGAGACTCTGTCTGCCTGCAATGTCACCTTGAAGGCGAGACCGCGGTCAACGCCCCGGGACGTTCTCTCGCTGCCTTCGTGCCGGGCGAGAATCTTTCCGACTACGTAACTTACTTCGTTCACTCTGGAGAGTTGGGCCCCAACGGCAGAGCGACCAGCCAATGGGAAGCGCTATTGCAAAGCGAGTGCAAGAGAAAGAGCGGAGATCGTCTTACCTGCACCACCTGCCACGACCCGCACTATTCGCCTTCTGTCGAACAGCGGGTCGCTTATTTCAGAAGCCGGTGCCTCGCCTGCCATGCAGCACCCGCCTTCGCCACCAAGCACCATCCCGAACAGCCGGACTGCAGCAGCTGTCACATGCCCCGTGAGAAATCCGGAGACGTAGCCCACGAACAAGTGACTGACCATCGCATCCAGCGTCCTGCACCCGCTTCCGCGCAGGCCCAGCGCACAACAGACCTGACCCTGGTGGGTGGCGGAACACCAAGCGACCGTGACCTCGGGCTAGCTTATTTTCAGATGGCGAACCGCGGTAATCAGGAAGCCGGGCGTCGCGCGATGGAGTTGCTCGAAAAGGCTGAGCGGCGCGAAACAGACCAGCCGGATCCGGACCTGCACCGGGCCCTCGGATTTTTGGCCCACGTTTCGGGTGACCGGGCGATGGCCACGCGCGAATACGAAGCAACCCTCCGCGCAAACCCGGCTGATTCCGTCGCCGCAGGAGATCTGGCCATCCTGGAAGCGCGAGCCGGCAACGCCAAAGGCGCCATCACCTGGCTGGAGGGCATCAGCCACAATGATCCGGGAGAAACCACAGCCGGCATGGATCTGGCCATGATTGACTGTGCCCTCGGTGATCCGAAAGCCGCGACCACGGCCCTGCAACACGTACTGGACTTCTCCCCCGACGACGGCAAAGCCCGCCAGGCCCTGGCCGCGATAGAAGCCAAACCCGAAACCTGCAAAGCCGCCAAATAAGCGCCACCGAATAAACCGAGACGGGCGACCCAGGTCCAGCAACCACTCTCGATTAACCTCCACCCTCTCCTTTGTCATCCCGAGCGAAGCCGAGGGATCTGCGGTGCGCCATTCGGGTGCCCAAATTTTACCGTTCTACGGGAAGCGTGTGGGGAAGCGTGGGGACGGGAAACCGCGGACGTTCACCAGGTTTCCCCGTACAAAATGTCTCAATGAGCGCATTATCGGCCCGAAGGCGTCAATTGACCTACTTCTCCACCCCTACTGATCTGAAAACCTGAGTTGTTTCCAGGAGGCGTCTCATTTTTGAATCTCAGGAATACTTCCCATAGAACTCCGAGTGGTGTAGAGTTGTCTCCCATAGAAATTCGAGTGGAGGCCGTACACCTCGAATGATGCGCAACCAGCAGCTCTCCAGCGATATGCTCAAGGGCACGCTCGACATGATGATCCTGCGCACGCTTGCCACCGGCGACGCTCACGGCCATACCATCGCGAAGGTCATCGAACGCACCTCCGAAGACGTACTCGAAGTCGAGCAAGGCTCGCTTTATCCCGCGTTGCACCGCCTGGAAAATCGCGGGTGGCTCGCGTCCTACTGGGGCGCGAGTGAAAACAACCGCAAGGCCAAGTACTACCGCCTCACCCTCGCCGGCCGTCGCCGCCTCACACTAGAAGCCGGCCGCTGGCGCAGAATGGCGCGCGCCATCGCGCTTGTCATGGGGGAAAACGCTAATGAGGGAGGCGCAGAATGAACCTGCTCCGATTCTTCCGCCGCCGTCGTCACGATACTGACCTTGCCCGCGAAATTGCCGCACACATGGAAGCCGAGCGCGCGGAGAACCTTGCACGCGGCCTTAGTCCTGACGAAGCCGCGCGTCTCGCACGCATCAAGTTCGGCTCCGAGCGCCGCGTGCACGAAGATGTTTGGCACCAGAACTCATTCAGCTTCCTCGAAAGCATCTTCCGCGATTTCAAATATGCGCCGCGCACGCTCGCCCGCACACCGGGTTTCGCGCTCGTAGCCATTCTCGTTATGGCTATTGGGATCGGCGCTACGGCTGCGCTTTTTACCGTCGTTCGGTTCGTTCTGCTCAACCCGCTTCCATACCCTGATTCCTCGCGTCTGGTCGAGCTCTATGAAGATCAAGGGAAGGGAGGCCAATACCACTACATACCAGTCACCGCGAGAAGCTTTACGGAATGGCAGCGGGCGGCGCACAACACAGCGGATATGGCGCTGATCGGGCCGTGGAGGTCCTACGATGTTTCGGGCCGTGGCACTCAGCTACCGGAGTCCGTTCGCGCTGGGTGGGTCTCCTGGAACTTCTTCCGCGTCTTGGGCACCACTCCTGCTCTCGGTCGCGATTTCCTCGCTTCGGACGATCGACCTTCTTCGCAGGCAACGGTGGTTCTTGCCAATGCCTTCTGGAAGCGCCGCTTCGGCTCCGATCCAGCCATCGTCGGCAAGGCAATCCTGCTCGATGCAAAACCCTACACCGTCATCGGCATCATGCCGCCTTCCTTTGCATTTCCTAATCCCAAGGTCCAGCTCTGGACTGCTGCGAGCCACGAAGCTTCCCACGCATTGATGACCACGTTTGAGAACCATCCGTGGTGGGCCATTGCGCGCCTCCGGCCCGGCGCTACGCTTGCGAGCCTGCTCAGTCAGCTCGACGTCGTGCAGAAGCAGATCAAGCTGAGCTACCCCGCTCCCTCCGTTGGAAGTATCGTGGTTGGCCACACATTGCTCGATTCCACCGTCGAAGACTTCAAAACACCTCTCTACGCTCTCCTTGCGGCGACTCTCTGCGTGTTGCTCATCGCCTGCCTCAACGTCGCCAATCTCCTCGTTGCCCGTTCCGCCGCCCGCCAGCGCGACTTGGCCATCCGTGCCGCGCTTGGCGGTAGCCGCTGGCGACTCATCCGTGAGCACCTTACCGAATCGCTAGTTCTTTCCATCGCCGGCGGCGCACTTGGACTGCTTCTCGCCTGGCTCTCGCTCGCCTGGCTTCAGCACTCGCAGATCGAAATCGCCCGCATGCAGGAGATTCACCTCGACTTGTGGGCTCTGGCCTTCGTCATCGCGATCTCCACTGTGACCGGTCTCACCTCCGGCCTCATCCCCTCATTCAGTTTGCACACCGGCCAGCTTCTCGAAACACTGCAAAGCTCTTCGCGTTCTCATTCCGGAAACCGCAGCCGCTCCCGGCTGCGCAAAGCTCTGCTCACCGCGGAAGTCTCGCTCACCGTCGTACTGCTTGTTGGTGCTGGCCTTCTGCTGAAGAGCTACCAGCAGCTCCGCACGCGCGACCTCGGCTGCGCCGTCAACAACGTCCTCACGATGAGTTTCAGCCTGCCCGATGCGCGTTACAAAGAGCCCGTCCAGCGGATAGCATTCTTCGATAAGCTCCTCTCGCGGGTTCGCGCGCTGCCGGGTGTTGCAGCCGCTGGACTCACCACCGCGCTGCCCGGATCGGGCTGGGATAGCGACAATGACCTCTCAATCGCGGAGCATCCGCCGCTTCCTAAGGGACGCGGCCTCGATACATTGCGGCGTTCAGTCGATCCCGGCTACTTCGCCGCGATGCGGATACCGCTTTTGCGCGGTCGCTATTTCCGCGAAGATGAGCGCCTTGATCGCACTCACGTTGCCATCATCGATCAGTCTGCTGCCGAGCAATACTTTCCCGGTGAAGATCCCATCGGGCGTCATCTCAAACCCATCGAGGACAATGACTCAATACTCTACGAAATCGTTGGGGTCGTCGGGAAAACTCGCTGGATGGCCTCCGAGCCGCCAATGCCGACCTTCTACCTCCCATTACTCAAGGGCGAAAGCCGCGGCGTGCTCGCCGCGCGCGGTAGCAGCAATATCGATGTCGAATCGCTCGCCCTGCCCATCCAGAAGATCTTCGGTCAGCTCGATCCCGATCTCCCCGTATCAGACGTTCTCACCATGTGGCAGCAGATCGGCGTTGCCACCCAGCAGGACCAGTTCAATTCCTTCCTCGTTCTTGGCTTCGCCATCATCGCACTCATGCTCGCAGTCGTGGGCCTCTATGGTGTGCTCTCCTATCTCGTAACCCAGCGCACCACCGAACTCGGCATTCGCATGGCACTCGGCGCGCAACGCGCCGAACTCGCGCGTCTCACCCTCACCGAGGGACTCCTGCCCGTCCTAATCGGTCTCGTCGCTGGGCTTGTCGGCGGCGCGGCCGTTGTCCAGCTCGTTCGCTCCATGCTCTACGGCATGAGCCCGTTCGACTGGAGCGTCTTCACCACGGTCATCATCGTTCTCGCTCTCACCGCCGCCGGAGCCTGCATCCTTCCCGCATGGCGAGCCACCCGCCTCGATCCAGCCCAAGCCCTGCGCTCCGAATAGGAGACACATGAATCTCTTCCGCTTCGTCCGTCGAAGCCGGACGGCTCACTCGACGACGCGCAGGATTATTTCTCCCTTTATTCGCCCTTACCCTCAACCCCGAAGCGGTATATGCTCGTGGCAAGACCCAGAAAGCGATTTCGGTAGGGAGCAGGTTATCGCGCGTCCGTTCCCCAGCCGGCAGTTGTCGGTAGTTTCGGCCTAAACGCGAGCGAAGGACAGTTTGACCACTGTCCGGTGTCACACCCGATCCCTGTCTAAAATCAGGCAATCCCAGGCATCCCGCTCCGGCGGGATTTTTTGCGTATCCCAACCATGCTTCCCTGCTTTCTCCCCGAAAAGAGGAGAAACCCACCCCTGGCAGCCCCCTGCCAGGCCGGAGTGACTTGTCTGACCGCTCAAAAACCCTTGTCCCTATCTTCTTTTTCATAACTCAAAGGAGCACCTATGCCCAAAAACAAAGTAAGTGACCCCATCACCGATCAGGAAGCCGACCTCGCCCGCCGTGCCGAGGAGCGGTTGCACCGCCAGGAACAGCGCCGCGAACAAGTCCTGGACCGCCTCTGGGAACTCGCCAAACTGGGCCCCGAAATG
The DNA here is from genome assembly GCA_049693715.1 of Acidobacteriaceae bacterium. Classification (GTDB taxonomy): domain Bacteria; phylum Acidobacteriota; class Terriglobia; order Terriglobales; family Acidobacteriaceae; genus PALSA-350. The sequence continues at coordinate 11,069 of JBAVQC010000046.1, read as the reverse complement.
ACCCGTAACAGCATCACAGGCCAAGTCAAGGCCATCTCTATAATCGTGGCGATCGAAGGCCTCGTCCCTGACCGTCGCGCTCGCTCCGCCGGGAACAAATCCGCCCCTCCGCTCCCTCTGGCGCATATCTATCAAGCCGCTTGGCTTGGCCGCCAGAAGGTCGACCCCCAGTCCGCCCCTCCACCTGCGCAGGAAGAAGACGAACCTCGCCTTGCCGATCCCGAACCCGCTCCCGCAGCGGAGGCGGTCGCTCCACCGCCTCCCGCCATGCCTATTGGCCCTGCCTATGACCGCAGCCAGTCCGTGTTCGCGAACCTCTTTCACCCTGCAGACGCCACGCCATGGGCGCCGCAGGCTCCCGCGTCCGTTCCCGCTCGAGACACCAGGGTCCCCTTCTTCATAGCAAAAAATCGCTTCGGCCGGCGCCGCTGAGCCGGTAAAACGGAAACTCTCGCACCCACCAATCGCCCAAAAACCACAAAAAAGATCGAATTTTATCGAATTTTAGAAAGTTGGCGGTCCCCGAGACTTCTGTCCCCGAGACTTCCAACGTTCCAGGAAATCTCTGTCCAATGTGTCCGTCCACGGAACTACCAAGGGTTACGTCTCCCGGCCAGGATGCGTTGAGGGCAATCTTTACGGAAAGCGGTGCTTCGAACCCTGCGGGCTTAAAATTCAATGACCATGTCTGAAGATGTAATGCTGCGGCTGCTTGCTTCCGCCCTGCCACAGCTCGAAGCCTCTTTTCGCGATCTGCCCCCATCCCCAGCGCCCGCCCCCCCCATCGACTCCATGGCCGCGGTGATGGGCCAGGTGGCCCAGAGAATGGCGGACAACTTTCCCTACTTTCATCCTCTGTATGCGGGCCAGATGCTCAAGCCGCCCCACCCCCTGGCTCGCGCCGCTTACGCTCTTGCCATGGCAATCAATCCCAACAACCATGCGCTTGACGGCGGTCGCGCCAGTTCGCGCATGGAGGTGGAAGCAGTTCGCGCCATCGCCGCCATGTTTGGCTGGACGCAGTATCTGGGGCATCTCACCAGCGGCGGAACCTTCGCCAACCTCGAAGCACTCTGGGTCGCCGGTCAGCTGGCTCCCGGCAAGCGTGTCGTCGCTTCCGAACAGGCGCACTACACACATGGCAGAATCAGCGCCGTTCTCGGCTTGCCATTCAGCGCCATTTCCGCGGGCCAGGATGGCCGCATGGACTTAGTGGCCCTCGAGTCCGCTCTGCAAAAGGGAGATGTCGGCACAGTCGTTGTGACCCTGGGCACCACTGCCACCGGCGCTGTCGATCCGCTGCATGAAGTGCTCGCTCTACGCAGCACCTATCCGTTTCGCGTACACGTCGATGCGGCGTATGGCGGATACTTCACCCTGCTCTCGAACCTGGGCGAAAACGCGGAACGAGCCTTTGCCTGCCCGGCGCAGGCCGACTCCATCGTGGTCGATCCACACAAGCACGGTCTGCAACCGTACGGCTGCGGTTGCGTTCTCTTTCGCGATCCGGCTGTGGGCCGTTTCTATAAACATGACTCGCCGTATACCTACTTCAGCTCGGAGGATCTTCATCTGGGCGAAATCAGCCTGGAGTGCTCACGCGCCGGCGCTTCTGCTGTCGCATTGTGGGCAACACTGCAGTTGCTGCCGCTCATCAAGACGGGCGAATTTGCCGGCGGATTATGTTCCAGTCGCGAGGCGGCGATGCTCATGCATCAAAGAATCTGCGCCGACGACCGATGGATCTCTCCCTTCCCGCCTGAACTCGACATTCTGGTCTGGGCAGTGCGCGCCGATACCGTCGCTGCATCGTCGCGCTTGGCGCAGCAAGTCTTTGCTGCCGCGGCCCGCGACAACCTTCATCTCGCGCTGGCCCAGTTACCCAGTAGATTCTTCCCCCCCGGTTCGTGGACAGACCAGCACCAGCACCAGATCGTAACCTGCCTCCGCTCCGTCCTCATGAAGCCGGAACATCTGGATTGGTTGCCACTGATCTGGAGCAAACTGAGCCACGCGACCGATGAGGTGCTAGCCCAATCTGGGACGCCATAGGGCCGCATGTACCCAGACGGATACCACCCTCACGCCCTCAAAAAAAAGGTGTGCCGGGGCTCTGGCTAGCACGTCTCATCTTGTATTCCGATGATCTTCCACCTCTCGCTGACCCAATGTTGACGTGCTCAAACGGAAAACCTTGGGAATTGTGCTCCCACGGAAGCACTAGACTGCTCAACGGAAGTGTCAGTTCGATTCGTGATAAAAGCCAGCCGGTCGATGGTTAGAATAGACACTACTTCGGTACATCAGGGTGACTTGGCCGGGCTGTCAGGGCGGCTTGCGCCGCATTCTGCGGGTGAAGATCCGCCCAGGGAAGTGCCTGAGGTTTCATCATAGGGTCCTGACCGAAGGAAAAGACATTTTCGTGGTCCCAAAGTTGGGGGCACACTCAGTAACGGCGGAACGGATAAACAGGGAGACGGGCAGGATGCATTTTTCGAACCAGCAGCGCAATTTTTCTTCGAACGGCCTCTCCGAGCGAGGGGGCATCGTAGCCTACTTTTCGATGGAAATCGCCATCACCCCGGATATGCCTACATACAGCGGGGGACTGGGTGTGCTCGCAGGAGACACCATGCGGTCCGCAGCCGATCTCGGCTTGGGACTATGCGCCGTCACGCTACTGCATCGCAAAGGATATTTCCAGCAACATCTCGACCCACACGGAGTCCAGAGTGCGGAAGATCAGCCGTGGCCATTGGAAAAATTTCTGCAGCTTGAGAAAGCCCTGGTCGAGGTAACGATTGAAGACCGCCCGGTCATGATCCGCGCCTGGCGTTACGATCTCGAGGGAGTCACCGGTCACACGATTCCCATCTACCTGCTCGACACTGATATGCCGGAGAACGACTCGCGCGATCGCGAGCTTACGGATCACCTCTACGGTGGGGATACGAATTATCGGCTTCGCCAGGAAGCCGTTCTGGGAATCGGCGGTGCGCGCCTTCTCGAAGCCCTCGATTATGACGTGAACGTGTACCACATGAATGAAGGTCATGCGGCGCTCTTGACCGTCGGCTTGATGGAACTCCAATTAGGCGGTGACCTCACCCGGCCCATCGGCGAGCGTGACACAGAGGCAGTCCGTGACCGCTGCGTGTTCACCACCCACACCCCCGTGCCTGCCGGACATGACCGATTTTCGATGGAGCAGATGCAACGGATTCTCGGCCCCGAAGTGGCCAGCTTGCTGGAGCGCATGGGCGGCTGTCACGACGGGATGCTCAACATGACCTACGTGGCCCTGGCGTCGTCGCGCTTCGTCAACGGCGTTGCCATGCAGCACGGCAAGATCTCGCGCGAAATGTTTCCCGATTACGCCATCGATGCCATCACCAACGGGGTGCACGCGGCCACCTGGACCGCCCCTCCCATGCAGGCCCTCTTCGATCGCGCCATTCCGCGCTGGCGCAATGACAATTTTCAGTTTCGTTACGCCATCGATATTCCCCTGCGAGAGATCGAGAAGGCACATGTCCAGTCGAAGCAGAATCTGATCGACGCCGTGGCCCAGAGGACCGGCATCACGCTACGCAGCAACGTCTTCACCATCGGCTTTGCCCGGCGGGTGGCCACCTATAAAAGGGCAGACTTGCTGCTGACCGATCCCGAGCGCATCGTTCACCTGGCGGAGAAATTCCGCGGCATCCAGATTCTCTTTAGCGGCAAGGCTCATCCGCACGATGAGCCCGGCAAAAAGCTGATCCAGGAAATCTTTGAAGTGGCTGCCCGGCTTGAGTCCGACGCTCTTAAGATCGTCTACCTGGAAAACTATGAATGGAGATTGGGGGCCATGCTCACCGCCGGCGTCGATCTCTGGCTGAACACCCCCCGTCGCCCCTTTGAGGCTTCGGGTACCAGCGGGATGAAGGCCGCGCTCAACGGCGTCCCTAGCCTGAGCGTCCTTGACGGTTGGTGGGTCGAGGGTTGGATCGAGGGCGTTACCGGCTGGGCCATACCAGACAGTGATACACCGGAGAATGAGGTCGCCAGTCTTTACCAGCAACTGGAGTCCACCATTCTTCCGCTCTATTACGGAAATCCAGAGCAGTGGCGGAACGTGATGCGCTCCACCATTGCACTCAATGGCTCCTTCTTCAATACCCATCGCATGCTCCAGGAATACATTTCGAACGCCTACTATCCTGACCGGGGCGTCAGCGTTTCCAGCGCCGCGCTGGAATCGGCTTTGGCAAAATAAGAGTGGTCTGACCAGCGACCGGACAGGGTAAACCCTGTCCGGTCTTTTATTTGCTCGCAGCTTGTGAGTCAAATTGGCTGCTCTCGACGTCAAATCACCAGTTGGGAGCAAGTCAGGAACGGGTCTCCGCTTGCCACTCTCATCGTGCAAAAACGTATAATTTGATTGTGGCTGCGAACCCGCTCAAGACCCCGTTTCCGCAGAGGGTTCAAAAACACGGCTCATAAGCACCTCTCACCCTTGGACTGAAGGCAAAATAATCTCGACGCGGCTTGTTCCACGAAAGAACGGCTGCACCGGGCGACTGTTGCCCTGATTCCCGGAGCGGGAACGCTTTCGCAGCCCGGGACCCTGCCAGACGCTCGGCACGATTTTCGCCTGTTCTTCCGTCCGAGCCCGAGAGGCTCTTCTTTGCCGGATGTTCACCCTTCTTCCCGAGTCATTGCGATCTTCGGAGAGAACGTCTTAGGAGTTGGCTAGCAAATGTGGATTGTTCGTCTCGCGTTACGGCGGCCGTACACTTTCGCCGTCTTCGCGCTCTTACTGTTGATTCTTGGGCCGCTCTCTATCCTCAATACGCCCACCGATATTTTTCCTAATATTGATATCCCGGTGGTCAGCATCGTGTGGCAGTATCAGGGCCTGTCTGCCGTGGATATGGCCAACCGCATCGTCACCCTGACCGAACGAACTCTAACCACCACCGTCGACAATATCGACCACATTGAATCGCAATCGTTGGTGGGCGTTGCAGTGGTCAAGGTTTATTTCCAGCCTAAGGTCACGCTGGCCACGGCCATCGCGCAGATCACGGCGGTATCACAAACTCAGTTGCGGCAGCTCCCTCAGGGAACAACTCCGCCCCTCATCATCACGTACACCGCGTCGAGCGTGCCTATTCTGCAGCTTGGGTTGTCCGGTCAGGGGCTCTCCGAACAGCAGTTGAACGACTTTGGCCTGAATTTCATCCGCACACAATTTGCCACGGTCGAGGGCGCTGAAAGCCCCTATCCCTATGGCGGCAAGCAGCGCCAGGTACAGGTTGATCTCGATCTGCAGAAACTGCAGGCACGGGGGCTTTCGCCCAACGACGTGGTCAATGCCATCGGCGCCCAGAATCTGATTCTGCCCGCCGGAACCGTAAAAGTGGGAAGGTTCGAGTATCAGCTGGCCACAAATAGCGCCCCCACAACCATCGAGGCATTGAACGATCTTCCCATCAAGAGCGTGAATGGCGCCATCGTTTACATTCACGATGTTGCCCATGTGCGCGACGGGTTTCCACCCCAAACCAATATCGTTCGTGTGGACGGGCAGCGCGCCAGCCTGATGACGGTGCTCAAGAACGGCGACGTTTCGACCCTGCAGGTCATTTCCAGGATTCGCGCATTATTGCCCATTATTGCCAGCCAGCTGCCGCCCGAGCTGCGCATTACGCCCTTGACGGATCAGTCGATTTTTGTGCGCGGCGCCATTAGCGGCGTAGTGCGCGAGGGCATCATTGCCGGCTGCCTTACTGCCATCATGATCCTGGTCTTTCTCGGCAGCTGGCGCAGTACGATCATCATCGCTGTTTCTATTCCTCTTTCCATCCTGGTTTCCTTGATCGTGCTTGGGGCTTTGGGCGAGACCATTAACATCATGACCCTGGGCGGGCTGGCGCTCGCCGTGGGCATCCTGGTAGACGACGCCACCGTAGAAATCGAAAATATTAATCGCAATCTCGAAGAAGGCAAGGAGGTGGAGCAGGCGATCCTCGATGGCGCGGCACAAATCGCCATTCCCGCATTCGTCTCCACCCTGTCGATCTGCATCGTCTTTGTGCCCATGTTCTTCCTGGGCGGCGTGGCCAAGTATCTCTTTGTCCCTTTGGCCGAAGCTGTGATCTTTGCCATGCTGGCCTCATATTTTCTATCCCGTACCGTGGTTCCGACCATGGCCAAGTACCTTCTTAAAGAGCATGACGCGGCCGGCGAGAAGAGCAAGCACCAAAGCCGCAACCCACTGATTCGTGCCCAGCTGGCATTCGAGCGGAGGTTTGAGCAGCTTCGTGTTTTCTATTTTCGCGTCTTGCAGCTCGCCATCGGACACAGCACGGTTTTTCTCATTCTTTTCTTCGTTTTTACTCTCGGCTCTTTTGCCTTGCTGTATCCATGGCTGGGCCAGGATTTCTTTCCCTCCGTTGACTCTGGTTCGTTCAAGCTGCACGTACGGGCGCAGACGGGCACCCGCATCGAAGAAACAGCCCGGCTGTGCGATGAGATTGATAGTGCCATTCGCCAGGAAATCCCAAAGAGTGAACTGGTCAGTATCATCGACAACATCGGTATTCCCTATTCCGGTTTGAATCTCTCCTACACGAGTACCGGTGTGGTTGGTACTGCGGATGCGGATATCACGGTGGCGCTCGCGGAAAAACACCATCCCACCGATGAGTATGTGCAGCGCCTTCGAGCCAAGCTGGCTGCGCAGTTCCCGGGTACCACCTTCTACACCTTGCCCGTCGATATAGTGACGCAGATCCTGAATTTTGGCCTTCCGGCTCCGATCGACATTCAGGTAATCGGCAACAACGTGCAAGGCAATCGCGAGTTCATCGATCGCCTTCTGAGAGACATAATCTACGTGCCCGGTACGGCTGATCTCCATATCCAGCAGCCCTTCAACAACCCGCATTTTCTGGTGGATGTGGACCGCTCCAAGGCGCAGGATATTGGGTTGACGCAGCGGGATGTGGCCGGCAGTCTGCTGGTCTCAACCAGCGGCAGCTTTCAGACCACTCCTACTTTCTGGCTCGATCCAAGAAATGGCGTCAGTTACAATATCGCGGCGCAGACCCCGCAATACAATTTGCAGTCTCTTTCTGACCTGGAAAACATTCCCATGACCACGCCGGGCGCTGCGGCCACAACCAGCCCCAGCCCAAATGTTTCGGTAGGTGCAGCCAGCTTTACTCCGGTCACCACGGGCGCCGCTCCCTCCAACGCGCCTGGGGTAGTGCAGCCCATCCAGATTCTGGGCAACCTGGCCAACCTTGAACGCGGCGCGGAGCCGGCTACCGTCAGTCACTACAACATTGCGCCGGTACTCGATATCTACGGCAACGTGGTGAACAGCGATTTGCGCAGCGTGGCCAACAAGATTTCTCAGATCGTTGCGCAGCATCGCAAAGATCTGCCCCGTGGTTCGCGGGTGGTCCTTCGTGGGCAGGTGGAGACGATGAACTCCTCGTTTATCGGGTTGATCAGCGGTTTGGCCTTTTCCATCCTGCTGGTTTACCTGCTCATCGTAGTGAACTTTCAATCGTGGCTCGATCCCTTTATGATCATCGCCGCGCTGCCCGCCGCCTTATCTGGCATCGTCTGGATGCTGTTCCTTACTCACACACATATCAGCGTGCCTGCGCTCACCGGTTCCATCATGACCATGGGCGTGGCCACAGCGAATTCTATCCTGGTGATCAGTTTTGCCCGCGAGCAGATGGAGGAGAACGCCGGCAACGCCCGCGACGCCGCGCTACGCGCCGGGTATACGCGGTTCCGTCCCGTGATCATGACCGCTCTGGCCATGATCATCGGGATGGTGCCCATGGCGCTAGGTTTAGGCGACGGCGGAGAGCAAAATGCTCCCCTCGGACGGGCGGTCATCGGTGGATTGCTGTTCGCGACCACAGCCACCCTATTCTTCGTGCCTACGTTGTTTAGCGTGATCCACGGATGGCTCGGGCGCCGCCGCAAGCGGGTCGCAGCAAACCTGTCGAGTCTGGAAGACTAGAAATGGAAGAGAGCAAAGAGATGAATCAGGAAAGACCAGTTGAGCAGTCACCACCGGCGAACGAAGCACCTGGCGTGCCTCTTGACGCTCCGCCTCTCTCCGGCCGCGTTGCCGTGCTCCTGATTGTGGTTCTCTTGCTGGTGGGAGTGGTCATCGTGGTTGCCGGGATCGTTCCCCGGGTGCGCGCCCGTACTACGCTCAAGGATCAGACCGACGCGCTCGCCGCTCCCACTGTGATCGCCATTGCGCCCAAGCCGGGAACCACCGGACAGGAACTCATCTTACCCGCCAACATTTACGCCTACAGCGATGCGCCTCTCTTTGCCCGCACCGACGGTTACCTCAGCAAGTGGTATTTCGACATCGGCGCCCATGTCCGCCAGGGCGAACTGCTGGCGATCATCAGTTCGCCGGAGGTGGACAAGCAACTGCTGCAGGCGCACGCAGACCTGAATACAGCGGAAGCGAACGCCGGCCTCGCCAAGACGAATGCCGGCCGCTACCAGGGATTGCTTACACAAAACGCCGTCTCGAAGCAAGACACCGACACCTTCACCAGCCAGGCGGAATCCACCAGCTCCGCGGTAAAGTCCGCGCAAGCAAACGTGCAACGCCTGGAGGAGCTGCAGTCTTTCGAGAAGATCTACGCACCTTTCAGCGGCGTCATCACAGCCCGCGGCGTCGACGTCGGACAGCTCATCAACTCCGGAGCCGGCACGTTGATGTTTCGCATCTCGGCCATCAACGTCTTGCGTGTCTATGTCAACGTTCCGCAGGTCTATTCCCAGACCACCGTTTCCGGAACCACAGCCACGCTTACGTTTTCCGAATTTCCCGGCCAGACATTTACCGGCAAAGTCGTGCGCTCGGCCAGAGCCATTGATCCCAGCTCACGCACCCTGCTGATAGAAATCGATGTCGACAACCGCAGCGGCAAGCTCCTGCCAGGAGCCTACGCCGAGGTGCACATGAATGTGCACCAGACGGTCGTTCCCATGATCATTCCCGTCTCTGCGCTGATCTTCCGCAGCCAGGGCTTGCAGGTGGGCACGGTGGTCAACGGACCGAACGGAGACCAGGCCAAACTTGTACGGGTGACACTCGGCCAGGACGATGGATCTACCGTGCAGGTCATTGACGGCCTCACCGATGACTCACGCGTCATCGAGAATCCGCCGGATTCGTTGATCGATGGGGAACCAGTACGCATCGTTCAACCCGCGAAGCAGTCCCCTGGGGGCGCTTCGGAATGAAGCTTCCGCACATTCATTTTGGGGGCCTCCTTTTTGTTCCGGTGCTGCTTGTTTCCGGATGCGTCGTGGGACCCAACTACCATAAGCCCGACGCGCCTACGGCTCCTGCATTTAAGGAGAGCGCCGTGGTCCCTCCACCCAATCTTCCCGATGGTGGATGGAAACAGGTAAGCCCGAACGACAGCGCGTTGCGGGCCAACTGGTGGGAGATTTATCAGGATCCACAATTGGACAAACTGGAACAGCAGGTGGCCGTTTCCAACCAGACGCTCAAGGCTGCATATGAGCAGTACATGCAGGCCCGGGCAGCCATCCAGGCGGTTCGAGCGCAGTATTTTCCCACCGTGCAGGGCGGTCCGTCCGGATCGCACAACCGTCAGTCGCAAAACCGTCCCCTGCACGTTGGCACCAGCGCTAACTTCAGCGACCTGGTCCTGGAGGGGACGGTTTCCTGGGAGCCTGATCTGTGGGGCAGCATCCGCAGGCAGGTGGAGGCGCAGCGCGCTACCGCCCAGGCCACAGCCGCGGACTTGGCGGGCGTGGATCTGAGCCTCCGCTCCGAGTTGGCATCGGATTACTTTGAGATGCGGGGCCTCGATCTTCAGCAGCGATTGCTCGACACCACGGTGCAGCAATTCGAACAGTTTTTGGACCTGACCAAGGCGCGCTTCAAAGGAGGAGTGGCCACCGACTCCGATGTGGCCATGGCACAGACCCAACTTGACCAGACGCGCGCCCAGGCGATTGACATAGGCGTCGCGCGCGCTCAATTTGAGCATGCCATCGCCACCCTCATCGGTGTTCCGGCATCCAGTTTCTCCCTGCCGCCTGCGCCCCTCGATTTGCCACTGCCACAGGTACCGGTAGGTGTGCCGTCGCAATTGCTCGAACGCCGTGCCGACGTTGCCGGCGCCGAACGGCGTGCCAATGCCGCGAACGCGCAAATAGGCGTCGCGATCGCGGCCTACTATCCCAACGTCAACCTCTTCGCCACAGGCGGCTTCGAAAGCAAGGCCGCCACCACCTTGATTCAGGGACCGAGCTCGCTCTGGTCGCTGGGCGGTTCCGCCACAGAGTTGCTGTTCGATGCCGGCAAACGGCACGCCCTGACCAACGAGGCGCGGGACGTCTACGAGCAGAACACAGCCAACTACCGCCAGACCGTGCTGCAGGCGTTTCAGGAGGTTGAAGACAATCTTTCCGGGCTCAGGATTTTGAACAGTGAATCAGTGGCGCAACAGCGCGCCGTCGACTCTGCCCGGCGTTCGCTGATCATTTCCACCAATCGTTACAAGGGCGGCGTGACCACGTATCTGGAAGTGATCACGGCGCAGACCACGCAATTGTCCAATGAGCGAACCGCGGCGGACATCACTGCCCGGGAGTTTGTTTCCAGCGTGCAGCTGGTCAAGGCTCTCGGCGGAGGCTGGGACACGACCAAGTTGCCTACTCCCTGACATCAGCCTTGTGAGTTCGAATTGGGCAGCGACCCGGTGGTGAAGACCTGTTCCGCCTGTCCGGCGGATATGCGGTAGATTACGAATTCCCGATCGCGGTGGCTGCGCAATTCAAAAACCAGGTCTCCCCGATTCTCGGCCTTGGCATCGACCGCATCTACCAACCGCATTCTCGGCGTCACGTCCAGGTGATCGTCATCGGTCACAGACTTGAACAGTACCTTGGGCACGCCGTTGAAATCCGGCTGGGCGATCAGCGTAACGTATTTCACCTTGCCGGCCTTATCTGTGGTCTCCCCCGAGAAGACCAGCGTTGCCCCACCGCTG
>JBAVQC010000045.1:0-13398 GCA_049693715.1 Acidobacteriaceae bacterium | reverse complement strand
CACCATACCTGCGCGACTGGCTGCGGAAGAGCCGGTGCGGACGCTGCTCTCTGGGCCCGCGGGTGGGGTCATGGGCGCCTACCGGATGGCGCGGCTAGCAGGGTTCGATCGCATTATTGGCTTCGATATGGGCGGCACGTCGACCGACGTTTGCCTGCTCGATGCTGAGCGCGGGGGCCCTCAACTTACATCGGAGGCAGTTATCTCGGATGTACCTATCGGCGTTCCCACGCTGGACATTCATACCGCCGGGGCGGGCGGCGGCTCACTGGCCCGCTTCGATGCCGGTGGCATGCTTCGTGTGGGACCTGAGTCCGCCGGGGCGTCTCCCGGACCTATCTGTTTTGGGTGCGGGGAACAGGTAACCGTGACGGATGCCAATTTGATCCTCGGCCGGCTTGACCCAGAGAGCTTTCTGGGCGGAGCGGTCAGCCTCGACCGGGAACGTGCCCTCGCCTACATGGAAAAGGCGCGGGGAGCCATTGGAAGCGTGGAAGAGTTCGCGGCGGGTATCCTGCGACTGGTCGAAGCCTCCATGGAGAAGGCCATCCGGGTAATCTCTGTGGAACGCGGGTACGACCCGCGTGATTTCACGCTGGTCGCGTTTGGGGGAGGGGGACCGCTGCATGCATGTTCGCTGGCCCATGCGCTGCGCATTCCGCGGGTGCTGGTTCCGGCTCTTCCTGGAGCGCTTTCCGCGGTCGGGATCCTTCTGGCGGACGCGGTACGCGATTATTCGCGCACGGTGATGCTTGGCGCTCGCGCCGACCTTGGAGAAGTCTTTGCTGAGCTCGAAGAGCGTGGCCGATCAGAATTCGAGGCCGAACAGCTTTCGGGATTTTCTCTGCGATCCCTCGACCTCCGCTACCAGGGGCAAGGCTACGAACTGAATGTCCCCTTCGGCCCCAACGTTCTCGATGCGTTTCACGACCTGCATCGGCTTCGTTACGGGTTTGCCAAGGAAGAGCACGAGGTGGAGGTGGTAAACGTTCGGGTGCGCATGGTTGCCAGCAGCGAACCGTTCGATCCGATCAGGAGGCCGATCGTGCGGGGCGACGGACAGCGGGCGCTCACGGGCCATCGACCGGTTTTCTTCCACGGCGAACCCCACTACACGCCGGTGTACAACCGCACGGCATTGGTCCCGGGAGATTCTTTCTCTGGCCCGGCAATCATCACGGAATACAGTTCGGCGACGATTCTGCCGCCCGGCGATACACTTCGCGTCGATGCCCTGGATAACCTGATGATCGAGGTGCATTGATGCCGGTAGCGAACAAAATCTCTGATCCGATCGCGCTGGCAGTTTTTCAAAGCTCGATGCATTCGATTGCCGAGGAGATGGGGGCGGCGCTTCGCCGTACTTCGATCTCACCCAACATTATTGAGCGCCGCGATTACTCGTGCGCGGTGTTTGATGCACAGCGAAGGGTGATTGCCATGGGCGACCATATGCCGGTGCATCTTGGTTCCATGCCGATGTCGGTCAAAGCAGCGGTGGAATCGCTCACGGTCGAGCGGGGCGATGTGGTCATTCTGAATGATCCCTACGCCGGGGGCACGCATCTGCCCGATATCACGATGGTGCTTCCAGTGTTTGTCGACGCCCTGGCGGAGCCGGTGTTTTATGTTGCTGCGCGCGCCCATCACGCGGATGTCGGGGGGACGTTTGCCGGCTCCATGGGCCCGGGGCGGGAAATATTCCAAGAAGGCATCCGCATTCCTCCTATCCGCATCGTGCGTGGGGGCAAGATTGATCAGGAAGTTCTTTCCCTCATCCTGCACAACGTGCGGACCCCCGTAGAACGCGAAGGTGACCTGGTGGCGCAAATCGGAGCGTGCAAGGTGGGCGAACGAAGATTGCTAGAGGTCCTCAAGAAGTATGGCCTGGACGTAATCTCTGCTCTCACCGAAGAGCTGCTCGATTATTCGGATCGGCTCATGCGCTCGGAGTTGCACAACTTGCCCGCGGGTACCTTCACGGCCGAAGACTTTCTCGACGATGACGGGGTTAGCGACAGCCCTATCCGTATCGCTGTTTCCATGCTCATTGAACCTGGCGAGGGCACGGTGGTCATCGACTTTGCCGGTTCTGATCCGCAGGTGGGGGGTAGCGTTAACGCTGTCTACGCCATTACGTACTCGGCGTGCTTCTATGTCCTCCGCTGCCTGCTGGCAGAGGACGCACCGGCGACTGCGGGCCTGATGAATGCAGTCACGGTGCTCGCTCCGGAAGGCACGATCGTGAACGCGCGCATGCCGGCGGCGGTCGCGGGAGGCAATGTAGAGACGTCGCAACGTATTGTCGACGTGTTGCTGCGCGCGCTGGGGCAAGCTGTTCCGGAAAGGATTCCGGCGGCAAGCTATGGCACCATGAGCAATCTGACCATCGGCGGTTTTGACCACCGGACCGGCCGGCCTTTTACCTATTACGAAACTACCGCCGGAGGTATGGGCGCTCGCCCCGGAATGGACGGAATTTCCGGTGTTCACTGCCACATGACGAATTCGCTGAACACGCCGATTGAGGCGCTGGAATACGCGTATCCCTTCCGGGTGCGGTACTACGGTTACCGCAAATCATCCGGCGGTAGCGGGTGTTTTCGCGGCGGGGATGGACTCATCCGCGAGATTGAGTTGTTGGCCGACTCACAGGTCACGCTGCTTTCGGAGCGCAGGAAGTTTCAGCCGTACGGCCTTGCTGGTGGAATGCCGGGCGCCAGTGGAAAGGCTTCTCTGATCGACGGCAAAGGGACGGTACAGGTTCTTCCTTCCAAGTGCAGCGTTCAATTGCAAAAGGGAGAACGGATTCGCATCGAGACGCCGGGCGGCGGCGGGTGGGGCGAGCCGGAAAATTCCAAGGATGATGGATAGCTGACAGGTCGGGCCTCACAGTGGGGCTGCAGGGTTTGTGGAAGCTGTGGTTGCCTCGTACGTTGGCTGCTGGGCTATAAAGAGGAATCCCTATGGTGTCGCCGCAAATTCCCGAGGTTGAGAACTACTCGCCTCCGCGCGGCTTGTGGATCCGCGAGCTTTCCGGCCCTGAGCGTTCTGCGTTTGTCGCTACTTTCGGGGGGTGGATGCTCGATGGTATGGACGTGATGGTCTATAGCCTCGTGCTGCCAACGTTGCTGGCAGAGTGGCACATCTCCAAGGGTCAGGCAGGACTACTGAGTACGGCTACTTTGCTGCTGTCTTCGGTGGGTGGCTGGCTTGCGGGAATTCTGGCTGACCGGGTGGGGCGGGTCCGGGTGCTGAAGCTGACCATTTTCTGGTTTGCGTTCTTTACCTTTCTCAGCGGCTTTACGCAGAACTTTGAACAGTTGCTTGTAGTCCGAGGGTTGCAGGGGCTGGGTTTCGGTGGGGAGTGGGCGGTGGGCGCCGCATTGATGGGTGAAAGCATCCGCACTCGCTTTCGCGGGCGTGCTGTTGGTACCGTTCAGGCTGGATGGTCCATCGGCTGGGGCATCAGCGTCATTCTGTTTACTATTCTGTTCTCGCGGCTTCCGCATGCAATTGCCTGGCGGGTTATGTTCTGGATCGGCATTTTGCCCGCCCTGCTCATCGTTTATATACGCAGCAAAGTGGAGGAGCCGGAAATCTACCTCCACCGCAAACAGGGCGCTTCGCCGGCCGGCATATTTTCGTCTGGATATCTGCGAACAACCCTGCTTGCTGCCCTGCTGGCCCTCGGGGCACAGGGTGGATACCATGCCGTTACGACCTGGCTACCGCTGTACTTACGAAGCTCTCGCGGGCTGAGTACGCTCAATACCGGCGCGTACTTGTTCGTCGTCATCCTGGGAGCCTTCTGCGGGTACGTGACGGCGGCTTACCTGACCGATGCGATTGGACGAAAGCGGACCCTGATCTTGTTCGCTGCCTGCTCCTTTTTTGCTGTGATCTTCTACTCCGGCTTTCCTATTTCGAACCATCTGATGCTTGCGCTCGGTTTTCCCCTGGGGTTCTTTCCCTCGGGATCGTTCAGCCCTATGGGCGCGTACTTCAGCGAGCTTTTTCCTACGTCCCTGCGGGCGTCGGGGGCGGGGTTCGCTTACAATTTCGGCCGCGGAGTGGGCGCTTTGTTCCCCACGCTCGTTGGCTTTGTCAGCGGACATACTTCCCTCGGTACTGCGATCTCTATCTTTGGATCAGGCGCGTATCTGGTTATGATCCTCGGCGTTATGTTTCTGCCTGAGACTCGCGGTAAACAACTTGAGGCTTGATTTTCACTTGATTTTTCAAAGGTGCTCGCATAGGTTATAGATGGTTCGGCGTTTCACCCCCTGTTTGCGCACCACACACAGTTGTAATGATCACCCTTCCTTCCCCGTCGAAGAGATAAAGATCCCAGGCAGTTGTGTACGCGACCTAGACCCATAGGCCCAGTTCGTCGCTTTATCACTTAGTCTTGGAGACTCTCTCGATGACGCGCTCTCGTGTGCTCGCTTTCTTCCTGCTGCTTCTGCTCACCCATGCTGCGTACACGCAAACCTTTCGCGGCGGAATCAACGGTTCCGTGACGGATGCGTCCGGGGCGGCGATCCCCAATGCGGCGCTGCAGGCTGTGGACGACGCTACCGGTGTTACACACTCAACCCTCTCCTCGAGCGCCGGGGAATACAGCTTCGTGGATTTGCCGCTTGGCGCCTACACGGTGACGGCGACGGCCACTGGATTCCAGACGCTGAAAGTGGATCGAATCCCGGTCACCGCGGGTTCTCTTTATAGTCTTCCGCTGAAGTTGTCAGTGGCTCAGCAGGCGACAACGGTCGAGGTAGATGCGGCCGGAGTTGCCCTGGACACCACATCGACCACGCAGACCACGGTGGTCCCCGAGCGGACGGTTCAGAATATTCCACTGAACGGGCGTGACTACACCCAGTTGATCGCGCTGACCCCGGGCTTTGCGGGGTATGCCGGAGGCGCCAATGGATCGGTCAATGGCGCTCGCGCGAACCAGGTGAATTGGCAGATTGAGGGCTCGGACAATAACGATCAGTGGTGGAACATTATGGCGGTGAACCAGGGCGGCGTGCAAAGCATTGCCGGCGTGGTGCTGCCGCTCGATTCCGTAGAGGAGTTTTCATTACAGACACAGGCGGGTCCCGAGACGGGACGCAATCCGGGTGGAACGGTCAACATGGTGATCAAGTCAGGCACCAACCAACTGCACGGCAGTGCCTACTACTACAACCGCAATGAGGCGCTTGCGGCGCGAACACCTTTCGCGCCCACAGGTTCCGCGAAGAACAAGTTGCGCAACCAGCAATACGGATTTGCGACCGGCGGCCCTATCATTCGCGATCGCACGTTCTTCTTTGTGACTTACGAGGAACAGAAATTTCTGATCGGTAACCAGGCGCAATCCACGGAACCGTCGGTGAGCTATCAGCAATCGGCGAACCAGGTGCTGCAGTATTACGGCTTGCCGGAAAGCCCGGTTTCCGCTTCCCTGCTGGGCACCATCTGGCCGGGGGACGCACTCACGGGGCCGGCCGCCGCTAATAATTACTTCAACCCGAACGCGGAGAGCGGATATAGCCACAACGGGTTGGTCAAGCTGGACCACAATTTCAACGAAAACAACCGACTCTCATTTCGCTGGTTCGTCGGCCAGGGCACGCAGACAGCGCCGATCGGGTCACATCTTTCGTACTACTACCAAGTAGCGCCCATTCATGTGCAGAACTATTCGCTGGTTTACAACAGGACCTTTTCTCCTCGTTTGACGAACCAGGCACTGATCGGCGTGAGCTACTTCAACCAGGTTTTTTCCGATGCCAATCACAGCTTCGATCCGGTGTCCCTGGGGTTGAACACCGGGGTGTCGAACAGCAACCTAATCGGAGCTCCGCTGATCGCGATCACCGGGTTCGACAGCACGGGACTCACGCCGAACTCGGGACGCAACGACATCACCGGTCACCTGGAAGATGCGCTGTCGTACTCCATCGGCAAACACCAGATGCGTTTCGGCGGCGAGATTCGCCAGGCGCAGGTAGATTCCTTCTACAACACTGGGGCACGTGGAGCCTTCTACTTCAACGGAACCGCGGGACCATGGGCAGCGGATTACACCAACGCGGACGGATCGCCGAAATGCACCGGGTATTTTGCCTCCAGTCCTGCAGTCCAGCAGGCTTGCCAGAGCGGGTCGTTTGACTACAACGTTCTGACGCTGGCCGATTTTATTAGCGGGAATGTTTACCAGTCGACGATTGTTCGCGGAAACCAGGAACGGCAGGTGTTTCTTAATAGCTTTACCCTGTTTGCGCAGGATGCCTGGCAGGCCTCTCGCAAGCTCAACGTGAACTACGGACTTCGTTACGACTACGAGGGCCCGCTGCATACCAACTATCCCGATGTTTCAGTGTTCGACCCTAAGAAGGGTGGCCTGGTGGTCGCGGGCAGCGGCATTTCTTCGCTCTATCCAAAGATCTGGAACAATCTGAGCCCTCGGGTTGGTTTGGCTTTTCAGCCCAGGGAAGACGGCGACCTGGTGATCAGGGCTGGATTCGGCTTGTATTTTGATACACCGGCGATTGTGCCCTTCCTGGATAACTCATCGAGCCTGGCTGCTGCTTCCACGGCTAACAATGGGCCTATCGGGGTCGAGGGCAATCCGGCCGGCATCAATCCGGTGTATACGATTCAGGAAAACGGATACACCATCCAGAAGGATGCTCCTCTTTTTCCCAATGGGAATTTGTCCATCGGGGGCAGCAATGTGTTCAATCTGTTTTCGGTCAGCCAGAACTTCCGCACGGCTTACGACATGAGCTTCAATTTGAATGTCCAAAAGGGGCTGGGCAAGAATGCAGTCGTGCAGGTTGGCTACGTGGGAACGCTGGGACGCCGGTTGTTGAGCCTGCGCGATATCAACCAGGCGGCGCTGGGCAGCGGATTTAACAACTCACAAGTGGTGACTCCCGGCGGGAATGTTTTCTCTTTCCAACAAGCCAGCCGTCCGTACTTTTCCCAGTTTCCCAACTTCGGAGTCATCGACGAGATTCAGAGTATCGGCACATCCAGCTATAACGGGCTGCAGACTACCATACGCACGACGAGCTGGCATGGCTTGGTATCGCAGTTCAATTACACTTACGCGCATAGCCTGGATGAGGTAACGCAGTATGTTGGCGCGCTACCGCAGGACAGCACGAACTTCTCCGGAGATTATGGCAATTCCGATTACGATATCCGGCACCACTTCAACGCTTACCTGATCTATGACATTCCCGGTTTGTCGCGCGGGCCGCATTGGCTTACACATGGTTGGGAGGCTAACGGAAATCTTTCCTTCCGCACCGGCGAACCCTTCAGTGTGCATGCTTCTTCCGATACCAGCGGCACGGGGGAGAACACCGATCGTGGAGTCCAGGTGGGTGCTCCGTTCAGTGGAGTGTCGCACGCTCTCGCAAATCATCAGCCGGTGCAATGGATTAATCCCGCAGCCTTTGTGGATGCCCCGAATGGGAGCTTTGGTACGGCCGCGAGAAATTCTGTCGTGGGCCCTGGATATGGGGATGTGGATGTTTCCCTCTTCAAGAACACGACGATTCATGAGTCGATCCGGGCGCAGTTCCGGGCGGAGGTTTTCAACCTTTTCAACCGCACCAACCTGGCGCCTCCCGCGGGATATATCGGTGGTGGTTTCGGCCAGAGTAGCGACACCATCGGGGACTATAGTGGCTCGCCGGGTATCGGGCCGGGAGAGCCCTTCAATGTGCAGCTGGCGCTGAAGATTCTGTTTTGATTAGGGGCATCTGGAGAAATCATGGATCGCGTCGTACGCCCACTCGTTCTTGTTCTTTCCACTTTTTCCTCGGCGATGCTCCCAGTGTTGGCGCAGGAGCCGCATGTCGCTCGATATGAGCTCAAACTGAGTGAGCTGAAGTACGACTATGGGATCGCGACTCCCGTGCTGCGCCTGCAGCCGGGCGATGTTCTGGAAACGAACACTGTCGACGCTGACGGCCACGCGCTGGAAGATGCCGGCATCAAACCCCCGGGACCTAATCCGCTGACTGGCCCTTTCTACATCGAGGGCGCGGAGCCTGGAGACACGATTGCCATCCACTTTATGGGGGTCGAGGTCAATGCGGAGAAGGGCTTCGGGAGTGCTGGACCAGGGTTCGGCGCCATCAATAGCACCACCTATACGCCGATGTTGGGCGGGGCAATTCCTAAGGAAACATGGACCTATGCCATCGACAAAAAGGCGAATACTGCTCTTTTTAAGGCTAACGATTCAAGCTATACCGTGCCCATACCACTCCATCCTTTCCTGGGTTGCGTCGGCGTAGCGCCGGCCAATGGGGAGGCACGCAGTTCGCTTACGCCTGCGGAATATGGCGGCAACATGGATGCCCCCGAAGCGACTGCCGGCAACACCTTGTATTTGCCGGTGAACGTCGCCGGCGCATTGCTGTACCTGGGCGACGGGCACGCCGCCATGGGAGATGGTGAAGTGGACGGGACCGCGGTGGAGATATCCATGAAGGTGAAACTGCGGGTGGAAGTGATCAAGCATAAGGAGATTGCGTGGCCGCGGTTTGAGAACGCAGACTCCATTATGGCTGTTGGGATTTATCGCCCTCTCGACGACTCCCTGCGCATCGCCTTTACCCAGCTCGTGCAATGGATCCACAGCGACTATGGCCTCTCGGAGATGGATGCTTATGAACTGCTCTCCAAGGTTGCGGAGATTCATCTGGACCAGATGGTTGACCCGAATTACACCGTAGTTGCCAAGATCAATAAGAAGTACCTGCCGCCGCTCAAACCCGTGGCCAAGTAGGCCAGGGGCCATCCTCATGATTGCTTGATGCGATGGCTCGATGCGAGAATTGCCGCACGCCCTGCTTAGGCCTGGGAGGACGGCGGTTTGACCAACGATGTGCGGATGGACAAGTGGCTCTGGGCGGCGCGGTTTTTCAAGACACGAGCGCTGGCCGCACGGGCGTGTGAGCTCGGTAGAATTACCTCCAATAGCCAGCCGGCCAAAAGCGCCCGCCCGGTTCGGGTGGGCGATCTGTTACAAGTGAAGAACGAGGGCGGCGATTTTCAGGTGGAGGTGTTGCTTCTGAGCGACGTGCGCGGGCCGGCGGCGGTGGCACAAACGCTTTACCGGGAAACAGAGGCAAGCCGGGCTTTGCGCCTGCAACTGGCTGAAGAGCGCAAGGCGATGCCGCGTTTCGAACCCCTGAGCGCAGGCAAGCCCTCGAAACGCAATCGCCGGGTGCTGAACCGGCTGCGGGGTCGAGCGTAGCATGGGAGCTCCGGCACAGCCGCACACTGCATCGCCCACGGCTGCTGTACTGGGCGAAATTGGCCTCCCTGCTCCTATTTCCCAACTTGCTTCGCGACCGTGGGACGCCATCGTCGTCGGCGCCGGGCACAATGGCCTGGCGTGCGCGGCGTACCTGGCGCGTGCGGGAAAGCGTGTGCTGGTGCTGGAAAGCCGGCAGCGTGTGGGTGGCGCTTGCACGATTGAAGAGCCATTCCCCGGTGTACGTATGTCACCTTGCGCTTACCTGGCGGGACTGCTGCATCCACTGGTGGTGGAGGAGTTGGGCCTGGCGGATCGTGGTTTTCATTGGACGCCGGCTTCGAACGGGCTCTTTGTGCCTTTTCTCGACGGGACAAGTGTCCAATTGTGGGATGACGATGATGCGTGCGAAGAGGAGATCCGGCGATTTGCTCCGCGCGATGTGAAGGGGTGGAAGGCGATGAGCGCCGTGATCCGCCGGTTGCGCGATGCGCTTCGGCCTGCAGGCGCTTGCGATTCGTGGATTGGCGACGCACCCTCGCCGGAACAAATGGACGCTCGCCTGGGTAATGATGAGGAAGCACGCCAGGTGCTCTTCCATTGGTCGATGGCGGAGTTTGTGGAGCGTTACCTCGATGACCCTCGACTGCAAATTGCGTATCTTGGCCAGGGAGTGATCGGCACCAAGGCCAGCCCATTCGATGCCGGTACAGCTTCGATCCGCTATCATCACTCGTCCGGGCGGCTGGGCGGCCTTCCCGGCATGTGGGGCTACGTGAAGGGCGGCATGGGCATGGTCTCCTTTTACTTCTGCGATGCCGCTCGCGAAGCTGGGGCAGTGGTAGCCGCTGGCGTAAAGGTGGCGGAGATACTGCCCGGCGAAGGGGTGCTGTTGGAGGGTGGGGAACGCATCTCCGCTCCGGTTGTGGTCTCGAATGCCGACCCGGTGGTCACGCTGCGATTGTTAGGTAAGTCGGCGAGCTCTGACTTTCGGGCTAAGGTCGAGGGTCTGGCGATTGAAGGCTGCACCGTCAAGCTGAATGTATTGCTGCGGGAGCTGCCGGACTTTACCTCTCGGCCGGGGCAGTTGCAGCCTCACCACTACGGCCAGATCAATGCCCCCATGACCCGCGCCGAATGGAAAGCGGGTTTCGCCGCCAGCAGCAAGGGCGAGTTACCTGAGCGCTTGTGGTGCGAGATCTACTTCCAAAGCGTGCACGACGCGAGCGTGGTGCCGGCGGGCCAGCACACGATGAGCGTTTTTGCGCAATACGTGCCCCACACCTTCGCCAGCGGCTCATGGGACAACCATCGCGAGCAGGTGCGGAAGCTCGCTTTCGATTCTATCGGACGTTTTTGCTCTAACCTGCCGGGTGCAGTGCTGGAAGCACAGGTGATGGGACCGCCGGATATTGAGGAGAAGGTCGGGCTAACGGGCGGACATATTTTCCAGGGTGAGTGCCTGCCGGAAAACATGTGGAGCCACCGGTTAGCTGCTCGTACGTCGATGCCGGGTGTTTATCTTTGCGGCGCTTGCACCCATCCGGGCGGAAGCGTCATCGCCATGAATGGGCGCAACGCTGCCATGGCTGTGCTGAAAGACATGAGGTAAGCGGTGGCAGAAGAGAAGCTGAAACGGGAACTTGGTTTTCGCGATGTCATTCTCTTCTATATTGTCAGCGGCCTCAGCCTGCGGTGGATCGCGACTGCGGCGGCGGCAGGACAGTCGGCGATCGCGGTTTGGGTCCTCGGGTTTTGTGGATTTTTCCTGCCGCTGGCGGGTTGTGTCCTGGAGCTCTCGTCGCGCTATCCCCAAGAGGGCGGCCTCTACATCTGGACTCGCGAGGCCTACGGCGAGTTTGCCGGGTTTATGGCGGCGTGGACTTACTGGATGAGCAATCTTCCCTACTTTGGTGCGGTGTTGTATTTTGCCGCCAGCAGCCTGCTCTTTACCACTCCCCGCGCCGCCCACCTGGGAGACGTAAACGCCTACTTCCTGCTCTTTACCACCGGCATGCTGACGTTGATCACTGTGCTCAACGTGCTCGGACTGGGCATTGGCAAGTGGCTCAATAATCTTGGTGCGGTCGGCATGGCAGTGCCGGTAGTGATTTTGATTTTGCTTGGTCTCGTGTCTTTTTCGCGTTTCGGGTCTGCGACCCATTTCACGTGGGCGGGCGCCATTCCTCATGTTCAGGTGAGAGACCTCATCTTCTGGTCTACTATCTTTTTTGCGTTCAGCGGCAGCGAATGCGCTTCGTTCATGGGCGACGAGATCAAGGATGCTCGCCGTGTCGTTCCCCGATCTTTGCTGGTCGCCGGTGTCATCATCACTGTTGGCTACATCGCCGGAACTGTTGCCATGCTGGTGGCACTACCCTCAAGCAGGATCAGCGGGCTGGGCGGCTTTATGACCGTCATTGATTTTCTTTGCCGGCGGCTGGGGTTGGCTGCTCTGATTGTTCCCGTCGCGATTCTGGTAGGCATCAGCAATGTGGGCGCCGCTGCGGCTTATCTCTCTTCTGCGGCGCGGTTGCCGTTTGTGGTGGGGATTAACCATTACTTGCCTGCCGTGTTTGGCCGGATCCATCCGCGATGGAAAACTCCGTATGTCGCTGTGATTTCCTCCGGTGTGGCGGGGATTGTGTTCGGCTTGCTGAGCCAGGCGGGCACCAGCGTCAAAGGCGCCTACGACTTGCTGGTCAGCATGAGTTTGATTTCTTACTTTATTCCTTACCTGTTTGTATTTGCCTCGATGATCCGCCTGCAATCGCGGCCTGCGCCGCCGGGCGCGCTTCGGCTGCCTGGAGGCAAACGGGTCGCTATTCCGCTGGCGTGCGTTGGGTTTTTCTCGACGTCTGCCGCGATCATCCTTTCCATGTTTCCTGCGGAGGATGAGCGGAATCCGACTGCAGCCTTGATCAAGATTTTGGTGATGACCCTGGTGCTGCTGGTGTCTGGTATCGCGGTTTACTGGCGTGGCCATCGTTCGGTGATTCGGGCAGCTGCTCTGAGCGAGGAGATTGCGCTATGAATGAGGCCCTTGCTGACGTGCTGGCTCTTTATGACGAGGAGGCGCCGCTTGAGTACGCTTCCACGATTCCGTCTGCGTGGTATGTGGATGAGCGGATTGGACGACTGGAACGCGAACGGGTGTTCGGCAGCAACTGGATCGCGGTCGGGCGTACGGACCAGGTCGCCGATGCGGGGCAGTTTTTTACTTTCGATCTGGCGGGTGAGCCGCTGATTGTTGTCCGCGGGCCAGATTGGGAATTGCGCGCGTTTTATAACGTTTGCCGCCATCATGCTGCTGCTGTCATGAATGCGCCGTGCGGGTTCGCGCAGCATCTTCGGTGCCCTTATCACGGATGGACTTATGGGCTGGATGGTTCGCTCAAGGGCGCACCCGATTTTTCTGGTGTTTGTAATTTTGAACGGGCGGCGAATGGGCTGGTTCCGGTTCAGGTGGCAAGTTGGGAGAGCTTTGTTTTTGTCAATTTGAACCAGAAGGGGCCTGGGCTCGGAAGTTATCTAGGCGACCTTTGGGAGCGGATTTCTGTCGGCGGTCTTAGATTTTTTGCTCGCAAGACTTATACGCTGGCTTGTAATTGGAAGGTGTACGTCGACAATTACCTGGATGGCGGCTACCACGTGCCACACCTGCACAAAGCCCTCAATAGCGTGCTTGATTACAGCGAGTACACCATTGAAAATGGGCCGAATTATGTGCTGCAGTCGAGTCCTATGGTGGCGTCGCAGGATGCGTCCGTGGCGCAGACGCGTACTGGTGATCGGGCGGATTATTACTGGGTGTATCCGAATTTCATGGTCAATTTGTATGAAGGGGTCATGGATACAAATCTGGTGCTCCCGTTGGGGCAGGAGAAATGCCTGGTGGTGTTTGATTTTTTCTTTGGGGATACCAGCGCGGAGTACAACGCCGAGAGTGTTGCG
Organism: Acidobacteriaceae bacterium; assembly: GCA_049693715.1. GTDB lineage: Bacteria > Acidobacteriota > Terriglobia > Terriglobales > Acidobacteriaceae > PALSA-350. Next base: position 170 of record JBAVQC010000045.1, on the reverse strand, counting down.
GTGAGTGACCGGGTGCAGGCTGAGGATGTTGATATTTGCGAGTCGGTACAGCGGGGATTGCATTCTCGGGCCTATGGCGCGGGGAGATTGTCAGTGCGCAGAGAGGGTGGAGAGCATCTGTTTCATCGACTGTTGGCGCGGGATTTGAAGCGGGTTGATTGACTTCAGGT
>JBAVQC010000044.1:0-18210 GCA_049693715.1 Acidobacteriaceae bacterium | reverse complement strand
GGCTGACGTGGGCCTCGGGAGGGGCGGGCACAGGAGCACTCTCCTAATGACAAAGATGCGAGCAGGCCAGGGTTGAGTGCCGCGCCAACGGCGCTCAGATCAGCTTGCGATTGTGCCCCAGCCCTTCCGGGCTGGGCTTATGTTTGGACGGCCGGCCCTCCGGGCCTCGCATTGATGGCGACTTGCGGTGTCATTCCTCGCTTAACTGACACAGGCAAGTCGGCTCCTCGGGATCACCGAGAAAAAACGCGAGCCTGGATAGCTGTGCGAAACGACGACTGGGAGATGCGGGGACGGAGATGGGGGACGACCGAAATAATTCCGCAATCGGCGGCTTCAGAATTCGGTGGTTATTTTTCGTCTGTCACCGATCTCAAAGAAAAATCGAATCGAGGTATCATCATGGCTATGGCAGTGATCCACATCTCGGAAGCTGAGGCCGCACGCGACTTCGCCGCGCTGCTGGCCCGCGTCCGCGCCGGTGCAGAGGTGGTCATCGACGATGACGCATCTCCCGCCGTCGTGTTGCGCGTTGCTGCCGAGCGCCGTGTACGGCGGCTCTCCGAATCGCTGCGCCTGGCTAAGGAGCATGGCTCTACGGTTACGCTGGACGGAGGCTTCGCCATTGATCTTGAAGCGGCCATCAACAGCCACCCGGAGCCGCTCAAAAGCTCATGGGACTGATCCTCGACTCCAGCATCGTTATCACTGCCGAGCGTCGAGGAGATACAGTCGAGAAACTGATCGAGCAGGTAATTGCTGTGGCGGGCGATCAGGATGCCGCTCTCTCCTCCGTCGGACTGACCGAACTCATCCACGGTATCTATCGCGCACAGACCCCAGAGAGCCGGCTGCGCCGCCAGTCCTTCATCGAGGAACTGCTCCGCGATCTTACGGTCTATCCCTACACGAAAGAGGCCGCAATGCTGGCGGAAAGATCGATGGTGAGCAACAGGCCCAGGGCGTGACTGTCCCCTTCGCAGACCTGCTGATCGGAGCTACAGCGCTCCGCCTCGGCTTCTCTGTTCTGACCGTCAATCTCCGCCACTTCCGCCTCATCCCCGGCCTCACTGTCGTCCCGTTCTGAGCCACAGAAATCACTCTGAACTTCTGCGCTGTCAACGTTCCGTGGACTCACTGCAGGTGGGGCCACGGGGTCGGACGAACGCCGCAGCAGGCGGCCGTATCCCCGTTCTCCTTCGCGGACGCTTGATCCACGGCAACCACGCCTCCGGCCGCACCCATCCCGGCCTTCACCAGTATGGGATAATCACTTTAACGGATACGTCCGCGAAAATTACATGCTGAACGAACTCGAATTCGCCTACACTCCGGTCCGCGACAAAGTCCGCGATCTTCGGGAGTATCTTTGACCACGCCAGGCTCGACAGGGAACTGGCCTCTCTGGAAGTAAAACTCTCCGACCCCGCCATCTGGTCCAATCCGACCGAGTCGCAAGTCCTCATGCGCGAACGCAAGCGCCTGGAAGGCCAGCTCGCGATGGAAAACGAACTCGTGCGCCGCACCGGCGACATCGATGCCTACTTCGAGCTCGGCCGCGAAGGCGAGTCCGTCGAGCCCGACCTCGAACGCGAGATCAAATCCTTAAGTAAGTTCGTCGAAGAACTCGAATCCCGCACCATGCTCTCGGCCGAGACCGATCCGCTCAATGCCATCGTGACCGTTCACCCGGGCGCCGGCGGCACCGAATCCCAGGACTGGGCAGAAATGCTCATGCGCATGTACCTCCGTTGGGCCGAGCGTCATGGCTTCAAAACCGAGATGAACGACTATCAGGACGGCGAAGAAGCCGGCATCAAATCCGCCACTTTCACGGTGACAGGGGAGTACGCCTTCGGCCAGCTCTCCGGGGAGACCGGCGTCCACCGCCTGGTGCGCATCTCGCCCTTTGACCAGGCCAAGCGCCGCCACACCTCCTTTGCCAGCGTCTTTGTCTCGCCCGAGATCGATGACTCCATCCACATCGACATCAAGCCCGACGAACTGCGCATCGACACCTATCGCTCCGGTGGCAAGGGCGGCCAGCACGTCAACACCACTGACTCCGCCGTCCGCATCACCCATCTGCCCACCAACATCGTGGTGCAATGCCAGAACGAGCGCTCCCAGCACAAGAATCGAGAGAGGGCGATGAAGATGCTGCGCTCCAAACTCTACGAATACGAGCTGGAAAAGAAAAAGCAAATCTCCAGGAAGCTCGAAGACTCCAAGCTCGACATCAACTTCGGCTCGCAGATTCGTTCCTATGTGCTGCAACCCTATCGCATCGCCAAAGACCTGCGCACGCGCGTCGAGGTGGGCGACGTCGACGCCGTGCTCGATGGCGATCTCGATCCCTTCATCCGCGGCTACCTGATCATGCGCCGCCAGGGTGGCGTGCCGGCCGCAATCGAAGAACCAGCCGATGTGGACTGAGCATCCAATCTATTCATGTCGAGGAATGTATTGAACCAGCCCGAAACCATCCGCACCATTCTGGAGAAAACCAAAACCATCGCCGTGCCGGGCCTTTCAGACAACCCGGATCGTGCCGCGTTTCACGTTTCGAAGTACATGCAGAAGGAAGGGTATCGGATCATTCCCGTGCACCCAGGAGTTACCACGGCTCTTGGGGTCAAGGCCTACCCGGCCCTCGACGCCGCCTGGGCCGCGGAGGGACGAATCGACCTGGTGGACGTATTTCGCGCTTCCCAATACGTTCCGGAGATTGTCAAGGACGTGATCCGCCTCAAAATCCCCTACCTGTGGTTGCAGGAGGGCGTTTGCCACGAGGAAGCCGTCCAATGGGCGGAAGCCGCCGGTATCCTGGTGGTCATGGACCGCTGTATATATAAGGAGCATGCCCGCCTGGCTCGCAGCCCGGCCCGCTAACGGACCAGAGGCGAGGAGAGCTTTGTAACGCCGCCGGCCAGTCCAGCGTCATACAATACAAGCGCAACCAGTCTCGCCTATTTATGCCTAACTTTCGCCAAATCGCCTTGCTCTTGTGTGCCGGGTTTACCGCCGCCACAGCCTCCGCCGCGCCTGTAGCAGGGCCGGTGCGCGCGCAACATCTCACCGTGGAGCTGCTCCCGCTGGAAAGTTCCATCCAGCCCGGAGGCAGCACCACCGTCGGTCTGCACTTCAACCTGGACAAAGGATGGCATGTCTACTGGGTCAATGCTGGTGACTCGGGCGAGCCGCCGCGCATCAAGTGGGCACTCCCCGGCGGCATCTCCGCCGGCGACATGCAGTATCCTGCGCCCCGGCGCCTTCCGCTCGGTCCGCTGATGGATTTCGGTTATGAGGATGAAGTGCTTTTCCCCATGACCCTGAGCGCCAATTCCACCCTGAAGGCCCCCTCCACCGCCCCCCTCAGCGCCCATGTCGACTGGCTGGTGTGCCGCGAGGTTTGCATTCCGGGTAAGGCCGACCTGGCCCTTCCGCTGCCGGTCGCGGCGCAAAAAGGCCCGGTGGACCCGGCCCGGCAGGCCCTGTTCGATCGCTTCCGCGCTCGGCTGCCGCAGCCGCTCCCGTCCTCTGCCAAGGCCGTGTTTGGCTCCGCTCCCGGTGGCTTTGCCCTCGCCCTCACCGGACACCCGGCCACCAACGCTGAGTTCTTTCCGCTGGACCAAAGCCAGATCGTGAATGCCGCGCCCCAGCCCGTCCAGGCCGTGGACGGCGGGGTAGAGATTTCCCTCAAAAAGGACGAAAACCTCCACGCCCAGCCAGCCCAATTGAATGGCGTGCTCCTGCTGAGCGATGGCACCGCGTACGAGATCCACGCACCGCCCGGCCCATTGCCGGCAGCGGGTGCGGTCGCCTCCGCCGGCCTGCTCAACCTTCTTCGCTTCTGCTCTTTGGCCTTTCTGGGCGGAGTAATCCTCAACCTCATGCCCTGCGTCTTCCCCGTTCTTTTCATTAAGGGCCTCTCTCTGGTGGAAGCTTCGCGTGAATCTCATAGCCGGGTGCGCACGCACGGGCTGGTTTACGCCCTGGGAATACTGGTTTCGTTCTGGGCCGTGGTTGCGCTGTTGCTGGCCCTCAAAGCCGGAGGACGCCAGCTCGGTTGGGGTTTCCAGTTCCAGTCGCCCGGCTTCATCGCGGTCATGGCGCTGCTGCTCTTTTTCATCGGCCTCTCGCTAGCGGGCATGTTTGAGATCGGGCTCACCGTCACCAATACCGGCTCGAGCCTGGCCGCACGCCACGGATACGGCGGCAGCTTCTTCACCGGCGTACTGGCCATGGTGGTGGCCACCCCGTGCACCGCTCCCTTCATGGGCGCAGCCATTGGCTTTGCCCTGGCCCAAAGCGCAGGGGCATCTTTTGCCGTGTTCACCGCCCTGGCCCTCGGCTTGGCCGCGCCCTACGTACTGCTCACGTACTTTCCCGCGTGGATGCGCCACTTGCCCCGTCCCGGCGCCTGGATGGAAGTGCTCAAGCAGGCTACGGCAGTTCCTATCTTTGCCACCGTCATCTGGCTGGTGTGGCTCTACGCATCGTCGGCGGGGGTGGATGCTCTCACCGCTCTGCTGGCCGCATTGCTGCTGCTGGCGATTGCCGGTTGGATCCTCGGCCGTTGGCCCGCACGGCGAGTGGCTTCGGTCTTTGCGCTCTCCGTCATCGCACTGGCGGTGGCCACGCCGTTCTATGCCCTCTGGAAATTTCCTCCGGCGGACTCCAACAGCGCCCGCCTCGACTCTGGCAAAAGTGGCTGGGAGCCGTACAGCCGAGCGGCCATTGAGCAGTATCGCGCTCAGGGCCGTCCTGTATTTGTCGACTTCACCGCTCGCTGGTGCCTGAGCTGTCAGGTGAATGAGCGCGCGGTGCTCAATCGCGACGATGTGCGCCGCCGGTTGCATGACTCCGGCATCGTTCTGGTGCGCGCCGACTGGACCAAGCACGATGAGAGCATCGCTTCCGCGCTGAGCGAGCTTGGCCGCAGCGGTGTCCCCACTTACGCCTTTTACCGTCCCGGGCAGCCTGCCCTGGTGCTGCCTGAGGTGCTCACTCCGGGCCTTGTCCTGGATGCGCTCGACCAGATTAAGAATCGCACCCAGCCCAACAACCAGGCGCTTCTGGAACACTGACCGATTATGTCATCGTCGCTATTTCGCGGGCTGGCCGTTGTCGTGCTGGGGGCCAGTCTAGGTCTATTGCCGCTCGTCGCTCAGCAAGGTCCACCGCCAACTGGCGCCCCGCAAGAGAATGACCCGCATGCCGCCGACGAACTAGCGGCTGAGCGCCAGGCATTGGGATTCGTCGGCTACCTGGACCAGGGACGCTACGCTGACAGCTATGCCTACACCGGCATGCTGATTCGCACCCAGCTTGACCGCGATGCCTTTTCCACGCAAATTCAGAAAACCCGCGCGGGCACCGGCGCCCTGCAGGCTCGCGAGCTCATCGATGCCGCCTACACCACGACTCTGCCCGGCGCTCCGGAAGGTCAGTACGTGGTCCTGCACTACCACGTCAGCTTTGCCAACCGGCAGGATGCCGTGGAGACGCTGACCCTCGCTTTCGCCAAAGGCTACTGGCGAATCGTCGGCTACTACATCAAGTAAGTAGCTTCTAAACGGGCCGCGAGCGAACAAAAGTAAAGCGTTTCTTGAACCGCAGGAAGGGGCTTTCCAGATATTGATAGGAGAGCATTCCCGTAACCACGGTGGCAGGAAGAGCGATCGCCATCACGATCAATTGATAAGCCAGCGAACTGAGATGGCCGCCTGCGAAGTGCTTGAGCACATCTCTGACTACGCCGAGCCACAACACATGGAAGATATACAAGCCGTAAGAGATCTTTCCCAGGTAGACGAACGGCTTTTGTAATCTGCCCGCGGGCAACTGCAGGCAGCTGAAGAAGAGACAGAGACATCCCGGCAGGGCAATCAGGAAGCGCGGCCCGATGTGCAGCAGATCGTGCGGCAGGACTTTATCGTCGCTGTAGGCAGCGGCTTGCGCCGCCCGCATGCAGAGCAGACCAGCCACGAAGAGTCCCCAGCGCACGGCTAGCGAAAGCCTGGGGACATGGCCGCGGAGCACAATCGCCGTCATGGTTCCCAACGCAAAAAACTGGAACTGTACCAGGCTGTTGACCCAAATACCCGGATCGAGTGTCGCGCCCTGGTGCAGAAGCCGGGCCAGCGTCAGGTAGGCCGTTGTCATCAGCACCGTGCTTATCCCAAGCAGCGACCCCGGGCTCAGGTACTTCACGATGCACGGCCACACCAGGTAGAACTGTTCCTCCAGCGAGATGCTCCACAGGGGAAAAAGAAACCCTGGCGGATAACCGTGGCCCGCGGTGTACCAGTTGGTGAAAAGCAGCATCAGCGCCGCTCCCCAGGCGAGGGAGACCGAGTGGGTGGGCGAGAAGAGCCCGTAAAACCAGCCCACGCCGATCATGGCGAAGTAGAGCGGCCAGATGCGAAGAATGCGCCGCGCATAGAACGCGGGAATATGGATGGTATGTGTCTCCCGCTTTTCTCGCAGCAGCAGTTCCGTAATGAGGTAGGAGCTGAGAAAGAAGAAGACGCAGACGCCGAATTCTCCGGCTCGGCCAATGGCTCCGAGTTGAGTCGGCTTATCGAGTTCCGATACCAGCCCGTGCGCAACAAATACCAGCAGAAAAGCCAGGGCCCGGAGAATATCCAGGCCAGGACGGTAGAAACTGTCTACACGGGCCTGGGGGCTCTCCACCTCGTTGAGGGCGGCGGTGGTCGTTGACATCAGTGACACCGGGAGGTACCCCCGGCCAAATAATCCGGGATCATCACGGAGGCGCAGAAATTTATCCTGGGCCACCATGATGCACGTACAGTACCTAAGTAAGAACGTACAGCGTGGACCTGCTAGGAACTATCACCGTTTCGTGGGATCTCAATGTTCACCCCGCACACTTATTCCATCGCGCTTCTCCTGATGACCCTCAGCATGCTCTGCTGGGGCACTTGGGCCAACACCCAAAAGATCACCCGTAACTGGCCGTTCGAGCTTTACTACTTTGACCACACGATCGGTTTCCTGGTGCTTGCTCTGTGCATCGGCCTGACCCTGGGCCGAATTGATCCTTTATCGCCAGTTAGTTTCATCTTGAATCTGGCTCCGGTTGTCAAGTAAGCGGGTGGCTATACAGGAAGCCGAGGGATCTGCAGTTCCGCGGACCTCTTCTGGAAACGTTTTTCAGTCAAAAGTGGTGGGCCATTCCGGATGCTCGGCGTGCTCAAACATGTGTTCGATCTGATAGGGAGTGATGCGCGGGGCCGAAAGAGGAGGCAACGCGTTGCGCGAAAAAAAACCCACCTCTGGGGTTTCAAAGCTTGGCGTGATTTCGCCCCCGAGCAGCTCACACACAAAGCAAAGCTTGTAGGCGTGAGTCGGTTCTGGCGGATGAGGATGTTTGTTGCGATCGAACACCGCTGCCAGCTTTCGCGGCGCCACGTCGAAGCCCGATTCCTCTTTCACCTCACGCACCACCATCGCTCGAGGGGACTCGCCCACATCGGCCCATCCACCGGGCATGGTCCATCCACCGTCCTCGCGCTCGCGGACCAATAGAATCTGATGGTCGCGCAATACGGCGCCCCGCACCTCTACCTTGGGGGTGGCGTAGCCCACTTCGCCGCGAAAAAGATGCAACAGCTTTTCGGAGTCGGGCATACCGCTTCCGGCAGCCATCATCTCCGCCGCAATAGCTTGCAGCTCTTCATAGCGCTGCCGATCGTAGTGATCACGCGTGAAGGTTAGCCCGGTCTGGGAAATTGCCTGCAACCGCTTGGTCCAGGTCAGCCACTGCGGATCCGCCTGTTGGTCCATGCTCCTCCCTATTTCTCTTGCCTGGCTGCGTGCTTTGCTTCCCGGATGCGACGCAGCTCATCCATGCGCTGGGCCAGCAATTTTTCCCGGCCCTCGGTCGTCGGATGATAAAACTCGCGGCCATGCAGATTCTCCGGCAGGCATTCCATGTCGGCCACCCGGCCTTCGAGATCATGCGCATACTGGTACCCTTCGCCATATCCGAATTGCTTCATCAGCGGTGTGGGCGCATTTCTCAAGTGGAGGGGCACCGGCTCCGCACGATGGGCTTCGATTTCCGCCATGATTTCCCCATAAGCGGTGTAGAGCGCATTCGACTTCGGCGCCAGCGCCAGGTAAGCCGCGGCCTGTGCCAGAGCCAGATCGCCTTCGGGCGAGCCCAGGAAATCCATGGCGTCGCGGGCGGCGAGGGCCATCCGCAGCGCCTCCGGTGCGGCCAGGCCAATGTCTTCCACCGCCATCCGCACCAGGCGCCGGGCCACATACATCGGGTCTTCTCCGGCCTTGAGCATGCGGCCCAGCCAGTAAAGCGAAGCGTCGGCGTCGCTGTTGCGGATGCTCTTGTGCAGGGCGGAGATCAGGTTGAAGTGCTCTTCGCCCTGTTTATCGTAGAGCAGTACGCGCTGCTGCAGGGCGTTCTGCACGATCTCGCGCGTGATGACGCCGCCGGGCACCAGCTTGACCGCCGTCTCCAGCGCGTTATACGCATAACGCGCATCCCCGTTGGCGTAGCTGGAGATCATCTCCAGCGCATCCTCCTGCGCGGTGACCCTGAGTCCACCCAGGCCGTGCTCCTTATCGGTCAAGGCCCGCTTGAGCAACTGTGTCAGTTGCTCATCGCTCAGCGGCGTCAAGCGGTAGACGCGGCAACGGGAAAGCAGGGCGGCGATGACTTCAAAGGACGGGTTTTCCGTGGTCGCGCCGATCAGGCGGATGGTGCCCCGTTCGACATAGGGCAGAAAGGCATCCTGCTGGGCCTTGTTGAAGCGATGAATTTCGTCGATGAAGAGGATGGTCCGCGATCCGTAGCCGGCGGCCTTCTCGGCGTCGACCATGACCTGCTTGATCTCCTTGATGCCACCCATCACGGCGGAGAATTCAATGAAACTGGCCTGCGTCGTCTCGGCGATGATCTTGGCCAGGGTGGTTTTACCCACCCCAGGAGGACCCCACAGAATCATGGACCCGGCATCGTCGCGCTCGATTTCCACCCGCAGAGGTTTGCCGGGACCGAGCAGGTGCTCCTGGCCAACGTAGTCTTCCAACGTGCGCGGCCGCATGCGCTCGGCAAGCGGAGCGGTCCGCGCTCCGCTGCGCTTGAGCGTCCCTTCGTCGGGAATTTGGTTAAAGAGACTCATGTACGACCCTGGTCCATTGTCTCCGCCTTTAGACGCTGGCGCATGGCGTCATAAAGCAACACGCTGCCCGCGATGGCGGCGTTCAGGCTTTCCACCGCACCGGTAAAGGGAATCGTCAGCCGCGCGTCCGCTTGTGCGATCCAGGCTTCCGGCAGGCCGGAGCCCTCGTTGCCTATCAGCAGGGCAGTGGGCCCGCGCAGGTCGGCTTCGCGGTCTCCATCCCGGGCTACGGCTGCGAGGATCCGCACCCCGTGGTCGCGCACCGTCGTAAACGCAGCGCCGACGGCCATGGGCAGCACCGGCAAGCGGAAGGCGGATCCTGAGGACGCGCGCAAAGTTTTGCCGTTCCACAGGTTCACCGTGCCGGGAAGCAGGATCATCCCGGTGGCGCCAAAGGCCTCTGCCGAGCGAATCAGGGTGCCGAGGTTTCCCGGGTCCTGCAGACCGGCCGCGATCACCACCAGGGGGGCCGGCCCGGGCGCACTCGGAAACATCGCTTGCATCTTGAATTGGGGCGCTTCCACCAGCGCGGCGACCCCCTGCGGATGCTCTGTCATGGCGGCGCTCGAAAAGACGTCCTCGCTGAGGATCAGGATCTCGGCATTTATCGATGGAAGCTGCAGCAGCAGCTCTTCGCGGCCCTTCTGTAGAAAGACAGTGTCGAGTCTCAGGCCACTCTTGACCGCTTCCTGTACCAGGTGGAGACCTTCGACGGCGATATGGTCCTGCGCCGTCTTCATGCCCCGCGACAGACCGGCGCGCAACTCTTTCACCCGGGCATTCTGCCGGCTTTCCACCCTCCGCGGGCTCGATTCTGCGAGAGATTTCATGCGTCTTGCTCTCATCGCGATTGTACCCGCAGGCGCCGGGGACGATGTGGCGCGTTGTTCCATAGCGGCCGGAACCATTCCGGGGTAGACTGCCCCATGAGAGAAGCGGTCAACCGGTCGCTGATCCGGTCTGATACTCTCGTTGAATTGCACCAAATTTGTACGAGGGTGGAGCTCCATTGTTGGCAGAAATTCTGCGCGTGCACCCGGATGAACCGGAGCAAGAACGGATCGAGTACATCGTTTCCTGCCTGCGAAGCGGCAAGGTGGTGGGTGTGCCCACCGATACCTTTTACGGTTTGGCGGTCGACCCTGTCAATCTGATGGCGGTGGAACGCATTTACGAGATCAAGACCCGGCTCAAGCACAAGCCGTTGTCGCTGCTCATTGCGAATGCAGCCCAGGCCTACGGGCTGGCGCGCGATCTCGACGCCCGGTTCGACAAGCTGGCGGAGCGTTTCTGGCCCGGCCCGCTTACCTTGATTGTTCGCGCCGGTTCGCGTTTGCCCCTCCGTTCAACGGCGAACACCGGCAACGTGGCCTTGCGCGTCCCGGGCGCGGTGATTCCCCGGGCCATTGTGGAGGCGTTGGGACTGCCCATCACCGCCACGTCCGCCAATCTGCAGGGACTGCCCGAGTGCACTTACGCCGCTTGTGTGCGCGATCAGATTGGTAATCGCATTCCGCTGATTGTGGATGGTGGTCCCACCGGCCGTAGTGTTGCTACCACCATCGTTGACCTCTCCACCGATGGTCCCTGGCAGATTCTTCGCGAAGGAGCCATCCTGACCCACGAGATAGCGCTCACCCTGCAACGCTGACAGAAGCTCCGATGTGGCGGCAGATGAAGAACGGAAGGTTGCCCACTTTGACCGCCCGGCGTGTGCTTCGTTGGTTGCTGGTGGCCGGTTTTGTGGCTGTTCTGGGATGGTTTCTCTGGCTATACGGGCAGATTCACTTTTACGCCACTCATGATCAGGCGCGTCCCGCCGACGCGATCGCGGTCTTTGGGGCAGCGGAGTACGATGGCCGCCCTTCGCCGGTGCTGCGCGCCCGATTGGATCATGCGCTTGTTCTCTACCGCGAACACCTCGCCCCGCTGGTGATTACCCTGGGTGGTGGAGGTGGCGGTCCCCGAGACTCCGAAGGGGGCGTCGGCCACGACTATCTTCTCGCCCATGGGGTCGCGGAGAATCAGATCATTGCGGAGACGCAAAGCATCAATACAGAAGAATCCGCTGCCCGCCTGGCCGCCATTGCCCGGGAGAATCACATGAACCGCATCCTCGCCGTGTCGGATGGAACTCACCTGTTTCGCATCCACGCTCTTGGCGCCAGCATGGGGCTCAACATCTCCACTTCGCCCCGTGCGGAAGCTCGACCCCTCGGCTTCTGGGACACTGCCAGGCGGCTGATGCACGAAATGATCAGCTACACCCTTTGGCGGTTGAAGGTGCACTAGAAAGGGGCGCTCGCGCGGGACTCGATTCGAGATGACCGTTCTCATAAACACTGGCAGCGGATGATCGCGAAGAACAGGCCAGCAATCGCAGCGGCCACGACGGTGGAAAGAAAGTTCACCGCGTCATTGTTGAGCCAGCCGCGCCGTTCCGCAGTGGCACCGAGCAGGGAATCGACGAATAGACCACCGGCCGCTCCCATGCCGGTGCATACTGCATCGCTGACTCCGAGTCCCAGGGTGAGCGTCGCCACCAGCACCACCAGGACAGCTCCGCCCAATCCCGCCAGGGTCCCGGCGAGGCTGATCGCTCCGTCGGTGCCCGGTGGCACGCGTCGGCGCGTGGTCACCATGAGGGGTTGCCCGCCCAGCACCTCGCCCAATTCGCTAGCCAGAGTATCGGCTGTCGCCTCAGCCAGCGCGGCGGCTACGAGCACGGCATAGCACGCGCCAGGCAATGGATGACTGAGCGCGGCGGCCGCTCCCAATCCGGCCACTCCCAGATTGGCCGCCACCTGGGCGGCGTTCCGGCCACGCTTGTCTTCCGCCACCCCCAACTGCTGTTTCTTGCCTCGGCCGAACCTGGTCGCGGAAAAGGTAAGCAGGAAAAGCGCCAGCAAGGCCGGCAGCGCAGAGTGATACCAGGAGACCGGCCCCGGCCCGGGAAGAGGAGCCAGCGTGAGGACGGCGGTGAGGACGCCACCGGTCAATGCGGCGAGCGGCGTCGCCGCACTCGCCAGCAATACCAGCAGCGCGAAGCCCAGGCTGATGCCCAGCGCGGTTTGCGTACCGCCATTCCAGGCTGCTGTGGCATGGCGCAGGGCCGCAACTGCACACCAGGGGACGACTGCGGCAAGCACCATCCACGATTGCCACCGCATTTGCTGTTCCTGAACCAGCACCCTTCATTTTAGGCCCGGCGTATCGCTCCATACGCGAACCCATTTACAATCATCTTGCGACGGGAAATGAAACGCAGTGAGGTAATCACGGGTGCTTAGTGTTGCATGGCTTCAGTCGTGGAGCCGGCGGAGTGTGCGTTTGCCAGAGTATTCCTTCAGGGTTCTTCAACGAATTGCCACCGGTTGTTCGATCACCATCGCGGTACTGCTGGCAGGATGCGGAGATACTCCCCGGCCGACGGTCACGCCTGTAGCCGTCACCGGACCTGCCCCTCAGCCGCAAAGTTTCACCGTTGTCACCACCAGCGCCGGCGCTGGCCTGGGTGGTCTGGCAAATGTTTTCGATGCTGCCGGTGACACGCTGCTGACCCAGGCAACCCTGGGCGTCAACCCGCTGGCGCTTACCCTCAGCACCAACGCCGGCTCTGCCGTCACTGCGAATACAGACGGGACGGTCAACAGCTTCACTCCATCGACGACCCTGCAGACCAAGAACATCCTGAGCAGCACTTTGCTGCAGCCCGCGAACCCGGTAAACCTGCTTTCGACGGCAACCAATCTCTTCATCACCGAACCCAATGTCCCGGCCGTGGCAGTGCTGACCAATAGTTCAAGCGGCGTTTTTCAGCTCACCCAGCAACTCCCGGTTCCCGCCAGTCCCATCAACCTGGCCGGCAACTCCAACGCCGCACGGGTGTACTCGATTACCCAGGACAACGGCGCCAACAAGGTGGCCTTCGGGGATTGTGAGACGCCTGCGGCGGTGACGACTCCCGGCCAGGTGCAGGCGATCGAAATCGCCACCGTTACGATTTCGCTGACTCTGCCCGTTGGCATCTGCCCCGTCTATGGCGTCGGTTCCACTGACAACAACCGGGTGTTCATTCTCAATCGGGGAAGCGGCACAGTCACCGTCATCAATAGCCAGTTCAACAATCTCGATACCACGCCGAACCGGCCGAATCTGGATGCGGCTACCGGCACATTGCTGCTGCCGCCGCCATCCGGCACACCGGTCGCAGGATTCAATGCCGGCCCGGTTTTTGCTGACTACTTTGCGCCTTCGTCGCAGCTGGTCACTGCCAATTACGACTCCAACACCATCACCATCATTAATGTCAGCCTCGACCAATTCGGAAACGACTCTCCGTTGTTTGGCCAGGCGGTCACGGTTCCGGTCGGGAATGGGCCTGCGACTCTGACCATTTTGCGCGATGGAAGCCGGGTCTATGTGGCCAACCAGAAGGACAGTACGGTGAGTGTGGTGAGCCTTACCAATTACCAGGTGCTGGCCACGATTCCGGTGGTCGGGCATCCCATTTCGATGGCCTCCACTTTCAGCACTCCGTTCGGACAGATCTATGTTCTTCCTTCCGACCAGCCCTACATGAGCGTCATTCGCACCGACACCAACCAGGTGTTAGCGTCCGTCCAACTGGATGGGACGGGGGTGGATGTGCACACCAGCGCCCAATCGGTAGCGGCTAACAGCACCACCACAGGCACGGTAGCGAATGCCATCAATGTTAGCCACGCCAGCGGAGCTGGAGCACCGTGCGGCTTCGGGGCGAGGTGTTATCAGACGACGCCGTTGAAGTCCCCATCAAAGGGCGGCAAATAAGAGAAGAATTCAGTTAAGCCTGACTTTCGTCCACGACTACATGGTTTTTCAGTCGTCCCTTCGGAACTTTTCCAGTTCGTCGAGCAGGGGTCTGGCTCGCGACTGGCGGACGCTCAACCTTAGATCGACAGGCTTGCCGCGTATCTCATCTTCGATCGCATAAAGAGCTCTGATCCTGGCTAGAGCCTCTGTCGTGGTTGGGGAGGCGTGAACGACGTGGATCTCGTGGAACTTGCGTCGTGCATGAGCCCAACTGGCCGCCTCATAGATATCGTTGCCGTAGAGATGATGGAAGCCGGCATAGGCGTCAGCCTGCAAAGCGCCCTTGAAGTTCTGCAGATGCTGCCTTGGCTGATGAGCCAGCAGACCTGGACCGGCAAGACTAGGCGCTCGCAAGCTCCTGTGCTTGCTCAGCCAGGGCTTGAGTTCGGCAAGCAATATCGACATCCCTTCGTTCTCGGGATCATCGGTATCGTCGTTCGATTCGAGCAGCGTGGGGTTGTCGGCCAGGTCCGAATCGTCAGTGGTCCTGCATCATGTGAATCAGGTACTATTCAAGCTCGGTTATCGGCAGTGCTCTGAATTCATCGGAAAGAGGAAAGCTGTTGGGAGTTCGGGAAATGACCGCTCCTGCCGTTACCCGCGATTTGCCGACCACATTCCGCACAAAATCGAGATTGACCGTATCGCCCATATCCGGCACTTCGGTCCACTTCGCCTCATAGAGTTCCATGCGGCCTCCCGCGTCCACCACAAAGTCCACTTCCCGTGTCCGGTCGCGCCAGAAGAACAAGCTACTCACACGACCGGCGCGGCGTTCGCGGTGCCGCAGTTGAGCGAAAACGAAGGTTTCCCATATTGCGCCGATTGCGGGAGATTGCCGCAGCGCCTCTACGGAGCGAATGTTGAGCAAGGCGCACAGGAGGCCGGTGTCGGCAAAGTAGAGCTTCGGACTTTTGACGATGGATTTGGTGCGATTGGAGAACCACGGTTCGAGCAGGACGATTTGGCCGGAAGCCTCCAGCATTGACAGCCAATGGCTGGCCGTCGAAGGCGCGATGCCCACGTCGCGGGCGAGATCGGCCTTGTTGAGGAGGTTCGCAGAGCGAAGCGCACAGGCGCGTACAAATCTCTCGAAGTCCCGCAGGCTCCCAACATTCGTCAGCAGGCGCACATCCCGTTCGAGGTAGGTAGCGAGATAGGAATTGTAAAACGCGATCAGGTCAATATCCGGGTTCGCGTAGAGTTCCGGGAAACCGCCGCGCACGATAGCGGTTTCCATGCCAGTGTCAGGCAAGGCCGCTCGAATCTCGGAAAGCGAGAGCGTTTCGAGTTCCACGATGTCGGCTCTGCCCGCCAACGAGTCGGAGACATTCTTCATCAAGGTGAACTTCTGTGAGCCGGTCAGCAGGAATTGCCCGTTACGGGTACGGCGGGCATCGACCTCAGCCTTGAGATGCCGGAAGAGACCAGGCGCATATTGCACCTCGTCGACAATGACAGGCGGCGGATGGCGTTGCAGAAAGGCACGTGGTTCCTTTTCCGCTTGCTCGGCTTCGGTAGGAAGGTCGAGAGTCACGAAGGAGTGCTTGGGAAACAGGCGCAGGAAGGTGGAGGTTTTGCCGGTTTGCCTGGCCCCGGTGAGCACGATAACAGGCCGCGTCCTTGCGGAGCGTTCGAGGCGGGGTTCGACAGTGCGTGGAATCCACATAAGCAAAATATACGATGCAATCGCATATTTTGCACGATCCAATAATATGGGTCAAAAAGCAGAGGTCGAACGAGCAGAAGTCATGGGTCCAATAGAGAGGCAGAGAGTCCGCCTTGAGAACTGATCGATCCCGTGTCCTTGCAGGGAGCCGACCTATCTGCTTTTCTTCATGCGCGCATTGCAGCAGCAAGAGCGCCGCCTTGCCGTGAAGGTCGAGCGCGAAAAGAATGCGCTCGCAGTACTGCCGGAACCTGCCCAGCATTCTTCTGAGACTTTTAGGGAGCATTTCTCACGAGGAGGTGGACTGCCAAAGGGAGGTTGTGATCAGCCGTCCCTACGGGACTGGGTCATGAGGGTTGGGCCAACCCAGGATTCCGCGCTGCGCGCTCCATCCTGGGCTAAGATCAATCGCCCCTGCGGGGCTGGTGAAGGTTGTGCGATTTGAAACGCACACTGCTTTGCTCTTTTCCCTCCAGCGGGAAGCCCCCGTTGACGCTGCGCGGCTAAATTAGCAGCGCTCCCTTGAAGGTGGTGAGAAATCCGGGTTAGTGAGCTTGAGAAGGCCGTCACAACGGCTCTAGCGCCCGACAAAGCTCAGCGCAATCTGGCTATGAGAGTAACCGCTATTGTTGCCTTGCGGCAAAGGGGAAGCGATCGTGACCTCGAAATCGCCATTTGCTAGTAAAGTGCTGGACGCGCCTTTGCTGTCTACCAACTTCCATGGCGTTCGAAGAAGAAACGAATTCTTTCCATTTGGGTGAACGTCCGCTTCAAGATTCAGGGTATGCCCCTGCAGGTGGAGGCTCGTGATCTTCATATCCGTGCTCGGATCGCCTACCTTCAGCTCTACGCGATTCTCCAGAAACGACAGGCCGCCTTCGATCTGTAGGTGGCAGTGGCTTCTACCGGGGGGAACTTGTAAGGACAAGATCGCATGCTCGTCTTCGGAGAACATCTCGACCTTCGCCGATATGTTCTGCCCCTGGTAGTCAGCATGCATCAGCCGCGCACCCAGGGGAATTTGAGGCTCGAAGATAAGCTGTGCCGGCGATCCTTCATTGTCGATGGCAAGATCCACGCCCGTCATGCTCTGCACCAGGGATAAGCTCATGGTGGACTGGGGGAGTCGAACATTTTCTATGGCCACCCGGTCCCACTCCGCCGGCAGATGAGGCATAAAGTCGATGCGGTTCTCCAGCCCGTTGATGTGAAGACCCAGAAGACCGACTACCGTCGAAGAGAGCAAGCCCGCAGACGACCAAGTCTCCTCCGGCACAGATTCGGTTTGCTGGTGGAAGAAGTTTCCCGCCAGCACCTCGTGAAGGTGCCCGAGAGAATCCAGGCGGTTCCACCCCAGCACACTCCGCCAGAGGGAAGAAGCGATTTCGGGGCGATGTTCAGTCCAGAAGGTCGTCGCTATGCCGGTTGTCGCCACGGCCCAGACGCTCCCCCTGCTGTAAGAATAAGGATCGAAATCCGTGGAGCTCATGGCGAGTACGCGCATGCCCCAATCTGTGCGGAAGTCGGAGGACGCGAATTGGTTGAGGAGCGATTCGTTCTGGTCGTGAGAGAAGATGTTTTTTGAAATCAGCTGTGTGGGGCCGAGCCTCCGGCTCGCGATGGGAGCGCCTCCCTGGGTGTGACCGTCAATCCAAAAGTTGCCTGTCCGGTCCCAGTAGTGCGCCGCAATTGCCTGCCCCAGAAGAGCCCTTTCTTGAGCGGCCTCACTTTGCATCTCTGGCTGGCCGACAAGCCTGGCAAGTTCCGCAAAGCCAGAGTACGCATCCAGCACGCCTGCAGAGAGAGAAAGATCATCTCCCGGTCTGGCCTGTTCGTCGATACCTTCCTTGTCTGGCGGAATGTGCGGCAGATGATCGACCGTGTTGATCAGTGAACGGCAGTATTGGTAGGCCAATTGAATGGAGGGCCAATGCTTCCTGGCAAAGTCGACGTCGCCGCTGACAACTACGTAGCGCGCGACAGCACCAAGGTAGTCGGCGGTGATATCCACATGCACATACATGTACGGATATTTGGCCCAATCGATGTACCCGGCGCTCTGTGAAAGCTCGTGCCAGATCATGCCGGTCTTCGGCTGCTGATACTTTGCGATGAATTCGAGCTCTTCTTTCGCTCGGCCGTACTCGCCTGCCGATATCAGTGCGTGGGTGGCGACCAGCCCATCGCCGGCGAAGAACCACGCGTACTGCGGCCTTCGCGCGTCGCGGGAAGGACCATAGCCCGCGACGATACCGCAACCAAGAAGAGGATTGCAAACCCAGGTCTGATCGAGTGCAATCTCGGACCAGGAGATTGCCTGGTTTACTTCGGCGTCGGGTGTTTCAATGCGTAAGGCTCGGCTCGCCAGATCGGAATAGTGCTTCGCGGCTTGCTCCTCGCGCTCTTTCACATGGGCCGACAGCTCGTGCAGCGCGGCGGCGGGATCTTTGGTATTTGCTTCGTTCAGTACAACGTAAACCGAAGCAGCCTGGGTGCGACCGCTCGCAGGATGCG
>JBAVQC010000043.1:0-5025 GCA_049693715.1 Acidobacteriaceae bacterium | reverse complement strand
CCGCAGCCCCGGTCGCGCCACACCCCACGACCGCTACATGACCCTCGGCCAGCCGCCTCTGCCCGCCCGCACCAATCCCGGGATAAAGCACCTGGCGCGAGTACCGTTCCTCAATCTGTTCCACTGCACGCTCCCGTAACATCCGGATTGGCGATCACGTCTTAGTATAGAGATTCGGATAAAGAGAGAGCCGCGGCGGCGGTCTTGGTCGGCAATCCAGATCGGTGATTCTGGATACCCATCTGAGAGGGTCTTGTTGCTTTTGACACCATTGCTTCCATCGGCGCGCCGACCGCAGAAATTCGTATGGCCCTTTGAATTAAGGCCGCCGGCCGTCCTCTGTCGAAGAAACGGCATCATGCCCGTTTTTGCCCTCACGCTGTTCGGTTTGCTGATGCTCGCCCTCGCTTCTTCTCCGGGCGCAAGCGCACAGGCAGCACCGCCTGCTCCACTCGTGCCCCAGGACACCGAAAAGGGGTTACTGCTCGACTGGGCCGGCCTGCAAGTGGTGAGTATCAGTTTCGATGGTGTAAACGCAAATTTGCTGACGCCACTGCCCAGCCAACTGGCGCAGCAGCCGGGTTCTCCCCTGGACCCTCGGAAAATTCGTGAAAGCCTACGCAGCCTGTACGCCACCGGCCTTTACCAAACCATTGAAGTGGCCGGCGTGCGGGCGGGCGACAGTGTCACCATCGTATTTTCCGGCGTTCCACGCCTCTTTGTCGGCCGGGTCAACGTGGAAGGGGTGAAAGACGATCGCCTCGACGCTGCGCTTGATAGCGCCACCCAACTGCAGGCGGGTACCCCCTTCTCCGACACCAGGGCGGCACAGGCAGAGCCCTCCATCAAGACCACGCTGGAGAACAATGGATACTACCGTGGCCAGATCGCGTCCACCAGGGTCATCGACCGCGAAAACTCGTTGGTCGATGTCAACTTTGAGGTCACGACGGGTGACCAGGCCAGGATCGGCGACGTCGAGTTGACCGGCGACAGCGGCCTGACCGAAACGCAGTTTCGCAAACAGGCGAAGCTCAAGCGCAACGCCAAGGTCAACCGCAACACCGTGAGCCGCGCCCTGGGAAATCTCCGCAAGCACTACAACAAGCGGGGACATCTAGCCGCGACCATCAGTCTTACCTCAAAGGAATACGCGCCCCCAACCAACCGGCTGAACTATACCTTTCTTGCCCACCAGGGGCCGATCGTTCTGGTGAAGCTGGAAGGGGCGAAGATCAGCCGTAGCCAGTTGCAGAAACTAGTGCCGGTATATGAAGAAGGTGCGGTTGACCAGGATCTGCTCAACGAAGGCGCGCTGAACCTGCGCAACTACTATGAGGGCCATGGCTATTTTGATGTGAAGGTTTCGCACCACCCGGTGGAGACCGATGCCCAGCATGTGACCGCGCTCTACACCATCGAACTGGGCAAGCGCCACGTGGTCGACTCGGTTTCGGTCGCCGGCAATAAGTATTTCAGCACCCAGCTGATTAAAGAGCGTCTCAGCGTGCGCCCGAATAGTCTTCTGGACCGGTACGGCGCCTTCAGCCAGCAACTGGTGACCCAGGATATCGCCAGCATCCGGGGGCTCTACATGAGCAACGGGTTTAGCGCAGTCAAAGTGACCACCAAATTTACTGACAGCGATACGGGCGCGCTTAAGCCCAGCAAGATCTCCCACTTCAAAATCGAGTACGTCATTGAGGAAGGCGTCCAGCGCCGCATCGGCAAATACGACATCGAGGGCGCCACCGACGAGCAGATCAATGAGTTTCGCCCTTTGCTGAATACCCAGGCGGGGCAGCCCTATTCCGCCATTAACATCAATCAGGACCGCGATCTGGTCCAGACCTACTACTTCAGCAAGGGCTATGACAATGCCCAGGTAAGCCTGTTCCAGCAAGCTGAGCAGGATCACCCGGACGCAGTGGACTTCACCATGAGGATCGTGTCCGGTAAGCAGTTCTTTGTGCGCAAGGTGATTGTCTCCGGCGTGGAACGAACCAAACCGGCCATTGTGCAGCAGCGGATCGCGCTGCACCCCGACGATCCCCTCAATCAAACCGCCCTGCTGCAGACGCAGCGCAGACTTTATGACTTGGCCTTGTTCAACGAGGTCAATACCGCGATTCAGAATCCGAACGGCGATGAAAGTTACAAGAACATCCTGCTGAATCTCACCGAAGCCAAGCGCTGGGACCTGAGCTACGGCTTCGGCTTCGAGGTGCAGACGGGTACGCCCGCGAACGGCTGTCTTTCCCCCGCGGAGCAGGCGCTTCTAGGCATCACCAACAGCTACAAGTGCAATCCCAACGGGCATACCGGGGCCAGCCCTCGAATCCTGTTTAACGTAAGCCGTACCAATCTGCGCGGCACCGACCAGTCGATCACACTGCGGACCAACTACGGAACGCTGGAGCAGATCGTGCAGCTCAGCTACCAGGATCCGCATTTTCGCAATAAGCCATCGCTCAACCTGACGCTTTCCGGCGGATACAACAACAGCGCCGTGATCACCACGTATCGGGCGGCCATTCTTTCCGGCGCCTTGCGCCTGTCGCAGCGCTTGACCAAGCCCACCACCTTGATCTACTCCTTCTCCTACCGCCGGGTTTCGGTCAATTCGAATACTCTGCAGGTCAGCCTGTCGCAAATTCCCTTGCTCGCCCAGCCAGTGCGGGTAGGGGGTCCCGGAATCACGTATATCCGCGATACCCGCGATGTCCCGCTCGATGCGCATCACGGCACGTTCAACACCGGAGAGATTTTTCTGGCGGATGGCAAGTTCGGCTCCCAGGCCAACTTCGACCGCATCGACCTCAGCAATTCTTCGTATTACGATCTTGGGCCGACTCATTGGGTATTTGCGCGGCAAACGCGGTACGGACAGGAGCGCTCCTTCGGCAACGGCGACGAGCAGCTGATCCCTCTGCCCGAGCGGCTGTATGCAGGCGGCGCCACTTCGCATCGTGGTTTCCCCATCAATTCCGCTGGACCGCGTGATCCCCAGACCGGTTATCCGGTTGGCGGGGCGGGCGTATTCGTCAACACGTTCGAGCTCCGCCCGCCGGCTCCCACGCTGCGCTGGGTGGGCAACGATCTCAGTTTTGTCCTATTTCACGACATGGGGAACGCCTTTCAGAAGTCGTCCCAGATATGGCCGAGCGCGATTCGTATCAAGCAGCCCCACAGCTATACCTGCCGCAATGTCACTACGCCCTACACCACGTACAACACGCCGGACACCTGCGACTTCAACGATTTCTCCCATGCCGTGGGACTGGGTTTGCGCTACCACACACCCATTGGCCCCATCCGCGGAGACTTCAGCTATAACCTCAATCCGCCGATCTATCCCGTCTTTTACGACTACACCACTTCTTCCCAGGCTCCCAACCCGCACGTGGGGCAGGCTGGCCACTTCAACTTTTTCTTCAGTATCGGACAGAGCTTTTGATGTTGAGACGGCTGAAAACAAAGTCGTGGTCTCCGGCATCTCGCGAGAGATATAGGCTAGCTACGCCTGGCAGCCGGTTTAAAGTTTGGGGTTTGGTCGTGGTTTTAATGCAGGCCATGATCGCAGCCGGCGCATGGGGACAGCAAAGACCCGCACCACTGCCAGCGGGAGCCGTGGTGCTCGATCACGTGGTTGCGGTGATCAATGGCTCCGTGATCCTGGAGAGTGATGTGCAGGAAGAGGTTCGCTACGGCGTCTTGCAGCCATTCAGTGTGAATCCCGCGCGCAACACCCCGCAGCGTGCCCTGCAGCGCCTCATCGATCGTGCGCTCATTCTGCAACAGATACAGGCGAGCCAGTTAGCTGCGCCCGCGGCGCCGGAGGAAGTACAACAGCGCCTGAAGGAGTTGCGCGCCGTGATTCCCGAATGTGCGCAATACCATTGCCAGACCGAAGCCGGTTGGCAAGCCTTTCTGAAAATACACGGCCTGACGGAGCAGGAGGTTGAGAAGCACTGGATCGAACGGATGACCGTCCTGTCCTTTATCCAGTCACGTTTCGGCTCCGGCGTTCGCGTTACGCCCCAGGAGATAGCGGATTACTACAACAAGACCCTGGTGCCCCAGCTCCACGGGCAGAAGCCGCCACCCCTGGCATCGGTCTCCGACCGCATCCAGGAGATCCTGTTGCAACAACGAGTGAGTTCTCTGCTGCTCGAATGGCTACAGAGCCTCAAGAGTGAGGGCAGCGTAAGCATTCTCGATCCCGCTTACGGGCAGGTCGGCACCACAGGTTCCGGCGACGAAGCCGAGTCTGGGGGACAGCCATGAGCCCGGGAAAGACAGCCATGAGCTCGGGAAAGACACCCATGAGCGTTCGGGCGACAGCCGTGAGCACCTGGGGATGGATTCTAAGGATAGGCGGCGGCATGGTGCTGCTGCTTGTTCTGATCGTCGCCGGGTTACTTTTCTATGCCTCGACGCCGCACTTTGCCAACATCATCCGGCAGAAGGTGGTGACTGTTCTTGAGGATGCCACCGGCGGCCGGGTTGAGATCCAGTCCTTGCGTTGGAACCTGCGCCACCTGGCCGTGGAAGTGGATGGCTTGACGATCCACGGGCTGGAAGGCCGCGGCGAATTGCCCTACGCCCATGTCGACCGCCTTTATGCGCGAGCTAAGATCCTCTCCTTTGTTGATGCCCGGCTCGGCCTCGACTTCCTGGAGGTTGACCGGCCGGCTATCCACCTCATCATTTATCCCGACGGCCACACCAACCAGCCGGCGCCCAAGGCCCAGCAAAGCAGCAATGGGCCTGCCGTCAACACGATCTTCGACCTCCAGGCCCGGCGGGTAGAAGTTCATAACGGTGTAGCCCTGGTCAACGAGCGCTCTATTCCCTTCCAGCTGGCCGCGAACGATCTCGGTGTCGTGGTCACCTACGCGCCGGCTACGAAGCTCTATGTGGGCGAAATTTCCTGCTCCGACATCAACGCACAGAAAGGCAAGTCCGCGGTCGTCCGCAGCAAGCTGGATCTGAGCGTGCAAGCGGCGCCAGATGCCGTGGAGA
>JBAVQC010000042.1:0-2090 GCA_049693715.1 Acidobacteriaceae bacterium | reverse complement strand
CAAGGGCACACTCGCGGCGCAATTCCTCAAAGAAATAAACCTCCCGGCAGGGAAGTAGAAGCTCAATGCGTTGGCGTGATAGCAACAGTTGAACGAGGGTGCACCTGTCCGGAAAGCCGACCTGACGCGAGCATGCCTTATGCGCATTGAACGCTGCAACGGCAAATTGAACGCTTTCATTACAGTCACCGGCGAAAGGGCCTTGGCAGACGCGCGCGCCCTGGAAGCCGAACTGGCCCATGGAAAATGGCGAGGGTCGCTGCTCCGCGTTAGGGTTGCCGATCGGACTTCAGATCACCGGCGCTCCATTCGCGGAATCCACGGTATTGGCGCTGGCGCATGCATATGAGCGCGAAACAGCATGGCACACGCGGCATAGCAGGCAACTATGCTACTAGCGGCGGCCCAACATATTGCATCTCGAACCGCGCAAATACTTCCGCGTCCATCTTCGGCCCGTTCGGCACCGCCACATAGCGGAAGAACTCCTCCATCTTCCCCGCGGGAGTAAACGCAATCAACATGTGCGCCGGTTTCTCGCCCACCCCTGAAAAAGCACGCGGAATCCCGCGCGGCCCCAGGATCGATTCCCCAGCACGCAATGTCGTCCGGCTGTCGCCAACCTGAAACAGCACCTCGCCCTCCATCACGTAGAACCACTCTTCCTGATGGAGATGGAAGTGCCGTGGAGGACCGCCCTTCATTAGGTTCTTGTGTTCAATCAGGAGTAAGCCGCCATTGGTCTCGCGCGGCACCGCCTTAAACAGAATCGTGCTGTATCCCAGCGAGTGCGTCTCCCCAAACCGGTCTTGTCCCGCTTCCACCGGATGGATCCCGCCAGTTGGCGGAAGCGCAGCAACCTGGCCGAGAGCAAAAGCCTCGAACCCTGCCGCTGGAAAGCCTGCTGCTGGAAGCACGAATGCTGCGCTCTTGAGCAAATCACGACGCTTCACGGGCAATCTCCTTTGCTTCCAAGGGGCATGAATCAAGCGCGCGGCGAGATTCCATTTCTACAGCCCGGAGATCTGCGTAGCGTGGAAAGCGGCTAAGTATAGAATGGTTTGGTTTCCAACCCTAGGAAAATCGCGGCGCCGTGCGGCCGCGGTTTCCAGCAGGACTTTTCGAAATTCAAGGAAAACTCCGCAGTCGACAAGCTAGCCATTGAGGCCATTGGCGCGGTCATTGCGGGCTCGAACCGCTCCTTCATCGTGAGCTCCGGTCTCGGCAGATTAGCTGCCCATCTGTGCCTACCTGTGATGCTGCATGGCTCAGGGGAGCGCGGGATAGCTCGTGTAGCCGGCAGCGTCTCCTCCGTAAAAAGTCGTTGGGTCCGGTTCATTCAGAGCGGCTCCGAGTTGCAGCCGCCTTGGTAGATCTGGGTTGGCTAGAAAGGCGCGGGCGTATGCGACAGCGTCGGCATGCCCGGTCCGTAACGCTTCCTCTCCCTTGAGCCCGTCATATCCGCCGTTCACGACGTAGAGACCTTTCCAAAGCGTTCTCAAATGGGCCGACAAGGCGAGATCCTCCTCGCTGCTCCCTTTGCTGTCCTGCGCCCTTTCAACGACGTGGAGGTACCCGAGCCCATAGTCGTTGAGTTTTGCAACCGTGACGGAGAAGGTTTCGAGTGGGTTGTCGTCCGTCATATCGTTAAAATCAACCGTCGGAGAGATGCGCACACCGATCTGCTTGCTGTCCCAGGCTTTGAGGACCTGTTCGACTGCTTCAGAGAGAAAGCGGACTCGATTCGCCGCAACACCTCCGTATTCATCGGTTCTCTGATTCGATCCTGTTCGGAGAAATTGATCGATCAAGTATCCATTCGCCGCATGAATCTCGACCCCGTCAAATCCGGCTTCTTTCGCATTGCCGGCTGCTCGCCGATAATCGTCCAAGGTCTCTTTGATCCCGCTAGCCGTCAAGGCAACCGGCTCCGAAACCTCTACCGAACCCGTGGCAATGAACGTCCGGCTATGGGCACGGATAGCGGATGGAGCAACGGGTTGCGCGTTGTTTGGCAACAAGGACGAATGAGAGATTCGGCCAACATGCCACAACTGAAGGAAGATTCGGCCTCCACTCTTATGAACGGA
>JBAVQC010000041.1:0-34029 GCA_049693715.1 Acidobacteriaceae bacterium | reverse complement strand
ATGTACCACGCCGACATCTGGCAAACATATTCGTTCCCCTGCAAGCCATCCGGAGCCATGGCATACATCGTCTACAACAGCATACGAACCCGTGATTGTGTCTTATAGGGCTGGCCCGCATACACGTAAAGATAGGCGATATGATGGGACGGCTCATTGCCCTGAGCGTATTGCCCTACCAGGCCGGCGATGTCCGGCGGCGCGTCGGAGGGTAGGGTAGATGGCTGATTGAAGAGCTCGTCGAGTTTGTCGACAAACAACTTTTGTCCCCCCATGATCTCGATCAGGCCCGCGGGATCGTGCTGGACGCCAAAGGTGGTCTGCCACGAGTTGGACTCTGTGAAATCCCGCCACTTTTTCGTGGTGGACATCTCGAAAGGACTGAACGGTCCAGCCCATTCCCCGTTGGCAAGCTTGGGCCGCGCAAACTTGATGGTGGGATCGTAATTGCTGCGGTAGTTGCGTGATCGCGAGGCCAGCATGGCTGCATCGCCGGAGTGGCCGAGCTTCTTCGCGACATGCGCGATCGACCAATCGTCATAACAGTACTCAAAGGTCTTGCTGACCGACTCCTCTTCCAGATCGGAGGGAATGTAGCCCATCGAGCGGTAATGGCCGAGTCCGCGATAATCGTCTACCATGGCTCGCTTCATCATCGCCTTATAGGCGCGCTCATAGTCCACCCCGGCAAAGCCCTTGTTGCACGCCTCGGCAATGACCGCAGCAGAATGATATCCGGTCATGGTGCCGGTTTCACAACCCTGTAGAGGCCACACGGGCATACCCGCGGGGCTTTGCTCGGCCATACGGATCAGCGTGTTCGCAAAGTCCGGCACACGGTCGGCGGAGATAAGCGTGTACAGGGGATGCGCCGCCCGGAAGGTGTCCCATAGCGAGAAGGCAGTGTAGTTGCGCTGACCGCTGTCGAGCTGATGAATCTGTTTGTCCATACCCCGATAACGGCCGTCGACATCGTCGAACAGCATCGGGCCCACCGAAGCGTGATAGAGCGCAGTATAAAAGATCCGCCGATGGGTTTCGTTCGCAGTCGCAATCTCGATGCGAGAGAGCTGGCGATTCCACTTCTCGCGTGCGCCGCGGCGAATCCCCTCAAAGTCCCACTCGGGAATCTCTGCCTTCAGATTATTTGCGGCAGACTCCGCGCTGACCCCTGAGATACCGGTCTTCACCAGGATGACCGGATCCTGGGCGAGGTCGAAGAACAGCACGCACTTAAGAGATTTGCCCGTAAGCGGCTCGGTGCTGCTGGGAACCTCAGCGTTATCGTTATAGAAAACGATACGAGTTGGCCGTTGCGAGAACCGCATCGTGAAATAGATCTGCCGTCCGTCGCCCCAGGCCTTGGTCGTGCGTCCTCCGGCGAGGGTGTCCTGTGAGGTGCGCTGCAGCGAAGCGGTGACCACAGCGGACTGACCGTCGGATGCGTAGCTGTGCTCGAGATCGACGATGATGTGTCCGTGCGTCGGGGCATCCTTAACGGTGGGGAAGGTATACCGGTGCAGCCCGGCGCGTTCGGTCGCGGTCAACTCTGCTCGAATACCATAATCCTTTAATAGGACCGAATAGAATCCAGGTTCGGCATGCTCATCGCTGTGGTCGAAGCGCGAGCGATAGCCCTCATCGGGATGACTGCGGGGACCGGG
Organism: Acidobacteriaceae bacterium; assembly: GCA_049693715.1. GTDB lineage: Bacteria > Acidobacteriota > Terriglobia > Terriglobales > Acidobacteriaceae > PALSA-350. The sequence goes on along the minus strand of JBAVQC010000041.1, from coordinate 32,365 downwards.
CACGATCTTGGACTCGCCAGTGCCCGGCATTACCAGAAAGTCAAGCAGATCGCCGCACCCGGTGCCGCTCAAGTGGGTATGGCTGAAGCCCATGATTGAGGTGTCGGAGAGGTGGTACCCGGAGCACCAGTCCCATTGGTCGTTGAAGGTGTCCGGGCTGAGCTGAACCGCACCGAAGGGCACCGTCGCACCTGGGTACGTGTGTCCGTGGCCGCCGGTTCCAATCTTGATGTCAACGAGGGAGGCAGCATCGAAGGTATCCGCCGTCTTGGACCGGGAGCCAATTTTGCCCAACACACCGGCTGCGGTTGCGCCGACCGCGCATACAGCCGAGACACCGCCGAGAAACGTTCTTCTTGAAATCACTGATAGTCCATCCCTTGAAATCGAAGTTCGTGGCAAGTCGCGTGAAACGCAGAAACGGTCTCCCAGGCGCGGGCGCCCAAAGCAAGTTGCTCTTTATTGACGTAAGGTAGACGGAATTGTGAAGGCGCTTCGACCAGAATGATTGTCCTTGCGGCATGCCCGAGCCGGTGTGGCATCCTTAAAAAGAGACGGTTTGCTGACAATCCCATGACAAGTAATGATACCGCTCGCGCTTATTCTGATCCGGGTCACCTCTTTGGGTGAGACCCATCTTCCCAAAATCAAGAGCAGGTAGAACAAGTATGGAAAATCCAGCGAGCAACGCAAAATGCGCAATGGAATGCCCAACCGCATCAGGGATGGAAGCAAAAGCGAAGTCTACGTCCAGGATCGAGCAGTTCTCAGCGACTCAACTTGGACAATTGCGGACGGCACTGATGGACTCCGGGATTGACTCCTGGCAAGCTGCGGAATTGCTCAGCAACTTTCTCACTGGGCGCGGTTACGGCGTCAGCCCGCAAGGGGCACGCGACGCGATTGCCCGTCTGGAAGGCTCGGCTCGAGCTCTGGATTGCATGCAGGAAGAGCTGGAGCGAGTGGCCGTCGTGATGTAGTCGACCTGCGTGATCCAACGGACAAGGCCAATGATGCAGCCGTGGCCAAACCTGGTATGCAGGTCAAATCATCTGCAAGCCCATTCTCCCGAGCACACCTGGACTTCACAGAGTTGCCATCTTTTTGTGACCTGATCGTCAGCGATGACACGCTGGGTCGCGTCCTGGCTGTCGCCTGCGCCGTGCTAGCTTAGGAGCATGGCGGTGGGTGAGATGGAATCAAGAAGTGCAGCGGACGGCAGGTATCGGACCTTGCTTGAAGTGTCCGATGCCATCGCATCCCAGCCCAACTTGAAGGCTGTCCTCGAGAGTTTGCGCCGTCTGTTATCGAGCGTTGTGGCTCTCGACTCGGTTAGCTTTTCCCTGCTGTCCGACCACGGGAACTCGGTCCGGCTGGTAGCATTTGACCGAAGTCCGGAAGCTCCTCAAGTCGAAATTGGCACTGAGGTTCCGCATGTGGGGACCGCGGTTGGAAGAGCCATCGACGAACAAAAACCGATCTACGTTCCTGACCTCCAGGCCGAGCTCTCAAAAATTCCCCAACTGGCATCGCAAGCGATGCTTCGGACTCCGCATAGCGCATACATATTTCCCATCTCGATATCCGGGAAGAAACTCGGCGCCTTGTCATTTGCGACTGCGCAGAGGGGGCAATTCAGCGCTGACGACATGGAATTGATGATCTCCGTCTCATCGCACGTTGCCGTAGCGCTTGAGGGCGCGGTTGCCCGCGATGCCGCAGAACTGTACCAACGGCAATTAGCGCACGAGCGCGATCGCCTTCGACTGCTGCTTGAAGTCAATAATCAGGTTGTGACGCAGTTGGACATCCATGAGCTTTTCCGCTCCGCTTCAGCGTCGCTTCGCAAATACTTTGCGAATGACTTCACCGGTTTCTGGCTTATCGAAAAACCCTCTAACCGGCTCGAATGTGAGGTTCTCGATTTTCCTGGCGGCAAGGGCTTCCTTGCGGATATTCCCGGCCGTGAGGTCAGCGATCCGGAAGTGGAGAAGATGCTTATCCGGGCCCCTGAGATCTGGTCGGAGCAGGATATCGAGAAGCTTCGGCCAGAGGTTCTCGAACGAATGAAGGACGAATCGATCGTCGCCTTAGCCGTAGCGCCCCTACGTACCCCGAACGGGCCGCTTGGGCTTCTTGCCCTGGGGAGCAAGCGCTCTAACAACTTTGGACAAGAGGATCTCGACATTTTGTCCCAGGTTAGCGCGCAGATTTCCCTGGCTTTGGACAACGCGCTCGCGTATGGACGACTCAGCGCATCAAGAAATCGCCTGGAAGACGAGCGCTTGTATCTCGAATCGGAAATCCGCGCGGAATACAACTTCGAGGATCTCGTAGGCAAGAGCGCCGCTTTGCATAAAGTCCTTGACCAGATCGAGATTGTCGCCCCAACCGGATCTACTGTCTTGCTGCACGGCGAGACGGGCACGGGGAAAGAACTGATTGCGCGCGCAGTCCATAACCTCAGTCCAAGACGCGATCGAACATTCGTACGTCTCAATTGCGCTGCTATTCCCTCCGGCCTTGTCGAAAGCGAACTGTTCGGACACGAGAAGGGTGCGTTCACCGGCGCTTTGATGCAGAAACGCGGCCGTTTTGAAATTGCCGATCACGGCACATTGTTCCTGGATGAGATTGGCGACATTAGTCTGGAGCTGCAGCCAAAGTTGCTGCGCGCGTTGCAGGAACAAGAGTTCGAGCGGCTGGGAAGCAACAAGACCATTCATGTTGACGTTCGTCTTATCGCGGCCACGCATAGGGACCTGCCGCTGATGATCCGCAACCATCAATTCCGCGAGGATCTGTTTTACAGGCTCAATGTTTTTCCGATTGAGATACCACCCCTTCGCGAGCGACGGGAGGATATCCCGCTTCTGGTTCACTATTTTGTTTCGCGGTTGTCGGGACGGATGCAGAAGCGCATCAAGTCAATCCCCAAGCCCGCAATGGAGGCGTTGACCAATGCGGCCTGGCCCGGCAATGTTCGAGAGTTGGAGAACTTCATTGAGCGGGCCGTCATTCTGACGCGGGGGGGCGAGTTAAATGTCCCGCTCACTGAACTTAAGAAGTCCTCCGTCCGATCTGCCTCTCCCGTATCGACATTCCAGGAAGCGGAGAGGCAAGCAATCATCGACGCATTAAAAGCGGCGTCGGGACGAATCTCCGGTCCGGGAGCGGCTGCGGAACGTCTCGGGCTGAAGCGCACAACGCTGCAAAACAAAATGCGGCGACTCCACATTACGAAAGCGGATTACTGAAGCCCGAATGGGCCCATGCACCGGCATCCTGAAATAGGCCGGTCTGGAGGACTCAGCTGAGCGGGCAGGCGGTCTGAAAAACCGGGCCGCGCTCGCCTTTGGCTGATACCCAGTCTGCCCATATTTGGGCACCGCCCGCTAGAGGGCATGGCAAATTCTCCGGCCACATCCGGATCCTCGCAATCACAACAACTTACACCGCCTTCCGTTGGCATGCCAATTGCACTCGCTTATGCGGCGGGATGGAGAAGGACCGCCGAAAGCGATGGAACGATGTTGTGTGTCGATTGGAGATCACCCATGCTGCGCGTCGAATTTCAGGACGTTGGGAAGACCGTAACCATGCGACTGGAAGGCCGGTTCGTTGGGCCATTCGCCGAGGACACAAGGGATCTGGTGACGCGCAGGAAGATTCCGCCCCGGCTTGTCGTGAACTTGTCGGAGGTGACATTCGTCGATGCGGTCGGCGAAGAGATGTTGTCGTGGTTAGCTCGAATTGGCGGGAAGTTTATTGCAGACAACTGCTATCCCCTCCACGTCTGCGAACGCCTGCATTTGCCGATGGCGCGGAAACGTGCCCGGGGCCTTCTGCCGGGCGATGTGACGCGCTCGCGGACGTTTTAAGAGTTCATTCGCGTGTGAATGGTAAAGGAAGAAACCAACATGAAAGATGACGATGAAGACTATCCGATCTCCTCTCTGTTGTATGTGTGTTTCACCTTAGTGGCGATGGCTCTCGTAACCATCGTTGCATTTGTTTTCCTGCTTTAAAGCAGTTTAACAATTACTGTGGCCTGACAAAAGGCCGCGAGGAGTGGTTTTCCTGGGAGAAAACCACGAAAAGGTCCTTGCTTCGGTCTACACCAATTGTTAAACAGCGTTAGCGTTTTCGCTCACGCGTCCACGTCTGGCGTCTCCGTCGGCAGGGGGGAAGCCGCGGCATTTTTCCCAGGTAAGAGGTCCGCCATGGAACGGTTTCATTTGACAGAAGGAGACAAACGAGAACGGCCCCAAGACAGCCTTGCATCGAGCCACGAGATCCACTCAGCTTTGGTGGAGCAACACGATTATTTGAACTGGATTGCCCTGTTGATTACGGGAGATCAGTTCCTCGCAGATCAAGCAGTTATAAACGCCGGCGGTTTGTCCGCGAGCCATAGCAGCGCCTTTCGCGACTGGCTTGCCGGGTGGACGAAATCCGCAACGGTGCGGGCGGCGGTAAGAGAAGTTCGCGACCTCATTTCCGCATCGGCGAGCTGCTATACCAATTCGACTTGCGAGAACGCCGATTGCGACGTGTTCTCCAACGACCAGATCGCGTCGCTTCGGCATGTCGATCCACGAGACATCATTGCTGCGCTTGACCCACTGGCCCGCTCCGCATTGGTGCTGCGGGGAATACAACATTCCTCGATCGCTGATTGCGCGCTCCTGCTGGATATGCCCTCACGCATTGTCGCGGCTGCGTATTGCCAGGCTCTCCATTGGAATAACGAACGTGGGGACCCGTGATTTCCGGTCGAGGTTGGTGGCGTCGACGAACTTTATGCGCCTTTCTTCATGGAAAGGCGCACACGCGGCTCTGTCCAGTCGAGCGTAGCAGGAAATCGGGGGGATGCGCATGGAACGCCGAATGAAGATGGGGCGTTCTCTTAACTTTGATTGCGCACCCGCAGAAAAACAATCCGCGAAAGGTGGAAAAAGAGAAGACCATGCAGAAAATAAACAAGACAGAGATGAGAACAAGATACCAGACGGAATGGTAAAGAAAGATCGCGCGAAAAGCGCTTGCCACTTAAACGGAAGGGCCTTCGGTATCACGGGATTACGCAGCTTGCTACTGTCGTTGTTGGTCGCGGCGACCACATCCTGGGCGCAGGTAATGTTAGCGAATTCCGGAAGTGTTCCCAGCGGCCCCGCCACCAACCTGGTTCTACACCTCACCCTGAGCGAAGCCATCAACCGGGCCGTGCGCTACAACCTGGGAGCCATCGAGAGTGACGAGAATAGCAGGGCAGCTCGCGGGCAACGGTTGCTCGCGTTAAGCCACCTCCTTCCCCAGGTAAGTGCAGGGATCAATGAGAACGTCGACCAGGTGGATTTTACAGCCTTGGGCCTCGGCGCAATCAATTTACCCGGCATCCCTGCTGTTGCGGGCCCGTTCAGCTACAGCACGGCGACTGCGAGTTTGAGTCAAACCCTGTTCAGTTACGAATCGATCCAGCGCTTCCGTGCTGCGCGTACCTCCGAGCAGGCCGCCCAGCTCAGCTACAAAGACACGCTCGAGGTAATTACCCTCACCGTGGGCAACGCCTATCTGCAAGTCATTGAGGCCAGCTCCCGGATTGAAGCGGAGGAGGCGCAAGTGCAGAACGCAAAGGCTCTCTACGATCAGGCGGCAGACGAATTCCAGGCCGGTACAAGACCACGGATCGATGTGACTCGGACAGAACTCCAGCTTCATACCGAGGAGTACAACCTGAGCGCTGCACGCAACAACTTCGCAGTCGCGAAACTCACCCTCGCCCGCGCCATCGGATTACCTCTTGGCCAAATCTTCGAGATTGCGGACCAACTTCCGTATGCGGACATCCATCCGCCTACCGTCGAAGACGCCCTCATGATGGCTTACAACGCGCGCAGCGACTTGCGCTCGGCTCTTGATTCTGCGAAATCAGCGGAGCAAGGGCTGTCTGCCGCCAAGGGCGAACGTTATCCCGTCGTGGCTGTAAGTGGCGATTACGGAGACCAGGGACCAACGTTCAGTCAGTCCCACGGAATCTTCAGTTTCGAGGCGGGGATCAATGTACCGGTCTACACCGGTGGCCGGATCAAGGGCGACATAACACAAGCGGAAGCCACCCTGCGCCAGAGGAAGGCGGAAGCCGAGAACATCCGCGGGCAAATTGACTACGACGTTCGCACCGCATTTCTCAATCTGAATGCCGCCAAGGAGCAGGTTGACGTCGCTCATCAGAATGTGGGCTTGGCCAACGACAACGTCGCTCGTTCCAAGGACCGCTTTGCGGCAGGCGTCACCGACAGCGTCGAAGTGGTGCAGTCCGAGCAGTCCCTGGCCAGCGCTAACGACCAATACATCACCAGCCTCTATAGCCACAATCTCGCAAAACTGACGCTCGCTCGAGCTCTCGGTATTGCACGAGGCAGTTTTAACCAATATCTCGGAGGACGTTAAATGTCTGCACAACAGACGGAGTTCAAGGAAACAAATTCCACCCCGCTGGCGACGGCGACGCCAGAACTGCGCCCCGACGACCAAAAGAAGCAGGGCCTCCGCCGGATTTTTAACGAACATCCGGTGGGCGCCCGGGCCGCGGCGTTGCTGCTACTCGCCATGGTGATTGTAGGTGCAGGACTCGTCTTATGGAGTAGCCTCGCGTGGGAGTCGACTGACGACGCACAAGTGGACGGTCATATCATGCCGTTGAGCGCGCGCATCAATGGATACGTGCGCGAAGCCCCAGTGATCGAGGGACAGATTGTGCATGCTGGTGATGTTCTCGTGACCATCGATCCTGCCGACTATCGGATCGCGCTCGAACAGGCCCGGGCGACGTTCGAGGACGCGCAGGCCAGTGCGGCAAGTTCTCGCTTTAACGTACCGATCACCTCGGTTACGACGCGAAGCAACGTCGATTCAGCAACTACTGCGGTGGCAAACGCAGAGGCTGGATCCAAGGCTGCCGAGCAGAATTTCGAGTCTGCGAAAGCCGTTTTGGAACAGGCTGAGGCCAATGCGGAGAGGAGCGACGCGGACCTGGTGCGCTATGAACAATTAGTCGCCAAGGAAGATATTTCCCATCAGCAGTACGATCAAGCCGTCGCCGCGGCCAAAGCAAATCGATCCGGCGTCGTGTCAGCCAGAGCGAATGTACAGGCCGCGGAACAAGCAGTGCGCCAGGCAGAAGGAAAGCTCTTGCAGGCGGGGGCGGATTTACGCAGCGCTCAGACCGCACCCCAACAGATTTCGATGACCGTCGCCAAGGCAGACGCAGCCGATGCCCAGGCGCGAGAACGCAAGGCACAACTCGATCAGGCGGACCTCAACCTCAGCTATACAGTCATTCGTTCTCCAGTCACAGGAATTATTGGTAAGAAGACAGTCGAGATAGGGCAGAACGTCAGCATCGGGCAGGAATTGGTAGAAGTAGTGCCGCTCGACAATATCTGGGTTACGGCCAACTTTAAGGAAACGCAACTTGCCCATATGCGGCCAGGGCAACCCGTCGAAATCAAGGTGGACGCCTATGGCCGCACATGGAAAGCGCATGTAACCAATATGGGCGCCGGCGCGGGCTCGGTGTTCAGCCTGTTGCCTCCGGAGAACGCTACTGGAAACTATGTGAAGGTTGTGCAGCGTGTACCAGTGCGCCTCGATTTTGATCGCTCTGCGGGACCGGACTTCAACACGGAAGGACTGCTGAAGCCCGGCTTGTCCGTTGAACCCGAGGTGAGAGTGCGATGAGCACTTCCGGATCTGGCGCAGCCGCAGAGGATCTGTGGCAGCCCAAAGTCAACCCCTGGATCATTGCGGCCGCGGTTTCACTGGCGGCGTTCATGGAGGTGCTCGATACCAGCATCGCCAATGTGGCCCTGCCCCACATCGCCGGCGGTCTGGCGGCCAGCAATGACGAGAGCACGTGGGTACTGACCAGCTATCTGGTCTCCAATGCAATCGTCCTACCGCTCAGTGGGTGGCTGGTCGCATCGCTGGGACGAAAGCGCTTTTTTTTGATCTGCATTACGTTTTTTACAGCGAGTTCCTTTCTCTGTGGAATCGCACCCAGCCTTGGGTTTCTACTACTGTTTCGGATCATGCAAGGCGCGTTTGGAGGCGGTTTGCAGCCGATGGCGCAGTCCATCCTGGGCGATAGCTTTGCTCCCGAGAAGCGAGGGCTGGCCTTTTCGCTGTATGGAATCACAACCATCTGCGCTCCTGCCATCGGTCCGACGCTGGGGGGCTGGATCACAGACAACTACTCCTGGCGCTGGATTTTCTACATCAACGTTCCGGTCGGTATTCTGGCACTCATACTGGTCTATCAGCTGGTCGAAGATCCACCATACATAGCCCGCCTGAAGGCCCGGCTCTCCGGCTTCGACTTTATCGGATTCTCTCTGCTGACCCTGGGCGTAGGCGCATTGCAGATTGTCCTCGACAAAGGACAGGAAGACGACTGGTTCGGATCTCATTTCATTACCACCTTGGTTGTGATCGCCGTTGTGGGCCTCGTTTCCCTGGTCGTTTGGGAATGGCGTCACAAAGAGCCCATCGTGGATGTGCGTTTGTTCAAGAACTTCAACGTAGCGACCACCAATCTGATGTTCCTGATGCTGGGAGCGGCCTTGTTCAGTTCCACGGTACTCATGCCGCAACTGCTGCAGACGCTTCTGGGATATACGGCACAAAAGGCAGGGATGGTGCTTTCCGCCGGCGCCCTGGTGGTACTGGTTGTGCTCCCGATGGTAGGCAAACTCACCACGCGATTTCAAGCGCGTCATATCATCGCCTGTGGCTGGATGGGCCTGGCGGCAGCCATGTACCTATCGAGCAAACAGATCGATCTCCTCATGAGTTTCCGCTCAGCCACCCTTTTACGTGTGTGGCAATACATTCCCGTGGCCTTTCTGTTTGTCCCCCTCACGCTTGCCGGATATATCGGCCTGGCGCCTGAAAAAACCAACGCTGCCGCCGGGCTGATGAATTTCTTTCGCAACATGGGGCAGAGCGTTGGCACGTCCGCTGTCACGACCTTGCTTGCTCGACGCAGTCAGTATCATCAATCCGTCCTGGCGGAATACACGGCTTCCGGACGATTTCACAGCTCTATGACAGGTCTTGCCATACGACTGACGCGCTCAGGCTTGAGTGTTCATGCGGCTCAACAACAGGCCCTGGGCCGCCTTTACGCTCTGGTTCAGGCTCAAGCTGCCGTTCTCTCTTACATCGATGTGTACTGGCTGCTCGCAGTGGGCTCGGGGATTATGTTTGTCGCCTCATTTCTGCTGAAGAGAAATGAACCAGGCAAGGGTGCGAAGGTATCAGTTCATTAGGATGCTACGTCCTAATGGGTTGTTTTGGGTTGTTGAGAAAGGGGAGTGTGATGGCGGACGTGGATTCACGAAAGCAACAGAACGAGCTTCTCGCGAACGTTAAATTAGTTGATCCGGCCGCAACGGATGAAACCCTCGTCGCGGCGGCTAAGTCAGGGGATCGCCCAGCCTTTTTGGAACTATGGGGGCGGCACTCGAATAGAGTATTCAAGACGGCCTATGGGATCACGGGAACGCGAGAAGATGCGGAGGAAGTGAGTCAGGATGCATGCATGAAAGCCTATCTGCATTTGAACACTTTCGGTGGCAGGGCGACATTTGCGACTTGGCTCACACGTATAGCGATCAATACATCGCTGATGATTCTTCGCAGGAAACGTTCTCACCCCGAGACTTCTATGGAGATAATGGGAGGTGGTATCTGGCAGCATCGGGACATTGCGGATCAGGCGAAGAACGTGGAAGAGCTTTATGCAAGGCATGAAAGAGTAGAGCGCCTCAGGCGAGAAATCCGCTGTCTACGCCCCGCTCTGCGAATTGTGGCTGAGATTCGTTTATCCAACGATGGTTCGTTACAGGAAGTCGCAGAGCTCGCAGGCATTTCGGTTGCTGCAACTAAGTCTCGTTTGGTGCGCGCCAGAAAGATTTTGCTCAAAGCTCTGAGCTGAAAGAGTCTATCGCGTGGCAGTCGACCCTGCTGCACAGTCAGTTGCGAGAAGGGTGAGGTGAGCCAAAACGTTAACGAAGCCATCCTCGCCTCTCGACGGGACAATCTGGCGCAAGCATGTGGATACACTAGTGGAGACTGCCTAAGCTGCTGGGCCAGGGCCCGCCGCTTCAAGCGAAGATTCAGGTGAGGATGAGGAAGCAAATCTTGTCGCGGTTAGGAGCGTTTGGCTTGGCGGCTATCCTGCCGGGCTGTTGGGTTGCAAAGGCCCAAAACAGCTCGTCCGCCAGCGTCATCACGCACCAGGCTGCCACCGCGCCCCCGGGCAAGTTCGTCGATGTCACGACGGCCAGCGGGGTCCATTTTCAGGGGCAGGCTTACCATACGGCAAAGAAATACCTCATCGAGACCATGGGTTCCGGCGTAGCCCTGTTCGATTATGACAACGATGGGCGGCTGGACATTTTCTTCGCCAACGGCGCGGTCTTGACTGATCCAACCGCACCGGGCACGATACCGCAGAAGAGTGGTCCCAAAGACTCCAATCGCCTCTACCATCAAAAGGATGACGGAACCTTTGAAGACGTGACCGGCAAGGCGGGCCTGGCCGGCGCAGGCTACGACATGGGCGTGGCCGTGGGCGACTACGATAATGACGGTTACGAAGACCTCTACGTGACGGGATACGGTGGTAATCATCTCTACCACAACAACGGCGCCGGTAAATTTGCCGACGTGACCGAAGCTTCCGGGACCGGCGGCAGCGGATGGTCCACCTCTGCAGCCTGGGTCGATCTGGACAACGATGGGCGGCTCGACCTGGTCGTGCTCCGGTATCTGAAATGGGACTTCTCCGACCTGTTTTGCGGTGAACGCCGTGAGGGGTACCGCGCCTATTGCCATCCTGATCTCTTCCAGCCGATCGCTCCCCTCGTTTATCACAATGACGGCAACGGCCACTTTACCGAGGTTGCGGCGAAGATAGGACTCGACCATCCTGGCAAAGGGCTGGGGATTGCGATTGCAGACTACGACCGCGATGGGCACACGGATATTTTTGTCGCCAACGATTCCATGCAGGAGTTTCTCTACCACAACAAAGGCAACGGAACGTTTGAAGAGGTAGGCCTGCCCGCTGGGGTAGCCGTGGATGGAGACGGGCGCACCTATGCGGGCATGGGCATCGACTTTTCTGACTACAATAACGACGGCCTGCCCGACCTGATCATTACCGACCTCGCCAACCAGAGGTACGCCATTTACCAGAACAGCGGCGATGGCACGTTCACCTATGCAAGTTATTTGAATGGTGTGGCTGCAGCTACGCTGCTTCATTCAGGTTGGGGCGTCGATTTTCTCGACTACGACAACGACGGATGGAAAGACCTGATCATCGCGCAGGGGCACGATATCGACAACATCCAGTTGAACTATCCCCAGTTGCGCTACAAGGAACCGATGCTGCTGATGCACAACGACGGCAAGCACCTGGTCGATGTATCGGGCGCATCGGGCGAGGTCTTCCAGCAAGCGTGGGTCGGACGAGGACTGGCGGCGGGCGACATCTGGAACGACGGCCGCGTGGATGTGGTGGTGACCACCAACGACGGTCCTGCTTACGTCGTGCGTAACGAAACCCCCACCAGCAACCACTGGCTGGGGATCAAACTGGTAGGGCACAAGAGCAACCGCGATGGCATTGGCGCGGAGATCAAACTGACCACTTCGAAGGGCGTGCAATGGGTTACCGTGTCCACGGCCGCCAGCTATCTGTCATCGAACGACAAGCGAGCGCACTTCGGGCTGGGGAGTGATGCGGCGGCGCAATCGATCGAAATCCGCTGGCCAAGCGGTGCGGTCGAAACCCTCAAGAATGTTTCCGGAGACCGGGTGCTGGTGGTGGATGAGCCTTCCACGTCCGAGGCGGCAAAATGAGAGAAACAGGATGGCCGAACGACGGTGGGATCTTCATGAGCGAGGCGGCGACGTCCTGGCAGGATCACCCTCTTGCGCCGCTGTCAGCGCGTCGCGTAAGGCACGTACATCCTCTGCGGCGATTGCATACCGCGCGAACTCATCCACGCCCGGATCGCTCAATGAGAGCATTTCATTTCTGTAAGTGACAGGACTGCTCGTTGCCTTTCGCAACGACGCGTGGAACTCCAACGCATGCGTCCTCCGCGCGATCTCTCCTATGTTGTCTTTGCGAACCGTCCCGCAAACCATCACCCCAATCCGGTGATCGGCTCTTGCTACCATGCAGGCGATGCGCTTAACCCCAAGCATGGCAGTCGGCGCACCACCGGAAGTCAGGATGCGGTCAGCCCCCGCTTCCATCACCTGTTCCAGCGCCTCTTCCATGTCCGGCGCCCAGTCGATCGCGCGGTGAAAGGTCACTTGCATCGGCCGCGCCAGCTCCACCAACTCGCGCGTGCGCTCGACATCCACTTGCCCATCCCGCAACAACACGCCGAGCGCAACTCCATTAGCCCCCTGGTCACGCGCTGCGGCGATGTCTTGCTTGATCACGCCAAACTCCTCGCGGGAATAGAAAAAATCCCCGCCCCGCGGCCGGACAATCGTGACCATCGGAATCGTGAGACACTCCCGAACAGCGCCGATTAAGCCAGAACTGGGCGTGACGCCGCCCTCTATCAGAGAGGAGCACAATTCCACCCGTTGGGCGCCACCAGCTTGTGCCGCCCTCGCGGACTCCACCGAGTCCACACAAATCTCAAGCACCATCGTTCCCTTACATCCGGCATAGATAAGCCGGGACCCTCAAAGTAGATGCGGCTTCAGCCCGTACAATAGGGAAGAATGACGAATATTTCCATAGAAATGATTCAATGAATCAAATTAAGCCAGGGACCAAAAGCGTAGGGCCCAAGCAGGGATGTGCATGAACTCGTCTACCATGAGATTGGGGTCATGACAGCCATCCGCAGTGTCAGCCGCAGATCCTTCGAACGCACGATCGCCAGTGCCAAACGGACCATGGTGTTGAGCGAGATCGTGAGCCTGGCGATCGATAGCTTCCGCACCAACAAAGTACGCGTCATGCTCACCTCGCTGGGTATGGTCATCGGCTCGGCCTCGCTCATTCTGGTGGTAACCGTCGGGCTGACAGGCAAACAATACATCCTCCATTTGATACAGGCCATCGGGACCAACATGGTGGAAGTGGAATACTCCGGCGGTGGCCCCGGATCGAGTGCGCAACATGACTTCCGCACCGACTACTTAACCCGTGCGGATGAGACGGCGGTCCTGGAGCAGGTACCGTCTGTCGCCTACTCCTCGCCCATGCTGCAGATGCATGACCGGATCGCCTTCGGGAATGGCGTATCGAAAGACATTCTCGTGCTTGGCGTCTCCCCGCAATACCGCCAGGTGCGCAACCTCATCCTGATCGCAGGGCGTTTCTTCGATGAAGAGGACGATGCCAGTCATTCCAAAGTAGCCGTCGTGACCGAACCATTTGCCCGGCAAAAGTTCGGCACCATCAATGCGGTCGATCGAACTTTTGAGATCAAAGGCATTCCCTTCACCGTGATCGGCACCTTCAAGGAAGCCGTCGATACGCTCGGGCAGACGGAAGTGGCCGATCAAACCATCCTTATTCCCTACTCCGTTGCGCGCTACTTTACCGGGACCAATGACATCAAGAAGATTTTCTTTTCTGTGCGCGACACCGGCGACGTAGAGCTGGCGACGAAACAGATACTGAAAGTCATCCACTCCCGGCACCAGCCCAGCTCGGTATACGACGCGCAGACCTTGACCGAACTGCTGAGTACCGCTGCGCAGATCGCCAATGCGTTGACCCTCGTCCTGCTCCTGGTATCGTCCGTGACTCTTGCTGTCGGCGGCATCGGGATCATGAACATCATGTTGGCGAATGTACGTTCACGCATCCGGGAGATCGGCATCCGCAAGGCGCTGGGGGCGACCTACCGCGAAATAAAACTGCAGTTCCTCATCGAGGCGGTCTTCATTTCGCTCAGCGGTGGCGTCGTCGGTACCATCCTTGGCTTGGCCGTTCCTTACTCTGTCAGACTTTTTACCTCGTACCGCATCCCCATATCCGGACTCTCCGCGATCATCGCACTGGCTGCAGCAACGCTGGTGGGTGTAGTTTTCGGCACTCTCCCCGCGACCCGTGCGGCGCAGCTGGATCCAGTCGAATCGCTTAAATTCGAGTAGACTGCGCGTTGGCGACCCTCGTTCGCTTGCGTGAGAAACCCAAGGAAAACCGCCGTCTCCTACAACCACGCACTGAGAAAATGCGCGGCGGAGCCACGCATTTTCAGCTGATCGCTGCGGCCACTAAAATACCGCGCGTTGATCTCGGCCGCGCCCAAATCCTCGATGCTGTGAAAGCGCGAGAGCTCGGCCGCAATCTCGGGCGGGGTAAAGAAAAGCTGGAAGGGCTCCCCGGCTTTTTCAACCCGCGACGCCAGCGAGTCTAGCGCCATCCGTTCGAGCAGCGGGAGGGTGGAGCGCGGCTGTCCGTAATCCAGGGTCAGGCCGCTTCCAGGACGCTGGACGGAGATAAAGCCGAGCGTAGCCCGAAAGGCCTCGAGCGTGAGGTAGGGAACCACGCCCAGCCAGGCGAAAAAAGCGGGCGCCAGGCTGTCAAAGCCAGCAGAACCAAGTTCCTCCGCCAGCGACTGGCGCTCAAAATCAACCGGCGTGTAAGCGATGCTCTCCGGAATGGGGATGTTGTTCCGATGCAACAGCTCGCGCTTCCATTGCTGAGTAGCTGGATGATCGACTTCAAAGACGCGAAGCTCTGCAAACGGATTCCTGTAAGCGAAGGTATCGAGTCCAGCTCCCAGCAGAACGTACTGTTCGACGCCGTGCGCAACCGCCCGTCTCAGGTTATCTTCCGCATAGCGGCTACGGGCCACCAGAAACGCCCGCAGCGCGGTCGAGAAAGGCCGGTCCGGCCGCAACGGAGTTCGCTGCAATTGCTCCGCATAGGCCGCACCGAGAATGCCGACAGCAAGCGGATCATTGAAGACAACCGGCGAGTCGTAAATCTGGTGAGCCGCACGTCGCAAAGCCACGCTCAGTGCGGTCCTCGATGCAACGGCCTGCTCCATAAAAACAATTTACATCGGCCGCCGATATCGGCGCCTTCCCAACGCACAATGAGCCTGCTCCCTCCGGAACAGGCTCAGTTGTCCCCAAAAACTATCGGATCACACCTGTCGAACCCGGCCGCGGGTGACGAGACGGAGCAGCAGCGTGAGAATCACCGCGCCGATCACGGCAACGATGATGGTATAAATCAGGCCGCCAGACCCCGCGAAACCAAGGTGCGACATAATGAATCCACCTGCCAGCGCCCCCAGGATGCCGATGATGATGTCCATGAGGGGCCCATAGCCTCCGCCGCTCATGATCTTGCCCGTGAGCCAACCTGCGATGAGACCGACGATAACCCACCAAATCAAACCGAACATAGTTTCCTTCCTTTATGCTGCTTCTTGGAATGAAGTTCCCGGGAGGAGGAGCAAGGATGCACAAAACCAGTGCCGCCCATCCTAGACCTATGAGAGGCACTCTGCACGGTCTAAGTTGTCATAGCTCGGACTTATTTCTCGATCGACTTATCTCAGGAGCTCAAAAAGTATGAAGCTTGCCTTGCTCACCGTCATGATCGGCCTGCTAAGTGCTCCCTTGCGCGCTGAATTGCGGCTTACCAGCGTCATTACCGATCACGCGGTCCTGCAGCGCGACGCGCCCATCCACCTGTGGGGTGAAGCCTCGCCGGCGGAGAAAATCACGATTACTTTTCACGGTCAATCCATCGTCACCGCCGCAACCAGTCTGGGCCTATGGGAGGCATGGCTTAAACCGGAGGCCGCCGGGGGGCCCTTCACCCTCACCATCCACGGCAGCTCTGAGCTAACTCGCTCCGACCTGTTGGTGGGGGACGTGTGGTTTGCCTCCGGGCAATCCAACATGGAGATGCCGCTTGCCGGCTTTCCCCCGTCCGCTCATGTAACCAACGCTGAACAGGAGATCGCCCAAGCGGATTTGCCCCAGGTGCGCCTGCTGCGCGTGGAGCATCAATCCTCGGATTCGCCTCTGGCCAGTTTCTCGGGCGTTTGGCAACCGTGCACCCCCGCGACCGCCAGGGATTTCTCCGCCGTTGCCTACTTCTTCGCTCGCGAGATCAGCCGGCGGGAGCGCATCCCCATCGGGGTCATCGATTCCTCCTGGGGAGGCACACCGATCGATTCCTGGATCAGCCTGGACGCACTCTCCGCCGATGCCTCGCTGATGCCCGCCTTCGCCGCCCGTGCCCACTTCGCTGACATGCAGGTCCACCTCAGTCTCATCGAATCCGCGGAGAAGAGAGCCGACGCCGAGGCTGCTGCCCATAACCTTCCCAAGCCCTCGCATCCCTGGCATCCCGACCCGGTGTCCTGGATCCCGGCAGGCCTCTACAACGGGATGGTGGCGCCCTTTACGCCGTACGCCATCAAGGGCTTTCTCTGGTACCAGGGGGAGACCGACAGCGCCGCTGATCGCGTTAACCTGTACGCAAAGCTCCTCCCAACGCTCATCGCCGACTGGCGACAGCAATGGGGCCAAGGCAGCCTGCCTTTCCTGGTTGTGCAGATCTCGAGCTTCGATTCACCAGCGGAAAACTGGGGCCTCATTCGCGATAGCCAACGCCGCAGCCTGCAGGTGGCTAGCACCGGTATGGCCGTCACCCTGGACATTGGAGAGCGCGACAACGTGCACCCACCAGACAAGCAAACAGTCGGCACGCGCCTCGCTCTGGCGGGCCGTGCTCTCGCGTACGGAGAGACGGGCCTGGAGTGGGGTGGCCCGCTCTACCGCCAAACCACACGGGCAGGCAGTGCGCTGGAAGTCTGGTTCGATCATGCGGAAGGGCTACACAGCAGCAGCGGAGAGGTGAAAGGCTTTGAGGTCGCAGGCCCGGATGGCCACTTTGTCGCGGCAACGGCGAAGGTGCAGGGCACATCGGTTCTGGTCTCATCGACCGAGGTCACCGATCCAGTCCAGGTCCGTTACGCCTGGCAGAACTTCACCGATGCCAACCTCTACAACGGGGTTCCCCTGCCGACGTCCACGTTCATCGCGCAGGTACCATGATTCATCAGAACAGTCCAAATTGGACAAATCGTCGCTCAAAAGAGATTGGCGGCATTCCGTATCTTCTCGAACCAGATACGAAAATGCCGCCAGTCTAAAACGACTAGAGGTTGAAGACAGGTACTAGCGTCTTCCGCCGCCGCCAGCACCCGACTGCGCGGAGGAGTGGGCTCCCCCGGCCCCAGCACTTTGCACGCCGCCTCCGGAATAAGAGCGATTCGATTCGATGCCTGCGGAGGAGGACGTTGGCCTAGCGGACAAACTTGTTCCAACATTGCCCGATCTCGCCGCCCCTTGCGCCTCGCCTCGAGGACCGCCAGAGTAAACGTTCATGGTGGCCACTCCGCGCTGGGCCGTGTGGTTGGAGAAACTATTCAGCTTGCCCAAACTCCCACGAGGCACACCCAAACCGGCTGAATTGTTCCGGAACACAAACGTGTCCTTCTCGCCCAGACCGGAAGCCGGCATCGACTTGAGATTTACACCCACCAGCGACGATTCATTGGCGGTAGGAGGATGAACCGGCGGCCGGGGACGAGTGCCCGCGAAGGAATTCTGAAAACCCTGCTGCCCGACAAAGTTATTGTTGGCTAATCCGACCCAGGTACCGCCTGGCCGCCAACCCCAACCCACTCCCTGGCAGAAAGACCAGCTGCCGTAGTGGTACGGAGTCCAGCCCCAGGGATAAGGAGACACCCAGGAATAGCCCGCGCTCGGATAATACGCCCAGGCTCCGCTCCCGTACGGATCCCAGCTGGCGCTGGTAAAGTACGGCCGCCACAGCGAACCCCCGCAGCCGTTAGTGAAGCTCCCGTAATAATTCATGTCGTTGATGCCGTACGAGTAGGGCGAGTTTCCAAACGAGGATGCATTGGCGTAGCTCTTGTGGTACTGCACGGCGTCGCTATCCCACTTGTCGAGCGGCTGCTCCACCACGCTCTTGGCAATCACGGGCGGGCCTTGCGCCGCCAGGTTGAAAGTCATCGTCTTGTTCTTGCCTACGCTGGTGGGACCCGATGGTTGCTCGACAAGTGCCTCACCGCGCAAGACCGCCAGGTTCGCCTCGGTCGGCGTTAGCTGCAGGCGGACGTGACTGTCCGGCGGCAGGCTGACCGTTTGCTGACCGAATTGAACGCTGAATTCGTTGCCCTTGGTGTTGATGAGGCTCACGTAGACGGTGCCCTGCAGCACGGTGATCGAAGACGATTTAGCGCCGGATCGGAGCAGCTCAAGCTTGGGGAATTCGACCTCGGAGTTCAGCCCCAGGCGGACGGTGCTGTTGTCTTCGAATTCCACTTCCGCTACGCCATCGGCCGTCTTCAGCTTGCTCCCCTCAACCACGGGAAGGTTCGCCATTGCCCCTTCGAAGCCCTTCCCCGTTTGCCGGTCCATCTGCACTGCGCCCTTGACTTCACTGAGGCGGACAATCCGGACCTTGGAGTTGGCGGAAACGGTAGCGGCAGGTTGCGGGCTGGCAACCGCATCGCTGCTGGCTGGGTCACTTACCGGGGTGGCGGTCTCTTGCGCTCTGGACGATAGTCCGACAATGATCAGTGCCGATAGTGCCGCTGTGCTGATGGCAGATTTAGTGTTCATGTCCGCCTCCTTTTCAAGTTCCGGCAGGGGACTTTCTTTCGTCTATATGTTTCGAAAGGACGGGGAGCCTTCCGGCCGGTTTCCTGCACACCGGGGTGACGAACGGATGTTAGCACTTTTACCTAGCGGATTGCGAGCACCTTGTTCACGCCACGAAACTGCGTTCCCACGCAAGTTATCGGGCCCGTTATCGGGTCCGAGTCTAGCGAGGGGCGGCGCGAAGACAAAGGCAACGTTCGAGCAGTTCAGACTAAGATTGCGGATGCGTTGGAGGAAAGGACGAGCCACTCGGGATCGCCGGCGATATGTTTCAAGCGGAGGATTTCTTCCCCGACGAGCAGGTCGTAGTCACCCAAACCAAGCTGCTGATCGGCTTCAGCGTCGATCGAGTGCACAACGGTTTTCTGTCTCAGAAAGGAACCATTGGCATCCGTTGTGTGCACCAGCTGCTGGCTGATTTTGTAGCTCACGTAAACGACAGGTCCTCGCTTGCCTGTCGGCATCAGTCTTCCTTTTCCGTAACCCAATTCCATAGTCTCTTCAACCTCATCTCGCCACAAAGGTATACAAAGCTATAGACAGTTTTTCCGGTGTGCGTCATCCCCCGAAAGGGGAAGTGGGTGCAATGGGCGCTGAGGCTCGGGCCTTTCCTTAAGAGAGAGGGGCACACGCAACCGTCGCCAGTGCAGCGTGGCAGGAAAGTGGTAACGGCGCCTACCCCACCGGGCGGGGGTGGACAGCCGAAGCTATGGACAGAGGAAAGGGATTCAACCCAGCCCGCCACAATATGACAGCGAAGGCAAGCAGGGTGTAGATCTGGCCGATGACGGCCGACCAGGCGATGCCGATGGCGCCGAATCGAGGGGCAAGCACCAACGCAGCGAAGATGTTGACCAACGCAGCGGTGAAGTTGACGATGTTGAACTGCCTGTCCAGTTGACCGGGCAGAATCACCTGGAAGGTGATCACCGTACACAGGCCGGTCAGAGGAATCCATAGAGAGAAGACGCGGAGCACCGGGACCGCTTCCTCGAAGGCTGGTCCCAACGCCAGGTGTACCAACAACGGAGCTCCGAGAAAGATCGCCAGAGCGAAGACCAGACCCAGGCCGCCGAGAAGGAGCAGGCTGAGCCTTACAGTTTTCAAGGCGCCCTGCGGATTGTTCTTCGCCAGTTGCGTCAGCTTTGGGTAAAGGGCCTGGTTCACCGGCCACATCCCCTGCTGAAATACGCGCGTGATCTTTTCAGCGCCGGCGTATTCACCCAGCACGGCCAGCGGGGCGACCGCACCTAGTACAAGCCGGTTCACTGACCCGGAAAGGCCCTGCACCGCCCGAAACAGGAACATCGAACCACCCAGCCGCAGCGCATCCCACATCGAAGATGGGGTCGGCCAGCGAAAGCCCACCTGACGATAAGCCAGTACCACTGTAACCCCGTGGGCCACCACACAACCCACACACTGGGCCGCCATCACCTTCCAAGCGTCATCCGGCTTATGCACCAGTACGAAGATGCTCAGGGTGGCCATGACCTTGCCACCGATCTCGAGCGCGCTGGCCAGACGCATGCGCTCCAGGCCCTGAAAGAACCACAGCATGTTGATGCCCTGACAAACGCCCCAGATGGTACTTGACCAGAACAGCGCCAGCGACGGAGCAACGTGATGGGTATAACGCCGGGAGAACAGCGCCCCCGCGATGCACAGCATGGCCAGAAGGGACTTGGCGCCCAAGACACCCGAGATGAGCGCAGACAAACGCTGCGGGTCATCGCGCTGCCGCGACGTTTCTCGCGAGGCCGAGATATCGAAGCCATACTCCACCACGCTGGCAATGACCGCGCCGATGGCTTGGGCAAATACGACGACACCCCATCCCGATGGGCCTAACACTCGCGCCAGGTAGGGGAAGGTCAATAAAGGCAAGGCGTAGGTGCAAGCCTGCACCCCGTACAGCGCGATCACGTTGTGAACGATGCGGTTGCGAAGCAACTTCCTGGGGCTAAGTTTCGAGCGGAAACCACTCTCAGAGGTTTGAGCGCCATGTTCGAGGGTATGCCGGGGCAGTTTCATCGCCATCCTTGGCAAGTCTGACCGGCGAACCCGGGCCGCAACCGCTTAAGCGAACGTGCGCCAAGCGCCAAACGAACCGCTACAGAATTGGCCTGCCCATGATGCCGGGGTGCAACTTACAGATAGAACTTTTCCCGGACGTTGCTTTGTCGACACAACTGCGCCCCGCCGGTAAGGGGAATATCGGCGGGGCGCGAAGGTGACTTTAGTTAGGGTTTTGGCCGTTCAGCGCGGTCTTGCCCCATCGCCGGCTGTGGTGCGCCGGGGGACCACGATCGGCACCGGCTGAGCCATGCGTGCCTCTGCGTCAGCCAGCTCTTCTCGCAGGCGAAGCTTCATTTGCTGATTTACGCCGGCGGAAGCCGATGAGGCGATCTACTGTGTCTTCGCCGGTGGAGTCAGGAACTTATCGACATTACTTTTATCAACCAGGGATACGCCGGTGTCAACGAAAGCGGGTACGGGCGACATTGCATCCAAACCGTAGTCCCGGGCCAGGGGCTTGAGCGGGTAGTGGTGGAGATCGTCCAGCGCCTTGAGACCCAAAAAAGCCATGGTGAAAGGTTTTTGAGAAATGGTGGCCTCGATGGTGCCTTCCTTGACCAGCTCGAGTGTCGCCTGGTCAACGTCCATCGCAATCAGGATGGCGCCTACCGGCTTGGAACGTTTGAAGGCTTCGCCGACATCCTTGCCGGAGGAAGACTCCAAACTGATGTAGGCATTTATTTTGGCCGGCCCGCTCCGCGCAAAGTATTCCTGCGCCTTGTCCATGGCCGCGGTGGACTGTCCCTTCATGTCAAAGACCTCGACAATCTTGATGCCGGGATAATTCGAAAACACATCCTTGTAGCCTTTAAGACGCTCCTCCAGATTGGGCTGGCCGGGCATGGTGAAGAAGACCACGTTTCCCTTTCCATTCAATTCGGCAGCCACGCGTTGGCCACCCAACCGCCCAGCTTCCAGATTGTTGGTACCGATGAAGTAGAGACGCTGGCTATCAGGGGCATCGGAGTCCATGGTGATCACCGGGATCCCGGCGGCCATTGCCTTGTTGATTTCGGGTCCCATGAGGCTTGGATCGGCAACGGATACCAGAATTCCTGCCGGCTTTCTAGCGACGGCGGCGCGAAACTCATCCACTTCAATGGCGGGATTGAACGTATCGGGGCCGCGCATGTCTTCGGTCACGCCGTACAGTGCCGCGGCTCTGCTAAACCCCTCGTGTGCCGACTGCCAATAAGGCAAATCAATGTTGGTAGCGATCAGGAAGTACTGCTCAGATTTGGCGTGGCGCTCACATCCGCCGAGAAACATGGGGAGGGCCAGGGCTAATGTCGCTAGGAGAACCTGCTTTTTCGGCATCTTCAATCAACCTCCAGGGGCCGGGAGAGCCTTGTGAAACCGAGCATCCCGGTGAGGCGCCGAATTCTACTCCTAAACATTCGCACTCTGCAAAGTGCCCTGCCGCAACTCACCCAAAAAACGTGGGCTGAACAGGCTCTTTAGCCCTCATCCATTCGCTCTTGTACGCCACGGCTAAACCCGTGCCCTTCGGACAATGCCTTTTCTCGCAGCCCGTGAAGCCCGATTTATCATGAGTCATCATGAAAGTACTCGTTACCGGGAGCTCCGGGCACCTGGGTGAGGCCCTGGTTCGCACCTTGCGGGATCTGCAATACCAGGTGATCAGCCTGGACATACTTGAGTCCCCGTTTACGACGAACATCGGCTCCATTACGGACCGCGCCTGGGTGCGCCGCTGCATGAGTGGCGTTCACTCCGTCTTCCATGCCGCAACGCTGCACAAACCTCACGTTGCTACCCACAGCCGGCAAGACTTTATCGATACCAACGTAACCGGCACACTCAACCTGTTGGAGGAGGCCGCGGCAGCCGGCGCCGACTCCTTTATCTACACCAGTACAACCAGCGTGTTCGGCGATGCACTGGCGCCTCCTCCGAAAGCTCCCGCGGCATGGATCACAGAGGAGGTGAGGCCTGTTCCCAGAAACATTTATGGCGTGACCAAGGCCGCAGCGGAAGACCTGTGTGAATTATTCTTCCGCAACCAGGGCCTGACATGCATCGTGCTGAGAACCTCGCGCTTCTTCCCCGAGGATGATGACAACCCCAAGGTGCGGCAGGAATACTCGGGCGCAAATGCGAAAGCCAATGAGCTCCTCTACCGGCGAGTCGACCTTGAAGATGTAGTCAGCGCTCATCTTCTGGCCGCAGAAAGGGCCTCCGCCATCGGCTTCCGCAAGTACATCATCAGCGCAACCACTCCGTTTATCCCGCACGATCTCGCGGGTCTACGCGCCAACGCACGCGAAGTGTTACGGTTACGTGTTCCAGAGTATGAGGCCGAATATGAGCGGCGGCAATGGAAGGCGTTTTCAGGTATCGATCGCGTGTACGTGAATGAGCGCGCTCGCAACGAGCTGAGCTGGCGACCCAAATACGATTTTCAATCGGTGGTCAAACGATTGCAGGCAGGCGATGACATGAGAAGCGCTCTGGCACGGCTGGTTGGATCAAAGGGCTATCACGCCCAGGTATTCTCCGAAGGGCCGTATCCTGTGGAATAACCGAACCCGAGAAACGCCCGCGGATTTACCTACGGAATGAAGACAATCCTGCGTCCGTGGTCTTTCCAGGTCCAGGCTTCTTCAACCTTGGCCAGTGGGACCGGATTCAGGTCAATCGCAAAGTGCACCTTGGTTACGGCGGCAAACATTTTGGTGAGCGATTGCAGGATTTGTTGTGCGGACAGGCTACCCAGACCGCTACCGATCAGCTCAACGCCGGAGCTGCGGAGCAGTTGGGAAGGCAAGTTGATCGTGTTCCCGCTGATGGATCCAATCTGCAGGAAACGTATGCGCGGTTCGCCTTGCGGCGATCCATGGCCGGCGGCGGCCTTCAGGATCAGTTCCGCGGACGGTCCCCATAGGTAGTCCAGAACGACCTGCACGCTAGCCAGGGCCGAGTGGAAACTCCGCAGCAGATCCTCTTCCGGCTGGCGCAGCGAGATAATCTCGTTCGCGCCCAGAGTACCCAGTTGGGCGAGCACTTGTTCATCGCGACCGGTGGCAATGATCCTCGACGCGCCCAGGTATTTTGCCACCTGTATGGCCTGTTTTCCTGCGACCCCAGTTGCTCCGTTGATCAGAACTCCTTCACCAGGTTGAAGATTTGCCCGGCCGAGGAGCGCGCCCCAGGTTGCGAGGCCGGGATTTCCCAGCGCTGCCCCAACCGCATCGTCAATTTCCGGCGGGAGAGGAATCGTCATCGATCGCGAAACCACGCTAAATTCAGCCATGGAGCCGAACGGGGGACGGGGGGAAATGAAGTAGACGCGCGCACCGTCTGCATCCACGCCGACACCATCGTTCCCGGGCGCGAAGGGAAGTTTCGTGACGCTGCTGTAGTGGGATCCGTTCGCCTGACCGCGTACCAGGTTGGACAGCGCGGCGGCACGCACCTGCAGCACGATTTCGCCGTCATCGGCAACCGGAGGAGATGTTTCCCGATAGCGCGGCGGGAAACGGAAATCTTCTACCAAGGCCGCGCGCATGTTATATCCCCCGGCACCCCTTCCACGATTATAGAGCTGAAGCACTTACGCTCGAAGTGCGCACGAATTTACAACCAGTCTATGAGCACCTCTCGCATCATGACCGGAGGATGGGTCGACCGCAAAAGCATGCCGCGTGGACAGAATGGACGCGGCCTGTGCCAATGGTGCACCCTGGAAGTGCCGGCACGCAGGTTCACGTTCTGTTCAGACTATTGCGTACACGAGTGGAAGCTGCGTTCGCAGCCCGGGTACTTGCGCCAACACATTTTTAAGCGAGATAGGGGAGTGTGCGCGCATTGTGCTGTGGACACGATCAGGGAGCACATTAAGTTAAAGCGTTCGCGCGGATCTGCACGCGAAACCTTGATGCGCCACTGGGGATTTAAAACACGAGTCCGCAAAAGTCTATGGGATGCTGACCATATTCTGCCCGTAGCAGAAGGGGGCGGCGAGTGCGACCTCGATAACATTCGAACCCTTTGCCTTCGTTGTCACCGCTCGGTCACCAAGCAGCTTCGCGAACGAATTCGCCGCGCCAAAGTAGCTGCCATGCTCGCCGCAGAGTCTAAAGAAGCCGGCCATTAGAGCCGGCCTTTGAAGTTCGCCGGGCGCTCCCCCCGAGCGCCCAGCCTGGAGCGGTAGCTTTCTCCGTCCACTTACCTAAGATGCGATTCTTTTGAAAACGTTGTGCACGCCACCATGACTGGCTTGACGTATGCGGACGAAAATGAGGGCGCGGAAACTTCAGCCCGGAATAAAGCCGTCCCGATTGCCGGCATGCATCTGAGCGTTCTGCCAGTCTCGTGTAAACGAGACAACCGTATGACGATTCGCCGCATCGACGTGTAACCCGAAACTATCGGGCCTCGGCTCGCCCCCCGGCAGGGCAAAACCGATGTCCGTCCAGGGGAACCGCAGGGAAGAACTTGCGCTCTCCCCTGCGGATACTCCTATGACTTGATGAAAGCCAGCAGATCGGGATTGAGCGTGTCCGCGTGAATGATCGGCATACCATGGGGAAAACCAGGGTAGACCTTGAGTTGCGCATTCTTTACCAGTTTCGCCGAAAGCGCTCCCGCATCCAAGTAGGGCACAATCTGGTCGTCATCGCCATGCATCACCAGCGTGGGAACGTCGATCTTTTTCAGGTCTTCGGTGAAGTCCGTCTCGGAAAATGCCTTGATGCAGTCGTACTCGCCCTTGGATCCGCCTTGCATGCCCTGATACCAGAAGTTCTCGCGTACTCCCTCTGAGATCTTGGCTCCCGGCCGGTTGTAGCCGAAGAAGGGTAGGCTCAAGTCTTTAAAGAACTGCGAACGATCATTCAGGACGGAAGTACGGAGGCCGTCAAATACCTCGATGGGCAAGCCGCCCGGATTCTTGTCTGACTTGACCATAATCGGGGGAACGGCACTGATGAGCACCGCTTTGGCGACGCGCTTGCTCCCATGCCGGCCGATATAGCGAGCGACTTCGCCGCCGCCGGTGGAGTGACCGACCATCACGGCATTTTTCAGGTCCAGGGTTTCGAAAAGAGTTGCGAGATCGTCAGCGTACGTGTCCATCTCGTTCCCATCCCAGCTTTGTCCTGAGCGGCCGTGGCCGCGACGGTCGTGGGCGATGACACGGTAACCGCGCTGCCCCAGGTAAATCATTTGCGCATCCCAGGCGTCCGCGTTCAGAGGCCATCCATGGGAAAAAACAACAGGCTGTCCCATGCCCCAATCCTTGTAGTAAATCGTGGTTCCGTCCTTCACGGTGATGGTATTCGTGGAGGTTTTCTCTGCGGTCATGGTGGTGCTCATGATGTTCTCCTTGTCTTTGTGAGGGGTTACTGCTTAAGCTTTTCCGGGATGAGAGCGTCTGGGTTCTTGCTGAGCGCCGTTTTTGTTCTTGACGGCGTCCATTTGCTGCCTGACTGAACTGCGTGGCCACGGTAGTCCCCAAATTCCGGTACTGACTGCAACCAAGAACACGGTACCCAGTGGGGACTGCCAGGCGATTGCATGGAATTGCTCTTTATGTGCACGAATGATCGCGTTCAAACTGCACTGCCATGCTCGTGATACGGTTTTGGCAGCGGCGATTCCATGCTGCCATCAAATCGGGGGTGGAAGTGTGCGCCTTAAGCGCCTTATGCGCATTTAAGCCCCCTCTTAAGCAGGGAGATCGACCAATGCCGGTACTGAAAGAAATCGAGCGCAATCACGAAGAAATGGTTAGCTGGCGCAGGGATCTGCATGCGCATCCTGAACTCGGCTTCGCTGAAACGCGCACCAGCACGGTGATCCAGGAACGGCTTCGGTCTTTCGGCGTGGACGCCCTGCACAACTTCAATGGGACAGGCGTGCTCGCGGTCATTCATGGACGTGATGGCGACGATGCCATTGGCCTGCGGGCGGATATCGATGCCCTGCCGATTGCTGAGGAATCCGGAGCACCCTACGCATCGACAAATCCAGGCGTGATGCATGCCTGTGGACATGATGGACACACCACCATGCTCTTAGGCGCGGCACGCTACCTGGCATCGAGCCGCAAGTTCCGCGGTACGGCTTACCTGATATTCCAGCCCGCAGAGGAAATTGGGGGCGCCAAGCAGGTGGTGGATGGCGGCCTGTTCGATCGGTTCCCCATGCGTCTGGTCTTCGGCATGCATAATTTCCCGACCATGCCCCAGGGCGAGTTCCACTGGCGAAACGGGCCCATTTTGGCTGCGGCTAACTTCTTTGAGATCAAGATTGTCGGCCGTGGGGCCCACGCCGCACAGCCTCACTTCGGCATCGATCCCATTGTCGCCGGCAGTGCACTGGTGAATGCTTTGCAGACGATTGTTTCCCGAACCATCGATCCGTTTCGATCCGGCGTGGTGACGATCGGCTCGTTCCAGGCGGGTGTGGCTGCAAACGCCATTCCCCGTGAAGCGGTGTTGAAAGGAACCGCGCGTTGGCTGGATGCCGCAACAGGCGAGACCATCGAACGGGGCATCCGCAGGTTGGCGGAATCGATTGCGCAAGCCTATGGAACGAGCGTCGAGGTGGAGATGCACATGGTGGCTTCGGCCACCATCAACGACGCAGAGGCTATGACGCTGGCGCGCGAGGCTGCGACCAGTGTGGCGGGAGCAAAGCAAGTAGTAGAGATGGCTGAGCCGGTGATGGGCGCGGAAGATTTTGCCTACATGCTGGAGGCCAAGCAGGGAGCGTACATCATGTTAGGTTCCAAGCGCGCCGGCGAACTGAACCCCATGCTGCACCATCCCGCTTTTGACTTCAACGATGCGGTGCTCTCGACGGGCGCGTCCTACTGGGCGACCCTGGTCGAACAGCAGCTAGCGCTTGCCTAGGTTTGTTCATTTTGCCGATCGCTGGACTGCTCCACCCGGAGGTTCAACGTGAACGTTCTCGAGTGGCTGCTTAACTCTGAGGCCGCGGTGCGCTGGCAAGCGACGCGCGATCTGACGGATGCTCCTGCAGAGGCCATCGCCGCCGAGCGCGCCGCGGTCCCTCACGAAGGGGTCGCGGCAACGATTCTGCAATCACAACACCCGGATGGCTCGTGGCGTCGCGAGAGCGCTCCCGCCTGGCTAACGACGCTGTTCACACTGCAGCTGTTACGGTCCACGGGGATTGATCTCACCGAGCCGGCTGTAGAGGCAGCGGTGGCGCGTCTCGAGACAGGCCTACGGTGGAATGACCTGGGAGGATGCTGGGAGTTGCGGGCGCCCGAGACCGGTGGCAACACATTCTTCGAGGGCGAAGTGGAGCCATGTGTCAATGGAGGTGCGCTCGCAATCGGAGCTTACTTTGGACGTCCATCGCAGCGCCTCGTGCAGCGTCTCCTGGACGAACAACTGGAGGACGGCGGCTGGAACTGTGAAGCGCCAAAGAGCAGCCGCTCCTCGTTTCACACTACACTGTGCGTGCTGGAGGGGCTGCTTGAGTATGAGCGGGCTGTCGGAGCCACAGCGGAAGTGGCTTTCTCGCGACGCAGAGGAAACGAATATTTACTCCAGCGGTTGCTTCACCGGAGGCTTTCGACGGGTGAGGTCGCGAATCCGGAGTTCCTCCAGTTCGCCTTTCCGCCTCGATATCACTACGACGTGCTCCGCGCACTCGATTACTTCCGCGTGGGCGCATCTGTGCCGGACCCGCGCATGAGAGAAGCGATCGACATTGTTCAACGCAAACGTAGTCCGGATGGCCGGTGGCCGCTCGATGCCACCTATGATGAGTCGCTCGCGGTCACGCTCGATGAAGCAGTCGCTCAACCGAGCCGATGGAATACGCTCCGAGCGTTGCGTGTACTTCGCTGGTGCGAGCCCTAGATAAAACACAACCTCGGCTAACTAAACGATCACTTGAAAGTAGGACAGCCTCGCGGCCCTTCTATCGAATGTGAGCGTGTAAGAACAGCCTTCCCAGGCATTGAGCGCCCCGATCAAAGCGTCCTCAAACTCCCCCGTACCGCTTCTGAGGGCGAAAACAGCCTCGAAGATTTGCTGTTCATTTTGGACCTCCAGCGAATCCGCGGCGAGGAGGTTTTCGAGATGCGTGGCGATCTGGGAAGGGGTCTGCTTAAGGAGGCTGCGCAGCACCCAAACAAGTTCGAGCATCGTTGCCAGGCAGATGAATCCCGGATTCCGTTCGGAGAGTTGCCGCTCGAAGATGTGGTTGGCCTGGCTCGCTTGCTTTGGGTCGTCCTGCAGCAGATATCGCAGAATGACATTGGTGTCGAGACCAATCATCGGCGGCGTTCTGTGGCACCCGCTGCGATCGCGGCGTTCATCTCTTCAATCGCGACCGGCCGGTCGAGCTTCGGGACGCTTCCTCTGAGCTTTGACGTCCGGACCTTGGGAAGAAGGACGACTCTCCCATCGGGTTGAAAAAAGAACTTGAACCGGTCGCCCGCCTTTAAATTCAGGAACTCCCGTACTTGCTTAGGGATCGTGACTTGGTTCTTGCTGCTGAGCGTGGCTTCCACGAGCGAATCTCCTGCTTTACATTTTATCAGATGTAAAGCAGACCACCGCATCCTTGAAAGGTGAGCCCCAGGGCGCTGCAGTTGCCGGGTAACCCTGGGAGTCAAGAAATTTCGAATACCCCGTAGAGTCGTAATGCAGCGTGTGGTGGAGTCTATGTCGCTTACGCGTTACCACAATAAAACTGGTGCTCTTCCGACGGGATGCGCGGATGCTGTGATCCTTCGCGTCTTGATGATGTAGATTGGATCTTCAAATGGCTATTCGACCGGAAATGTTGACCTGGGCGCGGGAGACAGCAGGACTGTCTCTTGAGGATGCCGCACGCTCAATCGGTCTGAAGAACGCTAGGGGAGAAACCGGCCCGAACCGGCTTGCCAAGCTGGAAAGCGGGGATCACGAACCCAAGCCGGCATTGCTGGAAAAGATGGCGAAGACCTACCGCCGTCCGCTCCTCGTCTTTTACCTCAACGACCCTCCGACGGCCGCAGATCGTGGTCAGGACTTTCGTACCCTTCCCGGTGAGGAACGGGACAATCCCGAGCTGGACGCCCTGATTCGTGACATCAAGGCCCGGCAGGAACTGGTCAGTTCGGTCCTCGAAGATGAGGAGATTGAGCCACCGAATTTTGTCGGTAAGGCCAGCCTCGAAACACCAGTCAGGGAGCTGGCAGTGCGCATTCAGAAACGCTTTGAGATCGATATAGCTGAGTTCCGGGCTCACAAAACTGTAGACGATGCCTTCAACTATCTCCGCGCCAAGATCGAGCAGGCCGGCGTCTTCGTCTTGCTGATCGGCAATCTCGGCAGTCACCACACCAATATCCCGGTAAGGATATTCCGCGGCTATGCCAGTGCCGACCGGCTGGCCCCCATGATCGTCATCAATGATCAGGATGTCAAGGCAGCGTGGTCGTTTACGGCTCTACATGAACTCGTGCATCTGTGGCTTGGAGAGACCGGCATCAGCGGCGTCGACGCCTCGAACAAAACCGAACGGTACTGCAACGATGTCGCCGGCGAGATCCTGGTCCCGGCAGAAGACCTTAGAGTCTTTGCCAATCCTGCCTCATTCAACCTTACTGTGAACTTCATTAACGAATATGCAGGAAAGTGGCACGTCAGCCGCCCCATGGTTGCCTTCAAACTTTACCGGACGGGCCGCGTCGATCACGACACCTGGCGCCGTCTGGACAGCCGTTTCTATGACGAGTTTTTGGAATTCCAGGAACGAAAACCGGAAAAGCAGAAGTCGTCAGAGGGCGGACCCAACTACTACGTTGTTAAGAGACACCGCGTCGGATCGGCGCTGTTGGGTTTGGTCCGGCGAGCTCTGGATGAAGGCACCTTAACCTACACCAAGGCCGGTAGAGTTTTGGGTGTGAAGCCTCGCAATGTGGAGCCGCTTCTCGCCCCGGTGAGAAATCGAGGTCTCCGCTAAGACCTGTGCTCTACATCTTTGATGCGAACGTGCTTATCACCGCGAATAACACGTATCTGGCTATCGATCAGGTCAGCGAATATTGGGAATGGATTCAATATCAGGGCGAGATCGGAAACATCAAAATCCCTGAAGAAATCATGGAAGAGATTATCGCCGGACAAAACACCACGAAGGGCAAGAAGAACGATGATCTTCTCCTGCCGTGGATCAAGCAGCCGCACATCAAGAAAGCTCTTCTGCTCGACGAGAAGGTTGATAGCGCTCTCGTTGCAGACGTGACGAGCAAAGGTTATGCCCCAGATCTGAGAGATACTGACCTAGAGGTTATCGGCCGCGATCCATTTATTGTTGCCTATGCGCGCGCAAAACCCAACCGTTGCGTGGTCTCTGTTGAAACATCAGCCCCGGGCAAACAGCGTCAAAACCGCAAGCTGCCCGATGTTTGCCAGACCTTCGGCATTGCCTGCTACCAGCCCTATGAGGTAAACCGTACCCTTGGCTTCAAGACGAACTGGAAGAAGCCGTAAGTAGCTAGACTGAGATTGCCCAACAATCACGTCTGGATAGGCCCGGACTGGCATCCGGGCTTTCGCGTTTTCCAAACCATAGCAAACTGCCCCGTTCACAGCGTGGTATTGCGGCGCTTTTTCAGGGTAGGCGCAACTCTGGGCGATCGGGATGCGCGGATGCGCTAACTGGTTGATTCGTTGGTCGGGGCGGAGGGATTCGAACCCCCGACCCTCTGCTCCCAAAGCAGATGCGCTACCAGGCTACGCTACGCCCCGATCTATGGATTGTATCCCAACCACCCTCTTCAGGCGTGATGCCCGAGCCACTCCAAAAACCAAAGAATCAGGAAGATCGGGGCCAGAAAGATGGCTGCAAGAGCCAGGCCGATCAGTATCAGGAAAACCCAGTCTCGCCAGGTCTGCCGGCGCGATTGCTGCAGATGGCGAACGATCAGCGCATAGTTGCGACGGTTCGCCTTCCACGCAATGTCAAAGGCATCGCCCAACAACGGAATCGTTCCCAGGAGCACCTCGATCCCGATGTTGACTACCATTCTCAGCAGCGTGACGTAGGGGACGCCGCGCACCCAGGCCGCGACCACGATGATGGTGGATGCGAGGCCACCGATAATATCTCCCAAGCCGGGAACCAGGCCAATGATGCCATCCAATCCGAAGCGGATCGAGGTACCCGGGACGCGAAACCAGTCATCGAGCACATGCGACAGCAAATCGAGATTTTCGTCGGCGAACAAGCCGTTCGCTTTCTGAAAACGTGATTTTTTGGGGGGCAGAATCTCGGGCTGTGGATTGCTGGGCATAGGCTGAACGGCGACCGGGAGAGGCTCGGAAGGCGCCTTTCCCAGGCGCGGTGAGGTTAAACCTGAATGCTACAATCTAAGTCTATATGGCGGCTATAGTTCAGTGGCAGAACGCCGGACTGTGGCTCCGGATGTCGTGGGTTCGACCCCCACTAGCCGCCCCAGTTGAAGCCGCTCCTGCCTTCACCTGGCGGAGTTAAGTTTCAGGTGGAAGACGCCCACGTGAAC